>CAVHIP010000067.1:0-12242 GCA_963636125.1 Oscillospiraceae bacterium | reverse complement strand
ATCGAGACCGATAAGAAACGTGAAGGTGATGCGACAGAGGCTGAGTCTAAAATTGTTACTGATAAAGAGAGACAGGATGAAATCGACAGCGGCAGATTGTCACCCGTAAATTAAGCAGCAGCATATCCGTATTAACCTGCCTTATCGCCGCAATGATTTAATATCATAAATCACAGCAAAAGAGAAACAGCCCACCCCCGGGCTGTTTCTCTTTTGGTTTAAAGGCTCCCCTGAAAGGGGAGGCATGATATAATCGTCGCGTCAGCGACACATTAACTCCTCAATCCTCACTCCTAACTCCTCACTGAGCGTAGCTCCATCCTTCTCACTGAAAAAATGGAAGAGACTGCGGTTTGCAATCTCTTCCCTACTTTATTAATATTAATATCACGTCATCAGCATTCTGTCGTTGTCGAGGTCTTTGCCGACGCGGGCGCGGAAGCGGTCGAGGAAGTCCTGTACGGTCATGCCGGCTCTTTCCTCTCCGCTCACATCCATGATGATGCCGCCCCTGTCCATCATGAGCGTGCGGTTGCCGAGCTCGAGGGCGGACTGCATATTGTGGGTTATCATCATGCAGGTGATTTTGTTCTCGGCGACAATGCTCTTCGTGACGGAGAGCACCTTTTCGGCGGCGGCGGGATCGAGCGCGGCGGTATGCTCATCGAGCAGGAGCAGCTGCGGCGGCACTATCGTCGCCATCATGAGCGTGAGCGCCTGTCTCTGTCCGCCGGAGAGAAGCCCGACAGGCTGAGTGAGTCTGTCCTCAAGCCCCATATCGAGCGCGGCGAGCTTTTCGCGGAAAAACTGCCGGTCGGCCTTGGTGATATGCGAAAACCAGCCGCCGCGTTTTGCCGCCATGCTCAGATTTTCCTCGATGGTCATGCCGGGGGACGTGCCGAGCATCGGGTCCTGAAAAAGTCTGCCGATAACATGGGCGCGCTTATGCTCCGGCATAAAGGTGATGTCCTTGCCGTCGAGAATTATGCTGCCGGCATCGATTATAAATCTTCCGCTTATCGCGTTGAAAAGGGTGGACTTCCCCGCGCCGTTCGCGCCGATAATCGTGACGAAGTCGCCGTCATTGAGCGTGAGCGACAGCTCCGAGAGCGCCTTTTTCTCGTTAATCGTGCCGGGGTTAAAGGTTTTGGATATTTTTTTCAGTTCAAGCATTTCGCCCCTCCTTGCCGTAAGTAAGGCGGCGCTTTATCATGGGCAGATTCTGTTTGAGATACGGCAGGGAAATCGCCAGAATCACGATTACCGCCGAGACGAGCTTGAGCATGTATGAGGGCATTTTCAGCCGCAGCGCCGCGGCGTACACGAGGCGGAAGATTATAGCGCCGACGACAACGCCGATCGCGCGCTTGGTGATGCCGCCCTTGCCCATGAACACGCCGCCGATGAGAAGCGAGGCGAGCGCTATCGTGACCATGCCGCTGCCGATGTTTATGTCGAGCGCCTTCTGCGATTGGGCGAGCAGGCAGCCGGAGAGCGCGGTGAAGGCGTTGGCGACGCACAGGCCGACGGTGGTGGTGAAGACGGGGTTTATCGAGGAGGAGCGCACCATGTCGGGATTGTTGCCGGTGGCGCGGATGGCGAGACCGAGCCGCGTCCTTAAAAATAGCGAGAGAAAAATCACGACAAGCGCGACGGCGATAAGGCCGATTATAAGCTTATATTGCTTTTCGAGTGCGCTTCCGGCGAGGGCGGCTTTCATCATGGTGAAAACCGTCTCCGTCTTGTTCATGTTCAGAAGCGACGCGCCGCCCATCACGGCGATATTCACGGAGTACAGCCCGGTGTTGACGACGATGCCCGCGAGCAGGCTGTTGATTCCGGCGCGCGTCTGCAAAAACGCCGTGATATAGCCGGAGCATATGCCCGCCGCCATCGCCGCTATTAAGGACAGCCACGGGTGACCGGAAATCGCCACGGCCGCGCCGACAGCGGCGCCGAGAGTGAAGCAGCCGTCGGTGGAGAGGTCGCAGACGTTGAGCATGTTATAGCTCAGAAACAGCGCCAGAACCGTGAGCGAGCAGAAAAGCCCCAGCTCAACGGCGGTCTGCGCAAGGGAGAGCGCGGAAGAAATGTCCATCTATACAGTCCTCTTTACGAAAAGCTTTCCGCGGTGGTAATGGGATTTACCTGCGTGCAGTACGGCGCGAACAGCTCCTTGACATCGTCGAAGGCGTAGCCCAGCTTCTCGCATATCTCGGTGTTGACGGTGGCGGTGCCGTTGTCAAAGGTTCTCACGCCCATGACCGCGGTTCCCTCGCCGAGAAGCACCTCGACCGCCATGTTCGCGGTCTCGACGCCGAGATTCGCGTAGTCAACGCCGTAGCCGAGGAAGGCGCCGTTGAGGGCGAAGGAGTCCGCCCCGGTGAAGTGGGGGATGCCGGCGTCGGCGAAGATTTCATAAATGGCAAGCTCGGCGGTCATAACGGTGTTGTCGGTCGGCGTGAAGACGGCGTCAACCCCGTCGCTCACCATCGCCTGCGCGGCAAGGATAATTTCATCGGTGGTGGAGCCGGTGTGCTCTATGACCTCAACGCCGCGCTCGGCAAGGGCGGCCTTTGCTTTTTCTATCGCGGCGGTAGAGGAATCCTGCCCGACGTCATAGAGAAGGCCTATCTTTTTCGCCTCGGGCTTGAGGGCGAACATAAGCTCAATAACGGAGTTGGTGTCGAGATAATCGCTGGTGCCGGTGACATTATATCCCGGGACCTCCATGCTCTCGACAAGCCCTGCGCCGGTAGGATCGGAGACGGCGGCGAAGATAACGGGAATCTGATTATCCTCCGTCAGCGCCTGCATGCGCATCGCGACAGGAGTCGCCACGCCGATCATAAGGTCAACCTTTTCGGCGATGAAGTTGGAGATAATCTGCTCCATAACGGCGGCGTCGGCGTTGCAGTTGTCGTATAAGATCTCGATGCCGATGCCGTTTTCCTCCGCGGCCTTGTCAAACTGCGCGCGGATGTTTTCCACTATCTGATTGAGGGAAGCGTCGTCCACATAGTTGCAGATGCCGACCTTGAAGCTCTTCGCGGCTTCGGTTTCGGCTGCGGCTTCGGTCTCGGCTGCCGCCGGTGTGTCGGTCGCGGCTGCCTGTTCGGTATTTCCGCAGGCGGTCATCGCGAACACAAGCGCGATCAGGCAAAGCATCGCGATAATTTTTCTCATGTTGTTTTTCATTTTGTTTTCCTCCAAAAAAATAAAATATTAAGGGCGGCGGATGGAGGCTTGCCAAGGCTTTATTTAGGAATAAAAAAACAGCCTCGTCCCACACAATGGGACAAGAGCCGTACTCCTGCGATACCACCCAAATTGATATGCGCTGAGGCATATCCTCTCGCTTATGCGTACCATCATACGCATCCCGATTGATAACGGGAGGGCTCCCGTCGGACACTACTCGATTTCTCTTTCACTCCGCCCTCAACAGTCCATTCCTTCCGCCCCGCCGACCGTGATCACACCGCCCACAGCTCTCTTAACAACGGTTACGCGAAATTACTACTCTGTCTCAAAGGTTTAAGGTATTTAATTGATGCGCCGATTGTAATACAGGTTTTTCGCTTTGTCAATAGTTATTTTTTTGAAAAAATATCCGAAAAACATTCATAAAGTCTTTGACAAACGGCTGTCTTGTGGTAGAATAAAATGAAATTTTTCTGATTATTTGCTCTTATATCGCGCTTTCGGGAATTTTTCTAAATTATACACACAAATCTTTCACACAAAAACGGCTTGACCGTTCTTCGGAGATGCAGGTATGGCTAATATAATAAACGAAGAGAAAAGCATGGCAGTCATCAACGCGCTTTCTGCCGAATATCAAAACGTGTTTCTCATTGACCTTGAGGACGGCTCCTCCCAAATTCTCAAGCTGATGAAGATTTTCAGCGAGGCATTTGGCAAGACGCAAAAGCAGGGATTCGCTTACGATCAAATCTGCGGCGATTATATTTCCAAGCATATTCATCCGGAAGATCGCGAGGCGTTTGAGCGGGCCGTTTCGCTGGAAAATCTGCGCAAGATGTCCGGCGACCAGAGCGAGATTACCGGCAGCTTTCGTTCCGTAACGAACGGGAACGTGCATTATTACCGCTACGCCTATTATAAGCTTGCGAGCATCAACTCCGTTCTGGCGGGCTTTTGCAACATTGACGATGTCATCGCCAAGCACGCAGAGGACGAAAGGCGCCAATTTGAAAAGGAGAGGGCTTATCAGACGCAGCTGGAGGAGCAGCTGCAGATAGTCAACGTGCTGACGCGCAATTTCAAAAATGTCTATTTCGCGGATCTTGAAAAAGAAACGCTGAAGATACTGAAGCTCGACGAGAGCTACAAAGAGTTCCTGAAGCTTCTGAAGTTGGACGCCGACGCGGAATTTCCCTTTGAAGCTCTGCGCGTGTTCTGGATTGACAAGATGGTTTGCGCGGAGGACAGGGATAAAATCCTCAAGGTCTTTACGGTGGAGAGCTTCAAAAAGCTTCTTGCCGAGAGGGACGAGTTTACCGGCAATTACCGCAGTGATATCCACGGCGAAATTCATCATTACCAATATGTCGTGAACAAATTGGGCAATGACGGCACCAAGGTCGTGCTCGGCTTCCAGAATGTCGACGATGTTGTCGCGGCGCACATCGCACAGGAAAAGGAACGGCGGGAGCTGGAGGAGGCGCGCCTCAGGGGCGAGAGAGAACACACCGAGGTTCTGGCGGCGCTGTCGACGATTTATTCCACCATTTTCAGGGCGGATGTCGAAACGGGCAATTATGAAATACTGACCAGCGTCCCGCTCATGAAGACCGTTGCCGGAACGACAGGCAACTTTGCCGACGTAAAGGAGCAAATCATCACGGCGTTCATGGCGCCGGAAATGCGCGATAAGATGCGCAAGTTCCTTGATTTAAGCACTCTCGCAGACAGACTCAGGGACGTAAACACGATATCGACCGAATACATGACGCCCGACGGGAAATGGCTTCAGTCGCGCTTCATAGCGAAACGGCGGGACGAGAACGGCATTGTCAAGGAAATTCTCTATGTCGCGCGCGACAATAACGCCGAGAAGCAGAGGGAGTTCGAGCAGCAGGAACAGCTGTCGCGCGCGTTGGCGGCGGCGCAGCAGGCGAGCAAGGCGAAATCCACCTTCCTCAACAGCATGTCCCACGATATCCGCACGCCTATGAACGCGATTATAGGCTTCACGGCGCTGGCGCAGACGCACATCGACGACAAGGAGCAGGTGCAGGATTATCTTGCCAAGATAAGCACATCCAGCACGCATCTGCTCAGCCTCATCAACGACATTCTCGATATGAGCCGCATTGAGAGCGGAACCGTGAAGCTTGAGGAGAAGCCGGTGCACATTCCCGACCTTCTCCACGATCTGCGCACGATGATTCTGGGGCTTGTCAACGCCAAAAATCTGAATCTCTATATCGACACGCAGGACGTATTGCACGAGGATGTCATCACCGACAAGCTGAGGCTCAACCAGGTGCTTATCAACATTGTCGGCAACGCGATAAAATACACGCAGCCCGGCGGCGATATCATAATCCGCCTGCTCGAAAAGCCCTGCACCATGGTCGATTACACGACATATGAGTTTTCCGTCAAGGATAACGGCAGCGGCATGTCCAAGGACTTTCTCGAGCATATATTCGAGTCGTTCACCAGAGAATACAGCACAACGGTCAGGGGCATTCAGGGCTCGGGCCTCGGCATGGCCATCACGAAGAACATTGTCGACATGATGGGCGGCGAAATCACGGCGGAGAGCGAGGAAGGCAAGGGCTCCCTGTTCACGGTCACGCTGACTCTGCGCCACGCGGACGCGCCCGTCAAGACCGAGCCGATACCCGCGCTTTTAGGCGCGAGGGCGCTTGTTGTGGACGATAATCTCGACACCTGCAGAAGCGTCAGCAAGATGCTGCGCGATATCCGGATGCGGCCGGATTGGACGGTTTCCGGCAGAGAGGCCATCATCCGCGCGCAGGACGCGGCGGAGATGAAGGACGAGTACAAGGTCTACATCATCGACTATCTGATGCCCGATATGAACGGGATTGAGACCGTGCGGCAGATCCGCAGATTTATCAGCGAGGAAGTGCCCATCATCGTGCTCACCGCATACGATTGGGCGGATTTTGAGGATGAGGCGAGAGCGGCGGGCGTCACGGCGTTTGTCTCGAAGCCGATCTTCATGTCGGAGCTCAGGAGAGTGCTGACACAGCAGGAGGAGGAGACAGACCTCGCGGAGATCAAGACAAAGCATTATGATTACAGCGGGAGACACATCCTCCTCGTAGAAGACAACGATCTCAACCGCGAAATCGCGACCGCCATATTGGAAGAGGCCGGCCTCAAGGTGGACACCGCGGCAGACGGCACGGAAGCCGTGGATATCATGTACAACGCGGACGAGGATAAATACGACCTGATATTCATGGATATCCAGATGCCGAAGATGGACGGGTACACCGCGACACGAGAAATACGCACCCTCCGCAACAGCAAAAAAGCGAACATCCCCATTGTCGCCATGACCGCGAACGCATTCGATGAGGACAGGAAAAAGTCAATCGAGGCGGGCATGAACGGCCATATCGCGAAGCCCATAAGCATAGAGGAGATAGCGAAGGTCCTCGACACCATATTTTTCGGCGAAAAATGATAACAGGCTCCCGAAAAGCCAATGAGCTTTCCGGGAGCTTTCGCTTTGCTTCTTGCGCGGCGTGGTTTTCTATGATAAGATGAAGTTGCAAGGGAGGGAAAGATATGATTTATACGATTGATGAAATCCGGCGGATAGTCAAGCCAATCGCCGAAAAATACCGCATTCCGGCAATATATCTGTTCGGCTCCTACGCGAGAGGGACGGCGAATGAACACAGCGATGTGGACCTGCTTGTAGATACAGCCGGAACCGAGCTGAAAAGCTTGCTCACATTGGGGGCGCTCTATAATGATTTAGAAGAAGCGCTGGGCAAGAAAATCGATTTGATCACTGTCAACTCCCTGCAGCAGCGTTTGCAGGTTCCAAGCGAAAGAACATTCCGCGATACCGTATGGAAAGAAAAGGTGAGTCTCTATGATGCGGCCTGATTTACAGCGAATTGCGCGCATTCGCGATTATTGTGAAGAAATCCGGAAAACGATCGCGCGTTACGGTGATTCCTTTGAAGCGTTTGACAGTGATGCAGACTATCAGCGCTCTGTCTCTTTTTCCATTCTGCAAATTGGTGAACTCAGTGGCGGTTTGTCGCAGGAATTTCGCAAAGCCACGGCAGAGCGCATGCAATGGGGAGCGATGAAAGGCATGCGCAATCTGGTCGCTCACAATTACGGCAGCATGAGCCGCGAGATTATTTGGGAAACGGCAATGACGGATATTCCCACGCTGAAAACCTTCTGCGATGAAATATTGGAAGCGGATATTACTTGATTCGTCCGCTATTTAATCATAAAGCGCTGCAGGTGGTCAAATCTGCGGAAAAGCGCAAGGAAGTATCAAACAAATGAACGCGAAAGAAGCAATTGATTATATAGAAAGCTATTCATGGAGCAGGACGCGGCTCGGGCTGGAGCGTGAAAGAGAACTGCTCGACAGGCTCGGCAATCCGCAGAAGAAGCTGAAGTTCGTCCATGTGGCGGGGACGAACGGCAAAGGCTCGACCTGCGCGATGCTCGCCTCCGTTCTGAGATGCGCGGGGTACCGGACGGGGCTTTACACATCCCCCTACATCTGCCGCTTTAACGAGCGCATGCAGGTAAACGGCGAAGAGATTTCGGACGCGGAGCTGGCGGAGATAACGTCAATCGTGAAGCCGCTTGCCGAGGGGATGCGCGATCACCCGAGTCAGTTTGAGATAGTGACCGCGATCGCGATGGTCTGGTTTCTGCGGCAGAAGTGCGACATCGTGGTTCTCGAAGTCGGCATGGGCGGCATCAGCGACGCGACAAACGTGATAGAGTCGCCCGAATGCGCCGTGATAACGACGATAGCGCTTGAACACACCGAATATCTCGGCAATACGCTCGCGGAAATCGCCGGCAACAAGGCGGGAATAATTAAGAAAGATTGCCCTGTCGTATGCTATCGCGGCGGCGAAGAGGCGGAGGCCGTATTCGAAAAGACCGCCGCGGAGAAAGCCGCGCCCCTGATAAAAGCCGATTTTGACGCAATTTATCCCATATCGGACAGCCTTGACGGGCAGGTTTTCTCCTTTAAGGAGTATGAAAATCTCCGCCTGCCGCTCTTGGGCGGGCATCAGCTTAAAAACGCCGCGGTCGCGCTGGAAACGGTTGAAGTCCTGCGGCGGCGCGGTTGGAAAATCGATGAGAAGAGCGTCGCGGACGGGCTTGCCGGGGTAAAATGGCCCGTCAGATTCGAGCTTGTAAGAAAATCTCCGCCGTTTATAATCGACGGGGCGCACAATCCGCAATGCGCCGAGGCGCTGGCGGCGGCGCTTGAAAAATATCTCCCGGGAAAGAAAAACATATTCCTCATCGGCGTGCTTGCCGACAAGGAATATGACAAAATTATCGCTTTTCTGCGCCCGTACGCGAAAATCTTCGTATGCGTAACGCCGGAGAGTCCGCGCGCCCTTGCCGCCGATGCGTTGGCGGAATATCTGCGCTCTCTCGGAGAAGAAGCCGTGAGCCGCCGCTCGATAGAGGACGGCGTCGCCGCCGCGCTGGCGTATAACGGCCCGGTCGTCGCCTGCGGCTCTCTCTACATGGCAGGGCATGTGAGAGAAGCGGCAGAAAAAGTGAAATAAAAACTCAGAGAGGAAAACGACTGACGCTCCGCTATACGCAAACGTGTTTAAAGGCTCCCCTGAAAGGGTAAGTGAGCGTCCGAATCTTCGATTTGGCATACGCGAACTTATACCGTAAGGCAGACTTGTCTGCCTCGGTAGAGCTGTCGCTTTAGCGACTGAGGGGTTGTTGCCGCAGTAAAGATTTGCGGAAATGCGAAAAATTACGGATTAACGTCAAGATTTGCCGACGAATACGGCAGAGTGATGAGAACGGATGGGCAAGCCTTGTCGGTTCCCCGGCATTTGGTGACGCACGCGCTGATGCCTTCGGCAATGCGCCTCGGGGACAACCCCTCCGTCACTGCGTGCCACCTCCCCTTGCACAGGGGAGGCTTTAAATTTTGCGACTTCGTGAGTTGCTACAAAAATTTTACTGCTTTGCTTGCTTTCGGTGCAGCTGGGACCTCTCCACCGCTTACGCGGTCCCCCTCCCCTTTCAGGGGAGGTTTTAAATTCCGTCGCGTCAGCGACACATTAACTCCTCAATCCTAACTCCTAACTCCTCACTGAACAGTGGCCTCCGGTCACTGTTCTTCGTACATTCCGAAGCCCGCAACGGTTGCGACGGGGACGGAGAACAAGATCGCGCCCGCCGGTTTTCCGGGACCTGCCTTTTCCAGAACGGCGCGCATAATCTCGCTTTTCTGCTCCTTCTTCGCCACGATGAGGATGACCTCCTTCTCGCTCGCGATTGAGATGTTCAGAAACTTCGCGGTCTCCTCTGTCGCCGTGCCCTTGCCGTGAAGCACGGTGCCTCCGGCGGCGCCGACAGAGCGGGCGGCGTTCATGACATCGTCCGTGCGCCCTTCGTTCGCTATCGCTATGATCAATTCGTATTTTCCGCTTACCTGCGGCATATCCTTCATGGGCTTTTCGCCTTCGCTCAATGCGTTCACCGTTCTGCCTCCTCCTATGCTTTTAATCGGCGCCGATACCACCACGCCGTGCCCCGGCACGCCGATATAGAGCCGTTTTCTGATTTCGTCGACGAGTTTCGCCGCCTTCTCCGAGTTCGCCGCTGCCATGACGACGCGCCTTTTGTTCGATTCTATTCCGAGCAGGTCCAGCATGCTCCGCGCCGCCGTACCGCGGGCGATAAACGTCGCGTAAACCGGAACCGACAGCTCGTCGTGTATCGCCGTGACTTTGCCCAAATCCTTGGGAGAAACTATGGTTATTATAAAATTCACGCTATATCCTCCTCCCAGAATTCCACAATCGCCAGATCGTCGTACGCGCTCTCCGGAGCAAACGCCGTCTTGCGCTTGCGCTCCGAGATAAAGCCGATCGTCTGTATCGACAGCAGCGGCATCATCGCCACCATCGCGACCAGCCCGAACGCGTCCCTCAGCGGATTTCCGCCCAGCGCCGAGCACGCGCCGATTACAAACTGCAGCATGAATGTCGCCGTCATGGGGCCGGACGCGACGCCGCCGGAGTCAAAGGCGATGGCGGTGTAAATCTCCGGCACGAAGAACGAGAGCGCGAGCGCAATCGCGTACCCCGGAACGAGGAACCACATCAGGCTGATTCCCGTCACGACGCGCAGCATGGAAAGCCCCATAGCCAGCGCGATGGCAACCGAGAGAGAGTATTTGATGGACTTGCCGGAGATCGCCCCGGCGCTGACCTCTTCTATCTGCTTTTCGAGGACGATAACCGCGGGCTCCGCCGAGATGACGAACCAGCCGAGCAGGGCGGAGATCGGCACGAGGAGATATTTTGTCCAACCCTCGGCGAGCGCCTCGCCGAGCACCTCGCCAAGCGCCGAGAAGCCGACGTTCACGCCCGTGAGGAACAGCACAAGGCCGATATACGTGTAAACAAGGCCTATGATTATCTTCGTAAAGCTCCTTTTCGACAGGCGGAGCGAGAAGAAATGAAACAGCAGGAAGATGACGATAATCGGCGCGAGGGCAAGCGCGACCTCCTTCATGTATGACGGAATCGCGGAAAAATACGCCATGCCGATGTGAGCCGTGCTTTCATAAGACGCGCTCGATACCTCCACCACGCCGTTTTGACCGGAGGAGAACAGCCCCAGCAGCAGCACTGCCAGAATGGGCCCGACCGAGCAGAGCGCGACCAGACCGAAGCTGTCCGCCCCGGCGTTTTTGTCGCTTCGTATGTTCGCAACGCCCACGCCGAACGCGAGGATGAACGGCACGGTTATCGGCCCCGTCGTCACGCCGCCGGAATCGAACGCTATGCCTAAAAAGTTCGCGTCGGATATCGCGGCGAGGGCGAATATGACGCCGTAGCAGGCGAGCAGGATGTACCTGAGCTTCGCGCCGGTAAGAATGCGTACCATGCACACCGACAGGAAAATGCCCACGCCCACCCCGACGACGACGAGCAGCGCCCAGTTGGATATGTGCGGCACAGTTTTCGCCAGCACCTGCAGATCCGGCTCCGCAATCGTCACGGCAAAGCCGAGAATGAAGCTGACCAGAATGATGCGGGGGAAGTTCTTCGTCGATGTGAGCGATGTGCCGATCTTGCTCCCGATCGGCGTCATGGACAGCTCCGCGCCCAGCGAGAACAGCCCCATCCCAAGAATGAGGAAAAGCGTGCCGATGAGAAAGCTCAGCATCAGATCCGTCGGCAAGGGCGATATAGTCAGCGACAGCAGCAGGACAATCGCCACAATAGGCAGCACGCTGTTCGCCGATTCGACGATCTTCTCCCGGATAAGCCCGTATATAAATTTGACGCGTTCCTTCGTCATGGAAAAACCTCTTTCAGTTCAGTGTGGAGTTGTAATCAGTGAGGAGTTAGGAGTTAAGTGAGCGTCCAAATCTCCGATTTGGCATACGCGAACTTATGCCGTAAGGCGGAGGATTGAGGAGTTATGGTGTTCGCTGCCGCGAACGATTATATCACGGCTTAGCTGACTGAGGGGTCGCTGCCCCAAAGTTATTGGGAACACTTCCCATTAATATTATATTTACGGCCCCGTAGCGTGTCAAGGCGGAGGATGTAAACAATTAAGGCAGCGGCGCATAATGCGGCAAGAGCAGGCGGCGAGTGAATTTGGGTTCTGACGACGGAACTTTTTGCGGTAATGCTTTGTGTATTGTATGAAAAAGTTCTAAAACCAAGGTGAAAGTTGACCGCCGGATGCCGCAAAAAAACCGCCGCAGATTTTCATCCGCGGCGGTTTGGCACGCTGTAAGGGATTCGAACCCCTGACCTTCTGGTCCGTAGCCAGACGCTCTATCCAGCTGAGCTAACAACGCATTTCTCTTCATGAGCTTATATATATTAGCACAGCAAACGTAAAATTGCAAGAGTTTTTAAAAATTTTTTGGGCAAGCAAGAATCGCTTAAAGGGCGCTCACTTTACGCCTCATACTATTATTTCATTAAAATCTTCAATTTTAATGAAATCTTTTGAAGCCT
>CAVHIP010000066.1:0-12249 GCA_963636125.1 Oscillospiraceae bacterium | reverse complement strand
GTCTTTTTGCCTTTCTTTACGATTATGCCTTTTTTCAGCTCATCGGCCGTAAACGTCTTTGAAATGTCGGCAACCTTTACATCGTCAACGGAAATGCCGCCCTGTTGGATGTTGCGGCGCGCGTCGGATTTGGTGGTGCAGAGGCCGGTCTTTACGAGCAGGGACATGATGTCTATCGTGTCATCGTTGAGATCTGCTTCCGTAAGTTCGGTGGTGGGCATATTTTCGCTGTCGCCCGAGCCGCCGAACAGCGCTTTTGCAGACTCTTCGGCCTTTTTTGCCTCCTCCTCGCCATGAACAAGCGCAGTGAGCTCATAGGCGAGTATCTCCTTTGCGCGGTTGAGCTGACTGCCCTCCCACTTATCCATCTCGTCTATCTGCTCAAGCGGAAGGAATGTGAGCATACGGATGCACTTTAACACGTCCGCGTCGCCGACATTGCGCCAGTACTGATAAAACTCATAAGGAGATGTCTTATTCGGGTCGAGCCAAACGGCGCCGGATGCGGTTTTGCCCATTTTCTTGCCCTCGGAATTGAGAAGCAGGGTGATTGTCATCGCGTGGGCGTCTTTTCCGAGTTTTTTGCGGATAAGCTCCGTTCCACCGAGCATGTTGCTCCACTGATCGTTGCCGCCGAACTGCATATTGCAGCCGTAATGCTGGAAAAGATAGTAAAAGTCATAGCTCTGCATTATCATGTAATTGAATTCGAGGAAGCTCAGGCCCTTTTCCATACGCTGCTTATAGCACTCGGCTCTGAGCATATTGTTGACGGAAAAGCACGCGCCGACTTCGCGAAGGAGCTCCACATAGTTGAGGTCAAGCAGCCAATCGGCGTTGTTCACCATCTGAGCCTTGCCCTCGCCGAACTCAATAAAGCGAGACATCTGTTTCTTGAAGCATTCGCAGTTATAGTCAATGGTCTCTTTTGTCATCATGGAGCGCATATCGGTACGTCCGGAAGGGTCACCGATATGGCCGGTGCCGCCGCCGATAAGCGCAATGGGCTTATTGCCCGCCATCTGGAGTCTTTTCATAAGGCAGAGCGCCATAAAGTGCCCGACATGCAGAGAGTCCGCGGTGGGGTCAAAGCCGATATAGAACGTGGCCTTGCCATTATCAATCAGGTCTCTGATCTCATTTTCATCCGTTACCTGCGCAATTAATCCGCGCGCAACAAGTTCCTCATAAATTTTCATTTTCACTTCTCCGTTTTCAAAAATCAAAATTCAGAAAATTATCATAAAAAATCCCCCTGTCCCGAAGGACAGAGGGCATTTGTTATGCGTTACCACCTCTGAACATCCCTGCCTCGCGGCAAAGACCTCAGCGACTGCGTATGCAGTCATGCGCTGTACCGGGCGCATCCCGTCACAGCCTACTTGCGGAAAGCTTTCGGCGCGCCGCTCCGAACCGTATTCATTCGCTGTTCCGGCCTCCTCGCACCACACGGAGGCTCTCTGAACGGATTAGGCAAACTACTTGTGTTCTTCATCGCGTTAACAGTTGGGATTATACTTTACATATCCGTAAATGTCAAGTTTTCGCGCACTTTTCATTGGGCAATATCGCATTATGCGGTCTTGCCCTTGAACTTTTCGCAGGCGGCAAGCTGTTCCTTTGCGCCGGCAAGTGTGATTTCACTGATATTGTCTCCGCCGTGAAGACGCGCCAGCTCATAACAGCGGCCGTCAAAATCAAGGCGGTCGACGCGCGTAAAGGTTCTGCCGTTTTTCTCTTCTTTTTTTATGAGATACTGATAATCGCCCATTGCGGCTATCTGCGGCAGATGCGTCACGCACATTACCTGTCTTCCTCTTGAGACGGTGTAAAGCTTCTCGGCAACTCTCTGCGCCGCAATGCCCGATACACCGGTGTCGATCTCGTCAAAAATCATGGTGCCGACAGGATCATTTTCCGCAAATACGTTTTTCATCGCCAGCATTATCCTGCTGAGCTCGCCGCCGGAAGCTATGCGGCTTATTCTGCCAAGCTCCTCGCCTGCATTCGCCGACATGAGAAAACGCACGGAATCGATTCCGGTTTTATCAAAGCCGCAGTCGTTCTCAACATCCGTAAACTCGACCGAAAATCTGACAGACGGCATACTGAGATCGCGAAGCTCGCGCACAATGCGCTCTTCGAGTTCTTTTGCCGCAGTTTTTCTTTTTTCCGAAAGCTTTTTTCCGGAGACAAGACACATCTGCTTCTGCGATTCCAAATCTCTTTCGAGCTTCGCGATCCTGTCATCCGCATATTCGATATCATCAAGCCGTGTACGGCATTTATCAAGATAGGTAAGAAGCTCATCGTCGCTTTTGCCGTACTTCCGCTCAAGTTTATTAAGAAGCGACAAACGACTTTCTATGCTGTCATATTCATCCGGTGAAAAATCAAGGCTGTCAAGAAAATCTCTGAGTGTTTCCTCCGCGTCGGAAAGGCCGAATGCGGCATCGTTGATCGCGGCTGCGGTTTTTTCAAGCTCGGGCGCATACGCTGATGCCTTTCCTGCATAGTATGCGGCGTTCTGCGCAAGAGAAACGGCATTGTCATCCCCGCCGTTGAGCGCGCCGATAGCCGCTTCCAGCGCCTCGGTAAGCTTTTCCGAGTTTCTAAGAAGATCGCGCCGGGCGGTAAGCATGTCCGCCTCGCCGGATTTGATGTCGGCCTTTTCAAGCTCCTCAATTTGATATTTGAGCGTATCGCGGAGTCTCTCTTTCTCGAGGTTATCCATGCTGAGAGAGTCTATCTCTTTTTTTATCGCCGTAAACTTGTCATATTCGGCTCTGTACAGGGCATACTGATTTTCAAGACCTCCGAAAGAGTCAAGATACGAAAGATGACGCTTCTCGTCCATAAGCTGTCTGCCGTCATTCTGCCCGTGGATATCGACAAGCAGAGAGGCAAGTTCCTTCAACTGTGCCGCCGTAGCGGGCGAGCCGCATATTCGGCAGCTGCTTTTCCCGTCAACGCTGATTTTGCGTTGGATAATCAGCTCGTCCTCCGGCTCTATATCGTTCTCCTCAAGCCATTTTTCGCAGCCGTCAAGAGTGAAGACCGCAGTGACAACGCCTTTGTCCGCACCCTTTCGGACAAGTTCTTTCGTCACGCGCTCGCCCAAAACGGCGCCTATAGAGTCTATGACAATGGATTTGCCGGCTCCCGTTTCGCCGGTGAGGACATTAAGCCCCTTTGAAAACTCTATATCCGCTTTTTCTATAACGGCTATATTCTCAATATGCAATTCGTTCAACATGGGGCAACTCTCCCGACTTAATCAAAAAAGTATCTCTATCTCGTGATACAGTCTCTGCGCCGATTCGTTGGTTTTCATTGCGAGGAAACATGTGTCATCCCCCGCGAGCGTGCCGACAAGCCCTTCAACCTCCATATTGTCAAGCGCGGAACAGCATGCGTTTGCAAGCCCGGGAAGCGTTTTCAGCACAACAATGTTCTGCGCAACATCATATGAAACCAGGCTCTCTCGGAATATTCTTCTCAATCTCGGGCTGAGATCCTCTACTTCGCTTTTATCGGGCGTGGTATACTTGTATTTCCCACTCTCTCCCAGCTCCTTGACAAGTCTCATATCCTTTATGTCTCGCGAAAGCGTGGCCTGGGTGCTTTTTATGCCTTTCTTTGCCAGCGCCTCCATAAGCTGATTCTGCGTTTCTATATCCTGTTGGTTGATAATATCAAGAATCGCGCTCTGTCTGCTCGGTTTCATCGGATTTCCCCTTTTATATTGTTTATATCCATATCAATTTTAACTAAATCAACTTGTTATATGCAATTTCAAAAAAACTCTTGTTGCCGAGATCCGCCATTACTGTGTATCGCGTAGAGCGCTTTACGCTGAGTATATCGCCGTTTTCAAGGTCGCACACCGAGTTTCCGTCAACCGACAGATACGCTTTGCGCCCGTGAAGTCTCTCTGTTTTGATCTCTATTTTCTTATCCGGCGCAAGCACAAATGATCTTGCGCCGAGAGCATGAGGGCAAATAGGGCTTATAATAATATTCTCCGCATCAGGCTCCGCGATGGGGCCGCCTGCGGACATGGAATATCCGGTTGAGCCGGTCGGCGTGGAAATAATCACACCGTCACCGGAAAAGGCCGTTATAATATCACCGTTAAAAGAAGCGGTAATGTTTATGCATTCGCCGTATCCGTGAATGACGGCGTCATTCAGCGCGCAATCGCTGCATACAATCTTTCCGTCGCGCAAAAGCTCAACGTCCAGCTTCATGCGCCGGCTGAATTTTGTCTCTCCCCTTGCGGCTTTGAGAATAAGCGACAGCTCATTCTTTTCAAGGTGCGCCATAAATCCTTTTGTGCCGAGGTTTATACCGAGCAGCGGAATCTCATAGTCATGGATTTTTCTCGCGACGGCAAGAATTGTTCCGTCTCCCCCTATTACAATGGCAAGCGAGCACCTCTGCGCCGCGTCCTCTACTCTTTCATATTTCATATTTTGAGGGAGGCAACTATCGCCTATTTCGGCAAAAACAGGGCATATAACCGTTTCATAGCCCTCTTTTCCGAGAATGTTCGCCGCTTCCTTCGTCGTTTCAAGATTTATGTCACGAAATGGATTCGGGCAAAGTGCAATCATTTCCGTTTCCTCTTACAATACTTTGTGCGATGCCTCCACCACAGCGGCGACATCTATCGGGGCATTCTCACCTGCGCGATTTTTCATGTGGCAGATATATTCAATGTTTCCTTCAGGCCCTTTTATGGGTGAAAAATCAAGGCCCATAACAGTAAGTCCGATTTCGGGTGCAAAGTCAATTATTCCGCCGATCACACGCTCGTGTATTTTCTCATCCCTGACAACGCCTTTTTTGCCTACCTCATCCCTGCCCGCTTCAAATTGCGGCTTGATGAGGCAGATTATATCCGCGCTGTCTTTGAGAAGGTTTTTGACAGCCGGAAGCACCATGCGAATGGAAATAAATGAGACATCCATAACGGCGAGATCAAGCATTTCCGGAATCTGCTCCTGTGTGACATAGCGAAGATTTGTCCTCTCCATATTGACAACCCGCTCGTCCTGCCTGAGCTGCCACGCGAGCTGACCGTATCCGACATCCACGGAATATACTTTTTTCGCGCCGTGCTGCAAAAGCACATCGGTAAAGCCGCCTGTGGAAGCGCCGCAGTCTATGCATATCTTATCTTCAGGATCTACGGGAAACACCTTAAGCGCCTTATCGAGCTTGTATCCGCCGCGGCTTACAAACGGTATTTTTTCCCGAACCTCAATCTCGGCATCTTCCGCGACGGGCATCCCCGGCTTATCCGCCTTTTGCCCGTTAACATACACATAACCGCTCATTATCGTGGTCTTGGCTCTTTCGCGGCTTTCGGTATAGCCTCGCTCGAAAACAAGCTGATCCAATCTGACTTTCTTCATATTTACTCCGCGTCAGTTATTTCTTTTTGCGAGAGAATCCGCCAATTCGCAAAGAAACTGCGTATCGTCAAAAGCGTCCGAGAGGATCGCCTTAGCCGCAGAGGTAAGCTTATCCACGGTCTTTTTGCATCCGTCAAGTCCCATAAGCACAACATATGTGTTCTTATGCTCCTGCGCATCCGAGCCTATCGGCTTTCCGAGCACCTCCGCGGTGCTTGTAACGTCCAGCATATCATCCCTTATCTGAAACGCCATGCCCAAAGCGGCGCCGTAATGCGCGGCGGCGTCCATCATAAGCTCGCTTCCGCCTGCCGCCGCAACGCCCATCTGACAGGCCGCAATAATAAGCGCGCCCGTTTTCCTGGAGTTAATTTCGGTAAGCTCCTGCTCGGTAAGCGTTCTGCCCTCCCAGCGCATATCGAGATACTGCCCACCGCACATGCCGTTCATTCCAACGGCGTCGGCAAGGAGTAGGGCGCACTTTGCCCTGTTTTCCGCCGGCAGATCGCTGCTCAAAATGCTTGCAAAAGCCTCCGCCTGCAGAGCATCGCCCGCGATTGTCGCGGTATATTCGCCGTATACCACATGGTTTGTGGGCTTGCCGCGGCGAAGATCGTCATTATCCATACAGGGCAAGTCATCGTGAATGAGGCTGTATGTATGCAGCATCTCAATACCGCAGGCGGCTTTTAAGGCTTTATTTATATCGCCGCCGGAGATGCGGCAGAACTCAAGCATAAGCATCGGGCGGATGCGCTTGCCGCCGGCGAGCAGACTGTATCTCATCGCCTCGGCAAGTCTCTTCTGCGGAAGCTTTTCCGTATCTGCGGCAAATTTTTCAAGCTCCGCTTCTATCAGGCTTTTATATTCATTCGCGCTTATCATCGCTCATCATCAAACGGCAGCTCTGTCGGGCTTCCGTCAGCTCCTTTTTTCAATTTAACAACTTTCTGCTCGGCTTCGTCGAGCATTTTGCCGCAAGAGTTGACAAGCGCCGTTCCCTCTTCGAAAAGCGAAAGCGTATCGCTGAGCGGCATATCCCCGGACTCAAGGTGGCGCACTATCTCGTCAAGTCTCGCCATGGATTGCTCAAAAGTGAGTTTTTTTGATGCCATAATTACTCCTGTTCAATTGCGTAAACACTGTTCACCGTGCATTCGGCTGTTCCGTCGCTGATTCTTATTGAAATATCGTCTCCGATTTTGAGCTGAGACGTTGTTTTTACAATCTGTCCGTTGGCATCCGAGACTGCGCAGTATCCGCGTGAGAGAACCTTAAGCGGACTCATTGCGTCAAGAGATGCCGTAAGCCTGATAAAATCGCGCTTTTTGCGGTTTATCTGCCGTTCCTGCGCCGTAGTAAAGGCTTCGCGCAGTCTGTCAAGCTCCATACGCCTATAGTCCACCGATGCCGTCGGATCTTTAAGCACCTTCGCGGAAGAGAGCGCGTCGAGCTTTTCGCGCAGAACCGAAAGGCGCTTATTGACCGCCTGCAGAGACCGCGCGCGATAAGCTTCAATAAGCTGCGTTTGCTCGTTTCTGTCCGGTACGGCAATTTCGGCCGCGTTTGACGGCGTTGACGCTCGCGCGTCCGCCACATAGTCGGCAATCGTCACATCCGGCTCATGTCCGACGGCGGAAATCACCGGAATTTCGGAGTCATATATAGCTCTCGCCACGCGTTCGTCGTTAAAAGCCCAAAGGTCTTCGATCGAGCCACCGCCTCTGCCGGTAATAATGACATCGCCTATTTTATATTTATTCGCATAACGTATAGCGCCAACTATCTCCGGAGGCGCTTCGACTCCCTGCACACGAACCGGCAGCAACAGTACCTTTGACATTGGCCAGCGTCTCGACAGGATTTTTATCATATCATGCACGGCGGCGCCCGCCGAGGACGTGATAACGGCTATTTTTCCCGGGTAAAGCGGAAGCGGCTTTTTATGTGTGGAGTCAAATAGGCCTTCTGCGTCAAGTTTTTTCTTCAGCTGTTCGAAAGCAATCTGCAGATCTCCGGTGCCCTCAGGGATAATAGCGGAGCATATAAGCTGGTAGGCGCCGTCTCTCGGATAGACATTCAATTTGCCCGAGCATAGCACAGCCATGCCGTTTTCCGGTCTGAATCTGAGTTTTGAGGCGCTCCCTCTGAACAGAACGCAGCGCAGACTGCTTTCGCAGTCTTTCAAAGTGAAATAATGATGTCCGGACGGGTAAACCTTATAGTTTGAAAGTTCGCCTCTCACGCATATCGAATCAAATTCCGTATGGCCTTCTATAAGCTGCTTTATCTCGGCATTGAGCTGCGTAACTGTCAGAATTCGGCTTTCCATAGCTTATTCGCCGGCGTTCTCGCCGCTTTCGGCTTCTGCGGGGAATTCTCCCTTCATAAAGCCGCCGAGAACGCCGTTCACAAAAGCGACCGTCTCCGGCTCGTCATACCCTTTGTCAAGCTCAATCGCCTCGTTAATTGCCGCGGCGGCGGGAACATCCTCAAGATACAGTATCTCGCAGAGAGCGCATCTTAAAATTGCGAGAGCTGTCTTGGAAATTCTTTCTACCCGCCATCCCTTGGAATACTTCTCGATATAACCATCCAACTCCCGGCGGTTTTCTTCCGTTGCCGTCACAAGGCGGCGGATATAGTCAAGCTGTTTACTGTCCGGAGTCTGAGAAAACAGCTCGTTCTCGCCGTTCAAAGTATCATAGTGCTCATGAGCGAAAAAGCCGTCGAGCATATCGGATGCGCTCTGCCCGCTCCCGGAACAGGCAAAGCAAAGCTGCACGGCTATTTCTCTCGCTGTCTTTCTGTTCATAAAACCTCCATGCGGCAAAACGCGCAAGTTCTTTCACCTAACGGGGAATTTATCACCATTAAGGCATATTATTTGTCAAATTCAACGCCCGCCACATGGACGTTAACCTGTGTTTTTTCAATGCCGGTGGTTGATATGACAAGCGGCTGAACTTTATCCTGAACCGCTCTCGCTATGTTAACTATGTTGCAACCGTAGCGCACCGTAATAATGGCATCGACAATAATAACGCCGTCATCAAAGCGGACCTTGACGCCCTTGGTCACGGTTTTGAGCCCGATAAACTCGGCAAGCTCTGCGCCTGCGGTATTTGAAAGCCCGGCTACCCCGTCAACTTCCGCTATCGCGGCGCGGACAAGACTCGAGATGACTTCTTCGGAAATATTAATGCTGCCCTTTGCTTCACGGCAGGTAATGTAATTGTCAGGCATTGTAAGTCCTCCTAAACATATTGATTTGTATTTTACCACAGGATATGCAAAAAATAAAGCGGAATTATTCATTTTTATGAAAGCCGTCGGCCTTTATTCAATTCTATTCCTACGCCTTGAATTTTTGCCGGAACATGATATAATAAACATATCAAAAAAATCGGAGGATTTCTACCGTGCAAATGAAAATTATGTGGTTCGGGGCAATTTTTTTCGGTGGCTGGATTTGGTCGTATTTTTTCTTCCGCCAGTTTATTTTTAACATTCTCGTTGCAAATCCTCTCACAAAAAAGATGCTTGATGCGGACAGCAGTCTTGTCGGGGCAGGAGCGAAAAAATATACCAATATTTCTACCGGTGTCTGCATTCTTTTCATGCTGATAGCCATCGCCGTTGTGCTGAAGTTTTGCGCTCTCTATCTGATCATCGGATTTTTTATCGGCTTTGTAAGCGCCGCAATTATGGTATTTCTGAAAACCAAGCCCACCAACAAAAACATGTTTGACAACTTCTGTATGACTTACTATCGTTTTATACCGGATGACGAGCTGCGCACGGCGATGTACAACAAAAAAACTTCGCAGATGAAGAACAGACTTCGCAGCATGGGAATTTCCGCCGATATAATCCCTGAACTCGACAAGACAAAATAAGCGATCGCAATATCTTTTTCGGCTCTATGTCAACAGTTGGGGTAGAGCCGAGAAAAATCCCACAGTCTCAAGGGCTGTGGGATTTTTCTTATATTTATTATCTTATATTATATATGCGGTTTGATTATGCCTCTTTCTTGTTTCCGACGGCGGCGAATATCCAGAATGCCACCAGAACAGCGCCGGAAATTATATAAAGAATGTTCATAGGAACCTTACCGAAGAAGTCATGGAGCTGACCGGCAAGTACAAGCGTCATGATAACGGGAACGACAAACTTGATGCAGATTTTATAGAACGGCGTAAACCAAGCTGCGCTGCAGCCGTTGCTGATTTCCTTGAGAACAAAATCGGGCTTGCGCTCCCAGCCAATCATAAGAGCCATCAAAATGGTGCCGAGAGGCATTGCTATGCCTTCTGACCAGCAATCCATAAAGTCAAGCCAGCAGTCATTCCATACGTCGATGCCGAACGTTTTCTGACCGGGAACCCAGAATCCGTTGGAGCCGAGACCGTCAAGCGCAACAATCAGAGCCTCCGCCATGATAGCAACGGAAATCCACAGTGTGATCTTGGTGCGGTCTGCGCTCTTGCCCTTGTCGGTAGCTCTGTCGATAAAGAATGTTGCCATAACTTCCATGAGGGAGATAGCGGAGGAGACAGCCGCGATGATGACCAGCGCGTAGAAGATAATTCCGAAGAGAGGGCCCGCAACGCCCATGTTGGAGAAAACATCCTGCAAAGTGACGAACAGGAGTTTAGGCCCGCCGAGGGCGATTTCATTGACAGGGACACCGCTGTTGATTCCGTTCGCGACAGCCGCGGGAATAACCGCAAGACCTGCCATAAGAGCGACGAGAGTATCGGAGCAAACGATAACGGCGGAATTTTTGACAAGATTTTCTTTCTTATCTATATAAGAGCCATATGTGACCATTGCGCCCATCGCGAGGGAGAGGGAGAAGAACATCTGGCCACCGGCAGTGCCGAGAACCGAGAGTAAATCGGGCGCTTCATCAATAAATCCGGCTTTAACAGCATAGCCGGGAACAAACATGAACTTAAGACCTTCAGTGGCGTTGGGGAGAGTCACAGAACGGATAATGACCACAAGGAGCATCACGAACAGCGCCGGCATGCCGATTTTGTTGAACTGCTCTATACCGCCGGAAAGGCCGCCCTTAACAATGAACATGCATATAACCATGAACAGCAGCGTATAGATTGCGCAGCCGAACTGGTTTGTGAGCATTGCGGAGAAAGTGTTGCTTCCGGTGATCGTTGTGCCGAAGATGTTGGACAGGCCGAAGCCGAGCTCGGCAAAGTTCAGGAACATGTATTGGAAGCAGTACGCGCCGAGAACTGAGTAGAAGCTCATTATAAGGAACGGAGAGAGCATACCCAGCCAGCCGATCCACTTAAATTTTTTGGAAACGGCTTTGTACGCATCGACAACGCCTCTGCCGGTCATACGGCCGATTGCAAGCTCCGAGCTCATCGACACAAGACCGACGGCAATTGCCAGCGCTATGTACACAAGAAGAAACGTAAAGCCGCCGCTCTTACCCATCTTATACGGGAAGCCCCATATATTTCCCAGGCCGACGGCGGAACCGATGGCAGCCATAATAAAACCGAAATTGCTGCCCCAGGATTCGCGTTTGTTTTCCATTTTTTTACCTCTCATTTCAATTTAATTTTTTTGTTCGTATCTCTCGTACGAAAATCGTGTTTTAAGTATATCATTCGCCTTGCTTTTTTCCAACTTCTATGTTATTATGCTTAACATTAGAAAATGTAATGGATAAACTCATTCATAAGAAAGTGAAATATTTAGCAAGCTATGGATACTAAAAAAATCAACGCGTTGCTGCTTTCTCTGGAGCACGGAAGTCTTACTGCGGCGGCAGAGGAACTTGGATATACCCAGTCCGGCATGACTCATATGATGAACTCGCTTGAGGACGAAACAGGTCTGAAACTTCTTATGCGCACGAAGAGCGGCGTACATCTCTCCCCGGCAGGTGAAGAACTTCTTTCCGATATGATTGCGCTTAGCGACAGCGCCGCGAAGCTTGAATGCCATATTGACAAAATAAAAAAGAAAGGGACTTCCTCTCTCAAATTAGGCGTGTATTCAAGCATGACGCGGCAGTGGCTTCCGTCAATTCTCGCCGATCTCAGGCGCACAAATCCGGAAATGAACGTTTCCGTCACTGTCTTTTCAAAAGTGGAACAGTCTTATGCCGCCGTCAAAAACGGCTCGGTGGACTGCGCGATCGCCAGCTATGCGCAATCTATGATTTCCGGCATGGATTGGGTGCATCTGCGAGATGATCCGCTCATGGCAGTTTTGCCGGCGGACTTAGGCTTCAGCGGTAGCGCCTATCCTATCGAGAGCTTCAAGGGGCAGGAGTTTATGATGCCTTCCGGCGGCTTTGAGCTTGATGTGGCGCCGCTGCTCGCCTCCGTCGGATCCGACAGCACCCCGCTTATCCGCTATTCAAATCTTGATGATGCCTCTCTCATTTCTATGGTTGCGCACGGTTTGGGCGTTACCGTACTTTCCGAGCTGGTTATAAAAAGCATTCCCGACGCGGTGACAGCCGTCCCGCTTTCCCCCTATGCGTGCAGGCAGCTCGGCATTATCTTCAACAAGAGCCGGAAAACCGACAGAAATGTCTCTCTGCTTATCGAATGCGCCAAACGTACTATAGCCGAAAACTGACCTTGTGGCCGAAATTACGTCGCCCGAAAAAATTCCTTGACTTTGGACTTGAAATATCATATAATGTGCAAGCTGACAAGTTAATAGGTTATTTTCTTGAGCAATACGGAGATGTCGCGTAGTTGGTCGAGCGCGCACGATTGGAAATCGTGTATACCCCATAAGGGTATCAAGAGTTCGAATCTCTTCATCTCCGCTGTAA
>CAVHIP010000065.1:0-12342 GCA_963636125.1 Oscillospiraceae bacterium | reverse complement strand
AAAGAGCGGGGACGGACGGCGAGGACGCGGCGCTTTTAATGAGCGCGTACGGCGTGACGCTCGATCCGTGGCAGAAGATGATAATAGACTGCTGGCTCGGCAAAAACGAACAAGGCGAATATTCGGCTATATCGGCGGGGCTTGCGGTGCCGAGACAGAACGGCAAGAACGTGTGCATCGAGGCGCGGGAGTTCTTCGGGCTGGTAGTAAAGCACGAGCGGATACTGCACACGGCTCATCAGACAATCACATCGAAAAAGAGCTTCAGACGGCTGGAGGCGATGTTCACCGACAAGCGGCATCCGGAAGTCTGCGAGCTGGTCAAAGAAATCAGATACACAAACGGCGAAGAAGCCATAGAGCTTATAAACGGCGGGCGGATTGAGTTTTCAACACGTTCGCGCCAGAGAGCGAGAGGCTTCGACGGCATCAGCCTTATCGTATATGACGAAGCGCAGGAGCTGACGGACGATCAAGTGGAAGCCGTCATGGCGACGCTGGCGGCGTCAACAACAGGCACAAGGCAGATTTTATACACAGGCACTCCCCCGTATCCCGGCTGTCCGGGCGTGGTATTCAGACGGCGGCGCAAAGTATGCTTGACAGATCCGGCAGCGGGCGACGCCTGGCACGAATGGAGCGTTGAGGGCGACGGCATAGACAAGATTGACGTCAACAACAAAGAGCTCTGGTACGCTGTCAACCCGGCGATGGGGCGAAGGCTTTCGGAGGGTTTCACAGCGGAAGAAATGCGCGGCATGAGCAAAGACGGCTTCGCGAGGGAAAGACTCGGCTGGTGGTCGCCTGCGCTTACAAACGCGGCGATAAAGGCGCTCAACGCCGACGCCTGGGACGCGTGCGTTTCCCATGAGCTGAAGCCGGAAGGCAAGACGGCGTACGGCATAAAATTCGCGGCAAACGGCGAGGAGGTAGCGCTATGCGGAGCGGTGATACCGACAAGCGGAGCGGCAAGGGTGTCGCTGATAGAAAGACGGTCAACGGGAGCGGGCACGCAATGGCTCGCGGACTGGCTGAACGCGAGGTACGACCGGGCAAGCTGTGTGGTAATCGACGGGCGAAACGGCGTAGACGTGCTTGTCGACAAGCTGGCGGGGATCTGGAAAGCGAAGGACAGCGTGATAATCGCGGGAAGCAAGACGGCTTTAGCTGCCGTGAGCACGATAACGGACGCGGTGAATGAGAAGCGGCTCAGTTGGTATTACACGCAGGAAGCGTTGAGAGACAGCGCGGTAAACTCGATACGGCGGCCGATAGGCGGCGGCTGGGGCTTCGGCGGCGACAACTCCGCGCCGATAGAGGCGGCGGCGCTGGCCCTATGGGGCGCGAAAAGCTCAAAGAGAGATCCAAACAGAAAAATGATGATAGGGTGATTGCGAAATGGAATTTAACATCAATCCGAGTTCGGTCATAGGACTGCCGCCGGCAGAGCAAAGGCTGCTGTCGGAGCTTCAGGAAACATATCTGACGCACAAAGACAAGAACGATGAAAAGGAACGCTATTACGAAGGCGACATATCGCTCAGCGAGGTCAATCTCGGCATCGCTCTCCCGGAAGGATTGAGCGGGCTTCAGATAGGCTGCTCATGGGGCGCGAAGACGGTCGACGTGCTGGCGGCGCGGTCGATGTTCGACGGCTTTGTCGGTACGGACGGGACGGATGTGCCGGAACTTCAGACGCTGACGGAATACAACCGTTTACTCGCAGAATATCCGAAGGCGGCGAGGGACGAATTGAAATTCGGGTGCACATTCGCGACGCTTTCCCAGGACGAGCGGGGGCGGGTCAAAATCCGCTGGCACTCGCCGAAGACGGCGGCGGCGCTGTGGGACGGCGAAAAGGGACGCATCAAATGCGGCATGGCGGTGATCGACACCGCGCCGGACAACAGCAAGGAAAACACATGGCGGCCCGTGCATGTGAACCTTTACACGGACAAAGCGATCTGGGCGATGCGGCGAGACGGCGAGATCTGGACGGCGACGGCGTACGCGCACAAGCTCGGTCGGCCGCTGATGGAAGGGCTCATATGGAACGCGACAAGCTCGAAACCGTTCGGACGGTCGAGAATAAACAATCCGGTCAGACGGTTGATACAGGGCTTTGTGCGGACGATAGCGAACGCTACAATCGGGCTGGAGTTCGCGACAACGCCGCAGAAATATCTCTTAGGTGTGACGGACGAACAGTTCTCGGCGGTCACAAACGCGAAGTTCAGACAATATGTCGGCTCGATAATCACGGCGACAAGCAACCCGGAGACGGGCGAAAATCCGTCATTCGGACAGCTCACGCAGGGCAGCATCACGCCTCATGTGGACATGCTGAGAATACTCGCGACGCAGTTCTCGGCGGCGACGGGGCTGACCGTGACGGACACGGGCGTGGTAAACGACGCGAATCCGACAAGCTCGGACGCGATTTTAGCGCAGAGCAAGACGCTTGTGACGCTGGCTGAAGAAATGAACGCGGGCAACGGCGAGGCGCTGAAAAACATCGCTCTGATGGCTCTGGCGATAAGCCGAGGGTCAACGATAGAGGATCTCCCGGCGGAGCTGAGCGGAATCATGGCGCACTTCAAAAACCCGGCTTTGCCGAATATCGCGGTATCGGCGGACGCGGCGATGAAGATAGCGGGGGCGCGGCCGGAGTTCGCGGCGACCGACACTTTCTTGGAGCTGATAGGCTTCGACGCGGCGACGATCCGGCGCGTCAAGGGGCAGGAACAGAGAGCGCGCGGGCTTGCGTATTTCACGGAGCTGGAAAGCGAAGGAAATGAGGAATCGGAAATGAGAAATGAGGAATGAGAGGGACGGCAAGTATGGCAATACTTAACATTCTCAACATTTTCACGATAATTTTCGTTATTCTGAAGGTAACGGGCGCAATCGCTTGGAGCTGGTTTTGGGTGCTTTTCCCGACGCTGGTTTTCTGGGCGCTGTTCGCGGTTTTGATAATTAAAGCGTATATCGATGTGACGGTCGATGAGGCGCGATATTGGAAGGACATCAACGAAAGCGGCAAAAACAACGGTGATAAAGGTCAATAAGGCCTATCACATACACAAACAAAAATTGAGCGGCGACTCGTAAAACCGTCAACTGCGGCGGAGGCGACCCGCGTCATCAAAGCGTAGCAGAGAGAGGAGAAACACATGCAGCGCACAGACATTACAAACATTTTCCCGGACGCGACAAAGGAACAGTTAGACGCGCTTATGAAGCTATACGGCGAGGGCGTCAATGGGGCGAAAACAGAGCTGTCTCAACAGCTCAAGGCGGCGCAGGAAGCGTTGGAGAGCGCGAAGGCGGCGCCGGACAACACGGCCGAGCTGGCGAAGGCGCAGGACAAGCTCCAAAAGCTTGAGGCGGAGCTTACCGGCATGAAGGCGGCGGAAACCGTGAGACAGATACGCGAAAAGGTCGCGGCGGACAAGAAGATTCCGGCGAACCTGCTGACGGGCGAGACGGAAGAAAGCTGTGCGGCGCAGGCGGACGCAATATTGACATTTGCGGGAAGTCAGACAACGCTCTCGGTCGGCGACGGCGGAGAAGCGACAAACAAAGGCGCGTCAAGCGCGAAAGCCCAATTCGCAGAATGGGCGAAAAACAATTTTAATTAAAGGAGATTATTAAAATGGCAGCAGTTAACACCAATCGCGGGAGCCTCGCGCTTCCCTCCGCAGTATCTTCCACAATTCTTCAGACAATTCAGCACGAAAGCAAAGTCATGCAGCTGGCGCAGCAGATCACCCTCCCCGGCACCGGCGCGACCATCCCCGTTCTGACCGGCGATCCCGTCGCCAACTGGGTGGGCGAAACCGAAAAGAAAACCGTCGCAGATCCTTCCATTGCGACAAAGGTCATGCAGGGCTATAAGCTCGCGGTCATCGTGCCTTTCTCCAACGAGTTCAAGCGCGATCTCGAAACCCTTTACAACGCAATCGTTAACAGACTTCCCCATGCGCTCGGTCTTGAGTTCGACAAGACCGTCTTCGGCGGCAAGGCAGTTCCCGGTTCGAACTTCGACACTCTCAGCGGCTGCACCGCAGTGACCTTCACGGACGCTACCGCATACGCCAAGATGTGCGAAATCAAAAAGAACATAGGCGAAAAGAACTACGCGCTCAACGGCATCGTTCTCGCGCCCGCGGGTGAAGCTCTGTTCCTTAACGCGCAGGACGGCAACAAGCGTCCCCTGTTCCTCAACTCCACAGCCGAGGGCGCTCTCGGCAGAATCCTCGGCGCTGACACCTATGTCACCCCTGCCGCGCTCAACGGCAACAACAAGGGCGTCGCGGGCGACTGGACGCAGGCGATCTACGGAATCGTGGAAGGCATCAAGATCGATTTCAGCGAACAGGCCACACTCGGCTCCGGCGAGACCGCAATCAACCTCTGGCAGCAGAACATGTTCGCCGTACGCGCCGAGATGGAAGTCGGCTTCAGAGCGAACCTTGACGCGTTCAACCTTATAGCGACAGCATAATCAGAGTGGAGAGTGACCCCTCCGTCACTGCGGCGGCACCTCCCCTTTTCAGGGGAGGCAGGGGCGCGGCAATCCTAACCATAGAAGGGCGTGATTTAAATGAGCTACGCGACAACAGAAGATGTTCAGGCGCGAATGAACCGGGTAATGAGCGCAGACGAGGTGAAAGTGTGCGAGGTATTGCTTGAGGACGCGGCTGTGATAATCGACGCGGCCGCTCAAGACGCTTCGGAAACCGCGAAAAAGGTTGTCAGCTGCCGGATGGTAATGCGGGCAATCGGCGACGGGCAGGATCTGGGCACGCCGCTGGGCGCGACGCAATCGACCGTTTCCGCGCTGGGCTATTCGCAGAGCTGGACAATCAGCAACGGAACCGCCGGGGAGCTGTATCTCGGAAAGACGGAAAAACAGCTCTTGGGAGTCGGCAACAGAATCGGCAGCGCTTCCCCGGTGGAGGGCTTGGTATGAGAGGAATACCGGTTATTCTGCACGTAAAGACGCAGACAGGCACGGACGGGTTCAATATGCCCGTTTACACGGAAACGCTCGAAACCGTCGAAAATGTGCTTGTGGGCTCGCCTACGACGGACGAATTGACGGACTCCATCTCACTGTACGGAAAGAAAATCGAGTACATGCTGGGCATACCGAAGGGCGACGCGCACGAATGGGAAGACACGACGGTCGAGTTCTTCGGGCGGAAGTTCAGAACATTCGGGGCGGTTATCGAGGGGATAGAAGCGAACGTGCCGACACGCTGGCACAGGAAAGTGAGAGTGGAGAGCTTTGAGTAAAAACTTCAAGTTTAACCTTAACGGCCTTAACACAATCATGCGTTCAAGCGAAATGTGCGCGATTCTGAACGGCTTGGCGACACAGGCCGCCGCGGCGGCGGGAGACGGATACGAGGCGGAGGAGGCGCGGGCGCTGACCTTCGACGGCATCACTTCCGTCTACGCGGCGACATACGAGGCGAAGCTTGACAACAGCGAACACAACACGCTTTTAAGCGCGGTCGGGAGCGTGCATCTATGAACATCGAAAAGACAATCATTCAATATCTGAGCGGGAAGCTCAACATACCGGTGTACGGTGAGCGGCCGAACATGGCGGACGCGCCGGACGAGTTTGTGACGGTGGAAAAGACCGGAGGGCAGACGAAAAATCACATAAGAACGAGCGATCTCGCCATCCAGAGCTGGAGCACGTCAAGGCTCAACGCATCGGAGCTGAACGAAAAGGTTATTGAAACCATGGAATGCGCGGCGGAATTGAGCGTAATCAGCCATTGCCGCTGTGAGAACAACTACAATTACACGGATCTGGCGACCAAGAGACCGCGCTATCAGGCGCTGTTCGAGGTCGTACACGAATAAACAGGAGGGTAATTAAATGCCTACAGCAACAAAGGTATCAACCGGCAAACCGAAAACAACGGGCGCGGTGTATCGCGCTCCCTCCGGCACGGCGCTTCCCACAGACGCCACCACGGCGCTTGCAGACGCATTCAAAGAGCTGGGCTTTGTTTCCGAGGACGGCGTAACCAACACCAACAGCGCGGATACGGAAGACATATACGCATGGGGCGGCACGCCGGTATTGACCACACAGAAGGAAAAGAGCGACGAATGGAAGCTGACTTTCATCGAGTCTCTCAATCCCGAAGTGCTCAAGACCGTCTACGGCGACGATAACGTGACGGTTTCCGACAAGAATATCACCGTCAAGGCAAGCACGGCGGAGCTGGGAGCTTCGGTGTATGTCATTGACATGGTACTCAAGGGCGGAGCGCTGAAAAGAGTCGTTATCCCTGCCGGAAGCATCGCGGAGGTCGGCGACATCGTTTACAAGGACGACGAGGCGATCGGCTACGAGCTGACGCTCAAGGCCGCGGATGACGGCACAGGCAACACACACTACGAATACATAACGCTGGCGTAAGGGAGGCTGCGACGGGCATATGAGAAAAGGAACAACGGCGTCGGGCTTCAGCTTCGAGATAGACGAAAGAAACCTTGACGATATGCGTTTCACAGACGCGTTCGGCGCGCTGATGGATGAAAACGCTTCTCAGGCGGAGAAAATCATGGCGCAACCGGTCGCTTTCGACATGCTGCTGGGAAAGGCGCAGAAAAAGCGGCTCTATGATTTCATCGCGGAAAAGAACGGCGGGCGCGTGCCTATATCGGAGGCTTATCAAATGCTCGTTGAAATACTCTCGACGGCCGACGAAAACACAGCAAAAAACTGATTGGCCTCGCCTTTATGGCGAGGCTTTTCCCAAATGAGCTTATATGCGACTTCGCGGAGACTTATCACATATACGATTGGCGCTCCCTCCCCGCGCGATACGCGGCGACGCTGGCGACAGGGCTGAGGGAGAACGCGAGAGTAAAGATAAAAATGAGCGGGGCGAAGGTATCGGCGGAGCTGATGTTGCTCGCGACATGCGCGGACGCGCTGAAGCTGCTGCTTTGGCAGAACACCAAGGACGGGCAGAAGGGGCGGAACGCGCCGAAGTCGATACTCGCGTCGATCATAGGCGAAGAAAAAGAACAGGGCGCGGGCTTTGACACTCCGGAGGAGTTCAGGGCCTGGCGCGAGGATAAACTAAGAGAACCAGGGAGGTGAAGCTATGTCGGCGACATTGGGCGAGGCATATGTAAACATCATACCGAAAGCGCCGGGCATCGAGGGCAGGCTCGGCTCCATGTTCGGCGGCGCGTCAAACAGTGCGGGGACAAGCTCCGGCAAAAGCATAGGAAAGTCCCTGCTGTCGGCGCTGGCGGGCGTTGTGAGCGCGGCGGCGGTCGGCTCGATACTCAAGCAGGCGTTTGAAGCGGGCGGCGACATCCAGCAGAGCTTCGGCGGCTTGGACACGATATACGGGGACGCCTCCGCCGCGATGAAAGAGCTGTCGCAATCGGCTTCGGCGTACGGCGTGAGCGCGAACGATTACGCGGAGCAGGCGGTCAGCTTCGGCGCGGCGCTGAAGCAGGCGTACGGCGGGGACGTGACGGCGGCGGCGAACGCGGCGAACACGGCCATACAGGATATGGCAGATAACTCCGCGAAAATGGGCACCGACATGACGTCGATAACGAACGCTTACCAAGGCTTCGCGAAGCAGAATTACACGATGCTCGACAACCTCAAGCTCGGCTACGGCGGCACGAAGTCGGAAATGGAACGGCTGCTTGCTGATGCGCAGGAGCTGAGCGGGGTGGAGTACGATATCAACAATCTGGGCGATGTATATTCGGCGATTCATGTCATTCAGGAGGATTTAGGACTGACGGGCGTGGCGGCGGACGAGGCAAAGACAACGTTCACCGGTGCGTTCGGTTCGATGAAGGCGAGCGCGACAAACTTGCTGGCGGCGATGACGAACGGCGACATTGATCTGAGCGCGGCGCTGGGAAATCTCGAGACATCGGTCGGCAATTTCTCAACAGTCGCGCTGGGAATGTTCACGGAGCTGTCGGCGAAGCTGCCGGCGATACTGAAGAGTATAAGCACGATGGTAACTCAAAACGCGCCGACGCTGATATCGAGCGGCGTACAGATTCTGACAAATCTCATCACCGGGGTTATGCAGGCGATACCGTCGCTTGTCGCGGCGGTGCCGACGCTTATAACGAGCTTCGTCACGGCCATAGGCGCGAACGCGCCGATGCTTATCCAGGGCGCGACAACGATGATACAGACGCTCGCGGCGGGGCTTCCGACGGCGATACCCGCACTTATAGCGACTGTGCCACAGTTGATTTCAAGCCTGCTGACGGCGCTCATAACGAACGGCCCGCAGCTTATCAGCGCGGGGGCGAATCTCATTACGTCGCTCGCGCAGGGACTTATAAACTCAATCCCGACGCTGTTGGAGCAAGCGCCGGAAATTATATCCCAGCTTGTAGAAGCGTTGGCGACGAACGGCGCGCAGCTGCTGACTTCCGGCATTGAGATAATAACTCAAATCACAACCGGCTTAATAGGGGCGATACCGCAGATAATAGAGGCTTTGCCGGAAATATTCAATGCAATAATCGAGGCTTTCACGTCGGTTGACTGGGCAGGCATCGGAACGGACATCATCAACGGCATAATCAACGGTATCACGGGCGCGGCGAGTTCGTTGTTCTCATCGCTCACGAATTTGGCAAGCCAGGCATTGCAGTCGGCGAAAAACTTCCTCGGTATCGCGTCGCCGTCGAAGCTGTTCAAGAATGAGGTCGGCAAATGGATACCGGAAGGCATGGCGGTCGGCATCGAGGCGAATGTGTCAAGCGTGAACACGGCAATCGGCGATATGTCGGCAAGCGCGGCAAGCGAATTTGAAAACGCCACGGCGCCCGGCATGACGGCGACGGGGTACACGGCGAACACAACGGCGCAGGCGACGCAGACAAGCCCGACAACGGTGACAATCGAATTTGCCGGAAGTCTGGCGCAGCTGGGGCGCGTGCTTCAGCCGTACATCAAACAGGAAGGCAGCCGAATCGGCGCGGGATATGTGAGCGGAGGGGCGTATGCTTAAGATTGACGGAAAAGAATACAAGGTCTTTGCGGTGTTCCCTACTCTCAAAAACAGCTTTGAGATAAAAGAGGGAGGAAACGCGGGGACGGCGCAGAACGGACGCGAGATCCGCGACATTCTGGGCACGGCGTACTCCTACAGCGTGGACATATCCCCCAACCCGAACTTCCCGGAGGATTTCGACGAACTGTTCGATGTACTTTCAGCGCCGGTCAACTCGCACACGGTGGAAATGCCGTACGGCCAGGGCGTAATCACGTTCGACGCGGCAATCTCCGAGGGCGCGAGAACGTACAGAGGGAAAAGCGGCGGTTTTGAGCGATGGACGGAAATGTCGATAACGTTCCGGCCGATAACGCCGCAAAGGACGGTGTAAGATGGCTTTAGACAACGAGCTTTACATCGGGGAGGATGTAAACAACCCGATATTGTACTTCTCCGCCGCAACGATGCGGAACGTGACGGGACGGAAATGCACCGACCTTATCGGCGACGAGCTGAGCGTGGACGTGCTGGAACCAACGATCGAATACACGTTTTTTGCGCAGTATTATCTCGATCCGTCGGACACATTCGACGCGCTGGAGACAACGGACGGGCTTATCCTCTGCCCACCGTACAACACAGACCCTGCGGAAATACCGTACGGCACGCCGGTATGGTATTACACGAGCGGTCAGCTTTCCGACAAGTATTATTTCAAGTACGCGGAGAGAACGGCAAAAAACCAATGGGTTATACACGCTCAGAGCGTTGTCGGCCTGCTGGATCTTGAAATGCACAGGGGCGGTATATACACCGGCAAGACGTTTGCCGAGGTTCTGACCGAAATCTTCGGCGGTACGGTGGGCGATTCGGTGGACGGTATCGTGACAATCGAGGGCGGCATGTGTAAGTGCCTGCTTGAAAGCACGGTCGCGGCGACAGCGGTGCACGGGCTTTTGCCGCACGCGACAAAGCGCGAGAATCTGCATCAGCTCATCTTCTGCTATTGCGTAAATCTGACGAAAAGCTCGGAGGGCGATCTGATTTTCACGTATCTGAAAGCGGAGGACGCGCCGCCGAAGATACCGAACAGCAGGATATACAGCGGGGCGAAAATCGGCTACGAACAGCCGGTCACGGACGTGGAACTGACGGAATATACTTACGTATACGACGAATCGGTTGAGGAGGAGAGCGTATACGACAACACCAGTGCGCCGCATATATCCGGCGAGGCTCTGGTGTTGTTCGACAAGCCCGTCTATCCCGATTCGCTGAGAACGTCGGAGACAACGATGACGTTCAGGGACGCCAACGCGATTTCCGCGTATGTCACGGGCAACGGCATCATCTACGGTAAGCCGTATCAGACGCAGGAGCGCGTGATAACGAAATCCGTTGAGGGCGCGGTGCTGCGCAAGACCGTCACAGTGGACGGGCTTCGGCTTGTAAATCCGCTCAACAGTACGAATCTGATTACAAAGCTGTACGAATTCTACACGCAGAGGCAAAATGTCACGATGTCCATCGAGGTGACGGACGAAAAGCCGGGGCGGCTTTATGAGTTCGAAGACCCGTACGGCGAGACGGTGACGGGGTTCATATCGTCGATGGAACACACGACAACCGGCATTGTCAAAGCGGACTGCGAGGTCATAACTCACTATACGCCGCTGGGCATGTCGACGAACCTGCAAAACGTCGTACTGCTTCAAGGGAGTGGGCTGTGGAACGTTCCGGCGGCGGTGCGCGAACGGGAGCTGCCGATAATCCTGGCGGTAATCGTCGGAGGCGGAAGCGGCGGAAGCGGCGGAAGCACCGGCGAGACTTCCGAGGAAAAGCCTCAATACCCCGGCGCGGGCGGAGCGGGCGGCGAAGGCGGCCCCGGCGGCAAGGTGCTTTCGGTCGAGATAAACTGCGCGGATATAGCCTTTTTCGAGTACAGTTCAGGCGAAGGCGGCGAAGGCGGTGAGAGCGACACAGCGGGGGCTGAGGGCACGGCAACAACGTTCGGCTCGTATTCATCCGACGACGGCGCTCACGCGCTTTTCGGGATAATAAACCTGATAGACGGCAAACGCTACGCTTTCAAAGGGAAACCGGGCATAGCCGGCGGAAGCGGCGGCAAGGGGGTCATTACGGAAGCTCCGGCGGCGGCAAGCACGGAAGAAATCGCAAAAGAGGGAGACCCCGGCGAGAGCTTGACGTACAAAGACAAGACCTACAACGGCGGCCGAGGCAGCAGCGGCGCGTTCGCGGCGGCAGGCGGCATCAGCGGTTACGCGGTCGGCGGAGGCGGAGGCGGCGCGGCAATCGGAAGCGACGGCGGCAAGGCGACCGACGGTTATGTCGCTTGGCAGACAGTCATAGGCGGCAGCGGCGGCAAAGGCGGCGACGCGACCATACCGGGGATTGACGCGCAATACTGCGGTTGCGGCGGAAACGGCGGAAACGGCGGAGGCGGAGGAGGCGCGCCCGGCACATCAGGCTCATCGCTCGGAGCTGCGCCGACAGGTCATACAGGCAAAGGCGGCGCAGGCTCAAAGGGCGGCCGGGGGGCTTCCGGCGGCATTCTGGTTTACTATTAGGAGGCTAAATATGGCAAATTGGACACCTTATAAAATAGCCAGCACGGCGGCGGACGCGTCAAATGGCATCGCGTTCGCGGCGCAGGCGGCAAAGCTGGGCGGCCTGCTCAAAGGGGACGGTCAGGGCGGAGCTTCAACAGCGGAGCCGGGAACGGATTATGGCTACCCGATACTCCAAGGCACCGGCGCGCCGGGCAGCTCGCTCGCGGCGAGTCTGGGACAGCACTACTTCGACCTACAGGCAAAGTATCCGCCGTATGAATACGTCTGCGTGGGCGTGACGATAAACGGGTACGTGTGGAAAGTCTACGGCGACGCGGGGGCGGGGTTTCAGCTCAAGGGCAGATTCGCGACGCTGGACGCGCTCAAGGCGGCAATCGCCGCGGGACTCGCAGACACACCGGAGTACGGGGACGCATATTTTATTGGCGAGACTCAGCCGTACGACTGCTATTATTACAGCAAGACCGCCGGAGGCTGGGAAAATATAGGCCCCCTGGGGGGCGACAGCGGAGGCGGCAGCGATCTCCCGAAAGGCGGCGGACCGGGGCAGGCGCTGATAAAGCAGAGCGTCACCGACTACGACGCTATATGGGGCAACGTACTCGACACCGACAGCGTCACGGCGAACATGATTGTGTCCGGCGCGGTGACATATGCCAAGCTGGCGAACGACGCTAAGCGGAGCGCGGTAACCTTATCCACGGCTTCGACAACGCTCGCTAACG
>CAVHIP010000064.1:12030-12700 GCA_963636125.1 Oscillospiraceae bacterium | reverse complement strand
CTGCTTGAGCTGACAGATGAGTGAGATAGTAAGTGAAGAGATAAGGCTGCCACACCTCCTTGAATTTTGATTTTGGTGACAAAAAAAGACCGCTGACTTTTATGCACACAGTGGTGCGGTCAACGGTCTGATTTATATATTCACAATTAATTGTAACAACGGGGGAGGAAATACCTTTTTTCTCTATCTTAGTCATGGGGCAACCTATTTCAGCCATAAAATTCATTCTGGCTTCCTCCATAAATCGGATATAATTCGAATGGTGTGTTATTCCCATTTTATCGGTCTCATAATAGTTGACCTTATGTATGTATTTGCTCATGAAAACCGCTCACTTCTCTTCATTCATCAACTCGCCCAAAGTTCTTTCACCCCAACTGTAATTGGTCAGATAGCTACCTTTGAAAAGTTGAGAATACTCTTCCTTGCCGGAAAGGAAATTGTATAGATCGCACTCAACTTTATCCATCACAATACGACGTTTTCCGTCAGTAGTCTCAACAATATCGGTAATCCCGTATTCCTCTAAGGTATTTTTTAATCTGAACGCAACCTTGCGATATCTTGAAAGAGTCAACGCACTTGCCGGTTCGTCCTCCCACAGAAAGCTAATGGCTTCTTCTGAAGTAATGTATCCTCCTTTGCGATCAACAAGTAAGGCCAGCAATTC
>CAVHIP010000064.1:0-12020 GCA_963636125.1 Oscillospiraceae bacterium | reverse complement strand
GGCCAGCAACTCCTTGGATTTTTTGTTGCGGAATGCAATCGGGACATCCCCTACAAAAACATCGAAATATCCAAAAGTGCGAATAAATATAGTGCGCTTTTCAGGCAACGTCTGTTTCACATTCTCTGCACTGCCCTCCACTGGATAAAGCATAACATACCTCGATGACGTGGCACTTGGCTTTTTCTCAGAACAAATAGCTTTGATCTTACGTTCCTTTTCGGATTGATAGTCGAAATAGACGAACTCAGCTTCTCCTGTTCTCAGTAGCTCCGTAAAATTCTCATACATTGCTTCGCTGTACGAAACGAATTTCTCCAAAGGAGTAAATTGCTCAACCAATGGTAGCCATTCTTCTTCGGTATAGCCAAAAAATTCGCAAACATTTTCGGTAGCATATAACGGTTTCACTAAACCATCTGGTGTAACCTCAAATGCTGCAATGCCATCTGAGAATTCGGTAACTATATTACGCATTTTTTCTTTTAATTTGTTATTTTCCTCCCTTAACGCCGACGAATCCGTTTCCTCTTTTGTCTCGCGGCAGCAATAGAAGCTAACCGCTTCATCGACTTTAATGAACACACCTGTATACTGCTTAGTGATCCCATCAGTTGAGCAAGCTCTATAGGTAATCCGTGATGGCTTTCCATCTACCCCATTTGATCTCTTTTGGCAATAATTCTTAAAGTAGCGACGAATATCATCTTGCCGCTCCACAGCTACAGAGGCAATCAACCACTTTTCCACTGCATCTTCAATCTGCATTGGTACATTTTCGAACCGCTTAAAGTATGATGTTTCCTCGCAATGCAAACATTTCACAGTGTTGGCATCAAAATTGAATTCGAAAATCTTATTGTAAACATCGGTAAGAGCTTGCAGATAATGTCTGCTTTCACTGGACTTTCGGGCTTGATAACGCTCCGTGATATCCATACAAACACTTTGGAATTCTGCTTCACCTTGTTTATTAATGAATTTTGTAACCCATCCAAAAATATGCGCACGGGTTCCATCACAACGAAGCAATGTCATATCTCCAGCAATCGGAACATCAGCAGAATAAACGCGATTAAGGTATTTTGAGAATCTACGGCGTTCTTCCATCGGAATCATCAAGAAAATATTGCTTTTATACATTTCCAGATAATCAATTTCACCGTCCTTCACTTCAGGGAAACGCAGAAATTCGATCATTTTGGAATTAATATATGTAATTCTCGGCTGCATTTCACAGGTATACCTTAGAAACCCGCATGGTACGGTTTCATTCAGAAATTGTAATTCAGCATTTTCATTTCTGATGTCGGTTATATCTGTTAGAACGGAATATCCAATGAGAGTTCCATCATCCTGTCTTCCAGGGGTGATAGTATCTCTTACACAGATAACCGTGCCATCCCTTTTTAGCAAGCGATACTCGCCGGTAAGCACTCGCTCCTTTGAAACTATTCTTTTTATCATTTCAGAATACTTATCGCGATCAGCTGGATGGACTCGTTGCTCATACAGATCCACTTTATCGTCCAGAAGTTCTTCTTTAGATACGCCGAGCATATCACATAAATTCTGACTCACATAGCTCACCCGAGTAGGTGGTGTCAAAACATATTGGTGAAAACCGCTGATTTTTTGATTCAGTATATCCTCCATATTTTCCAAAGTATTTTTCATAGCCGGTCTCCTTTTGTAGAGCCAAATGCACAGCTCACAGGGATTTGTTATGTTCTAAGTATATCACACAAATATGACAGAATTTCAGTTTTGCTGATTTTTTCAACCGCAGCATTCCGTAAGTCTGAGAACTATTCAGCAACAGCAAATGCCAGTGCCAGTTCAGACTCATGAGAAATGCTGACATGTATATACTTAATACCAAGTTTTTTAGCGCATTCAAACGCACCATTGTAAAGAATGATTTGAGGTTGTCCCTGTTCATTATGCCGCACTTCAATATCTCTAACGGTGAAGTTAAAAAAGCCTGTACCTAAACTTTTACTTACAGCTTCTTTTGCTGCCCATATCCCGGCTGATGTGGAAAGGCACTTATCTGTAATATACTTCTGCTCATAATCTGTAAAAATCCTCTTTACAAGTCGGGCATTATTCATTTTTTCTCTGAAGCGCGGAATGCTTGCTACGTCACATCCCACACCCTTAATGTGGACATTAACTATCATACGCTTTCATTTTGACTCCGAAGAGTAGTCCTCTGTATTTTCCCACTGATAGTTTTGGGCATTTCTGATACAAACTCAATGAGGCGAATCCACTTATATTCTGCTAACTTTCGATTGCAGAAATTTTTAATTTCCAACTCCAGATTCTGTGAAGGTTTGTATCCAGCACCAAGGACAATGACTGCCTTGATCGACTGACCGCGGAGAGAGTCCGGCACTCCGATTACACTGCATTCTGCAACGGCAGGGTGCTCCATCAGCACATTTTCTACCTCGTAGGGTCCTATGCGAAACCCTCCGGTCTTAATGATGTCGTCAAAACGCCCATGAAACCAATAATGACCGGTTTCATCCATATATGCGGCATCGCCCGTGTGATAGACTCCGTCGCGACACACATAACGATATTGCTCTTCATTGTCCAGGTATGCTGCAAATACGCCCGGCTGCTTACCGTTTTTAGGCGGAATAATAACGATCTCACCTATTTCTCCGACATCAACAGTGGCTCCGTTCTTTCCCCGAAGCTCGATATTATAGAACGGTGATGGTGTTCCCATCGATCCTGCAACAGCATCATATCCCTTAAAGTTGGCTATCAAAAGCGTTGTTTCGGTCTGTCCGTATCCCTCGCAGAGCTGAACTCCCGTTCGTTCCGTAAATCTGTGAAATACTTCAGGTGCAAGCAGCTCTCCTGCGGTAGTTGCATATTTCAGCGTTGGCATATCCGGAATGCCCTTGCGCACAAGATATCGATAGACTGTAGGCGGTGCACAGAAGGATGTAACACCATAACGGTTGATCACTGCAGTCAGCTGTTTCGGGTCAAAATTATCGAAATCATATACCATGACCGCGCTTCCGGCCAGCCACTGACCGTAAATTTTCCCCCAGGAGGCCTTGGCCCATCCCGTCTCCGCTACGGTAAAATGAAGTCCTCCGTCCTCTGCCCTATGCCAATACTTTGCTGTCACGATATGCGCAAGAGGATAGCTGTAATTGTGGATCACGCCCTTAGGATATCCTGTGGTTCCGGATGTAAAGTACATGATCATCGGATCAGTCACCCTTGTCTGAACACGAGTAAAGTTCTCGGATGCAGCATTCATTGCCGTTGTCAGATTCCCGAAGCCGTCCGTATCCTCCTGCACGCACCAGAGCAGTGCCGACATTCCGGTCTCCTTAAGCGCGGATCTGATTTTTTCGGGAACATCATTCTGCGCAGTACATATAAAGGCTTTTGCTTTAGACGTCTTGATACGGTACACAAGGTCGGTGACCGTCAGCATATGGGTTGCCGGTATCATCACGGCACCGATTTTATGCAGCGCAACTGTGGCAAACCAATATTCGTAATGCCTCTTCAGGATGACCATGACACGGTCGCCCTTCCTGATGCCCGCATTCTGAAAGACATTTGCCATTTTGTTGCTGTATCTTTTTATGTCTTCAAATGTAAAAATATGTTCTTCACCTTCCGTGTTGCACCAGACAAGTGCCCGTTTTGAAGGCGTTTCATCAGCGATCTTATCGACAACGTCATATCCGAAATTAAAGTTGTCAGGGTACTCAAGTGTTATATCCTTCAGTCTCCCTTTTTCATCGACAAGCTCATTACAAAACTGTTTGTATATGCTCATTCCTGCTCCTTAATGAGCGCATCTGCGCCAAGTTTACGGAACCTGTTATAGCGGTTAAGCATCAGGTCAATGTCCTCGGACAATTCCTTGAGCTCCTTGGTCAAAAGCGTACCGATGCGCGCATAAAACTCTTTTTCCCCAATGTCATTTTCTGAAAGGATCCGCTCAATCACTCCAAGGCTTTTTGCATCCTCTGCCGTTAACTTCAAGCTTTCGGCCGCAAGCTTTGCCTTTCCCGCATCCTTCCACAAAATACTTGCACAGCCCTCCGGAGAAATCACTGAGTACACTGCATTTTGCAGCATCCAAACCCTGTCTGCGGCCGCAAGGGCAAGTGCTCCTCCGCTTCCTCCTTCCCCGATCAGAATGGAGATTATCGGAACACAGAGCGTTGACATCTCAAGGAGATTTTCGGCAATAGCCTGCCCCTGTCCGCGTTCCTCGGCCTCAATTCCGCAATATGCACCCGGCGTATCCACAAAGCAAACCACAGGTCTTCCGAATTTATCTGCCTGCTTCATAAGACGCAGCGCCTTGCGGTATCCCTCTGGCTGCGACATGCCGAAGTTGCGATATGTGCGCTCCTTTGCTGTATGTCCTTTTTCAATCGCTATCACTGTCACTGGCATATTGTTTAACTTTGCAAGGCCTCCGACTACTGCATGATCATCCGCATAACGGCGGTCACCATGCAGTTCAATAAAATCCTTGAAAACGTTGTTGATGTAATCAAGCCCGGTTGGTCTTTTGCTGTCACGAGCAAGTTTCACTCTGTCGTAAGCGGCTTCATTCATGCCATTGCCCTCCTTCTGTTATGCAGTTTCAAAAGTTCCGTCAGGTATTTCCTTTGCTCGGAGCGCGGAACAATGCTGTCAATAAACCCGTGTTCCAAAACAAATTCAGATTTTTGAAAACCGTTCGGCAAGGCCTTCCTTGTTGTCTGCTCAACAACTCTTGCACCGGCAAAGCCTACTGTCGCGCCGGGTTCTGCCAGAATAATATCCGCTTCCATGGCAAAGCTTGCAGTCACACCCCCGGTTGTCGGATCCGTAAGAACTGCTATATATAAAAGTCCGGCATCGCTGTGCTGCTTTACTGCCGCGCTTGTTTTTGCCATCTGCATGAGGGACAGCAAGCCCTCCTGCATACGAGCACCGCCGGATAGCGTAAAACCTACAACCGGCAGACGATGCTCAAAAGCATATTCAAACAGTAATGTTATCTTTTCGCCGACTGCGCATCCCATGCTTCCCATCATAAAATACGGCTCCATAACAAACAGGCAACACTTCTGCTCCCCGATCATGGCGGTACCGCAGAGCACAGCCTCCTTTTCACCACTTGCCGCACGTACTGTTTCAAGCTTGGCATTATAACCGGAAAAATTGAGCGGATTATCGGCTTTTACATTGGAATACAGCTCATGAAAGCTGTCCTTATCTGCAACCATTTTGATACGCTGACGAGCCTTCATGCGAAAATGATACCCGCACGGGCAAACAAGATTATTCGCCCACAGGCGGCTTAAAGGGACATCCTTGTGACAGTTCGGGCAATTTTTTTCAGGCTCACCTGCATCGCCCTGAAAAGGTACTGTTGTTCGCCCGCCCTCCTCCAGTTTGTTTTTAGGTTTTAAAAAATTCAGAAGTGCCATTTCATCACCTGTTTCCCATAAATGTTAAGTCATAGTTACCGGATACAAAACGTTCATCTTCAACGATACGCAACTGTTCTTCAATGTTTGTAGGTATGCCGTCTATTACCAGCTCACAAAGTGCCGCCCTCATTTTTCTCAGCGCTTCCTCGCGGGTTTTTGCATATACGATGAGTTTACCGACCAGCGAATCATAGTACGGAGTCACAACCGAATCGATAACTAAGTCGGTATCGAATCTCACCGACGGTCCGCCCGGTACATGGAGCATTTTTATACTCCCGCAGCTTCCTGCGTTGATACGGCACTCTATCGCTGAACCTATTATCCTGATATCCTTTTGAGTAAAGCTAAGTGGAATACCGGCGGCGATGCGAATCTGCCATTTTACAATATCAACGCCTGTCAGCATCTCTGTCGCACAGTGTTCAACCTGCAGGCGCACATTCATTTCCATAAACCAGAATCTGCCTTCACGATCCAGCAAAAACTCAAGAGTTCCCGCGCCGATGAATCCAATCTTTTTTACAGCCTCTGCCGCAAGCTCAAAGATTGTGATCCGCTGGTCGTTATTAACTGCGGGAGACGGCGTTTCTTCAATCAATTTCTGGTTTCTTCTCTGCAGAGAGCAGTCACGGTCTCCGAGACAAATCGCATGACCGTGTTCATCCGCAAGAATCTGCAATTCAACATGTCTTGCCGGAAAGATATATTTTTCAATATATAGACTTCCGTCACCAAAGGCACCGATGGCTTCGCTTGATGCCTGCCTGTATGCATCATCAAATTCGTCTTCGGAATGGATAAGCCGGATTCCTCGTCCGCCTCCTCCGGCACAGGCCTTTAACATAACAGGATATCCGATTCGTCTGGCCTCCTGCCTTGCTTCACTAACAGATGTTACCGCCCTTGTTCCTGGGATCACGGTAAGGCCCGTGCTTTGTACCAGCTCCTTTAGCTGAGCCTTGTCGCTAAGCCGTACCATGCTTTCCGGGTCCGGACCTATAAATACCAGCCCGTTCTTTCTGCAGGCACGGGCAAAGTGAGCATTCTCAGATAAAAAACCGTATCCCGGATGGACTGCCTGTGCCCCTGTAAGGACTGCGGCGCTTATGATTTGGTTTTCATTCAGATAGCTTTCAGCTGCTTCAGGGCCGCCAATACAGCAGCTTTGGTCGGCAAGTGCCACATGGAGGGCATTTTTATCAGCCTTTGAATAAACGGCGACCGTGGCAATACCCATTTCCTTGCAAGCGCGGATGATACGCACCGCGATCTCGCCACGGTTTGCAATCAATATTTTTGAAAACATGGCTTACACTCCTGTGATTGCAAAGGAGAAATCTGCCGATGCACAAAGCCTGCCGTCCACCGTAACGGTTCCCTCTGCAAAATAGAAGGGCTTCTTTGTCCGCTTGATAAAGCAGCGCGTTTCAACAACATCGCCCGGCTTTACAGGCGAACGGAACTTAACATTATTAAGCCCTGTATAAACCGGAAATTTCCCGTCGGTCATGGCATCCCTCAGCAGTATGCAGGCTGACTGAGCCAGTATCTCGCAAAGGATGACGCCGGGTACAATCGGATTATCCGGGAAATGGCCCTTCAGAAAAAACTCATCGCCCCGAACTGTATAGTGCCCGACGGCATTGCCTTCTCTTTCCTCCACATCGTCAAGCAGCAGCATGTTATCCCTGTGGGGAAGCATCTTCATGATTTCATCCTTGTTCATATGCTTGCCTCCTGATACGGAACAACTCCGTCCCGTACTCCACGACCTTTCCGTTAGTGACGCATATCTGTGAAATGGTTCCGTCCTCTTCAGCCGTTACCTCGTTCATCATCTTCATTGCCTCTACAACACAGAGTGTCTGTCCCTTAGTAACTGTATCGCCGACAGATACATAAGGAGCGGCATTTTCTGCCGGCGCTGCATAAAATACACCGACCATGGGTGATTTCACGCTGATATAGTCTTTCTGTGCAGATGCGGGCTGTGCAGTGTCTGACACTTCCGGAATCGCATAGGCTGTCTCCTTTAGTGCTGTCGGAACAGAACGTTCCAAACGCAGCTTGCTGTTCTCCTCGGTAACTTCAAGTCCCGTCAGGTCCAGCTCCTTCATAAGCTCGGCATATTTACGAATATCCGTTTCTTTCATCAAATCACACCTTTCTGAAGGCAAGGCAGGCATTATGACCGCCGAATCCGAGGGAATTGGAAAGAGCCAGTGTAATATCCGCTTTCACCGCCGTATTCGGTACATAGTTAAGATCACAGGCTTCGTCCTGCTCCTTCAAATTGATCGTCGGAGGAATGACGCCCTCGTTCAATGCTAAAAGACATGCCATAGCTTCAATCGCGCCGGCTGCCCCAAGCATATGTCCGGTCATGGACTTCGTGGAGCTAATATATGCTTTTCTTGCATTTTCCTCTCCAAGTGCTTTTTTTATGGCTGCTGTCTCTATCACATCATTCATAGGAGTCCCGGTTCCGTGAGCATTGATATAGACTGTGTCGTCATCTATATAGCCGGCTTCCTTCATCGCATCAGTCATGGCTTGTGCACCGCCTCGTCCCTCAGGCTGAGGAGCCGTAATGTGGTAAGCATCACAGGTCGACCCATAACCGCATACCTCACCGTAGATCCTTGCCATGCGGGACTTTGCGTGTTCATACTCCTCCAGAACAAGCGCAACGGAACCTTCTCCGATAACAAAACCGCCTCTTCGCTTATCAAAAGGTAGTGATGCTTCATCCGGATTCTCAGAAGTGGAAAGTGCCTGCATATTCGCAAATCCCGCGACAGCCGATGGAACAATCGCAGCCTCAGCGCCGCCTGTAATGACAGCATCGGCATAGCCGTGACGGATAAGACGCATAGCCTCTCCGATTGCATTTGACCCTGAAGCACAGGCAGTAACCGCCGGCATAGCCGATCCGCGACAGTCGTGCCTGATGGCAATCATCCCCGCTGCCATATTGCCTATCATCATCGGTACAAACAGCGGCGAAACCCGACGCGGGCCTTTCTCCAGAAGCTTTGTATATTCAGCTTCAAAGGTTCCGATACCACCTATACCCGTGCCGAAAATAACCGCAAAGCGCTCAAGTGCAACATTTCCCTTAACACGGCTTTCATCCACGGCCTGCTGTGCTGCTGCAACGGCAAACTGAGCATAACGGTCAGTACGAAGTATGTCATTGACCTCTAAATATCCCTTTGGATCAAAGTTCTTGACCTCTGCTGCCAGCTTTGCCTTGAACCTTTCTGTATCAAAAAGTGTGATAGGTGTTATGCCGTTTTTCCCTTTCTTCATCGCATTCCAGGTATCGGCAGCGTTATTTCCCAAAGGCGTAATCGCGCCGATACCGGTAACAACAACTCTTCTGTATTCACTCATAAATTCCTCCTTACATGGCGATTCCGCCGTCAACCCGCAGAATCTCACCGGTCACATATTTTGCAGTCACAAGATATGCCACGGCATCTGCAACATCCTCCGCTGTTCCCATCCTGCCGAGAGGAATCATTTTAAGAAGCGGATTATCTGCCTGGTTTCCTGTCATATCCGTTGCTATAAATCCCGGTGCGACTGCATTACACCGTATGCCCTTAGGCGCAAGCTCCTTGGCCGAAGACTTTGTAAGTCCGATAAGCCCGGCCTTTGACGCAGAATAATTGCACTGTCCCGCATTGCCCATCATTCCTGCAACAGAGGAAATATTGATGATGCAGCCCTCCCGTGCACGAATGAACATTCCTGTCATATGACGTATCATATTGAAAGCACCTTTAAGGTTGGTGTTAATGACGGAATCAAAATCTTCTTCTTTCATCATGGCAAGCAGCCCGTCCCTGGTGATTCCGGCATTATTCACCAAAATTTGAACCGCTCCGAAATCAGCTTTGATACTTGCGACAGCTCCCTTGACTGCGGAAAAATCGGCAACATTGCACTGATAGGACTTTGCTGCGACGCCATACCTGTGCATGCAGGTTTCACAGACATTTTCCGCCGCGGATGCATTTCCCGCATAAATCACCGCCACGTTGGAGCCCATGGAAGCTAATTTATAGGCTATTGCCTCACCGATACCACGGGAGCCTCCGGTTATAACGGCTGTTTTTCCTTTCAGCATTTCTCCACCTCCGCAAGATACTCAGCAAGGCTCACAGCCCTTACATCCGTGCTGATTTTTCGGATTATATTGGTAAGTGTCCTACCGGGGCCGATTTCAACAAAGGTATCTGCGCCATCTGATATCATGTTGCGAATAAGCTTCTCCCACTGCACAGGATTGCAGATCTGGGCGGAAAGAAGCTCTATGATGTCATCTCCGTAGGGCTCTGCCGTAAAATTGGAATAAATGGGAATAATCGGTGCTTTGATGTCTGTTTGGGCTAATTCCGCAGCAAATGCTTTCGCCGTATCGTTCATAAAAGGCGAATGAAATGCTACATTTACCTTGAGCGGAATTGCTCTTCCGCCTGCTTTCTTCACATCAGCAGAGAAATCGGGAATCTGAGAAGACAGACCTGCCACAGTGATCTGCCCCGGGCAGTTAAAGTTCACAGGGTAAACATCCGAATATTTATTACATAACTCCTGCACCTGTGTAGGTGTAAGCTTCACCACCGCTGCCATGGAGGTATCGTGCTTTTCAGCCTCATCCTGCATCAGCTCGCCGCGCTTACATACGAGGCGAAACCCTGTCTCATTGTCAAACAGACCGCTTACTGTTGCCGCAACGACTTCGCCAAGAGAAAACCCTGCGACAGCTTTAGGAACAATACCCCTCTCTATCAGAACACTTGCCGAAGCCAACTCCATCGCAAAAAGGCATGGCTGCGTGTTTTTCGTTTCCTTTAGCTCATTCTCCGTGCCGTTAAAGCATTGAATAGAAGTTCCGGGACGGAGCCGGTTGCATGAATCAAAGATTTCTTTAGCAACCGGATATCTTTCATAAATTTCCTTCCCCATACCGGGAAATTGATCTCCTTGTCCGGAGAAAACAAATGCTATCTTATCCATCGTGATGCTCCGAGAAGGATGGGCTCTGCCTCCTCCATAACCTCCTTTACAATTTCAGCTGAAGATTGCTCTTTTTTTACCATGGCGGCAATCTGACCTGAGAGGAAACAGCCCTTTTCGATATCACCTTCCTGCACAGCAAGTCTGAATGCCCCTGCGGCCATGTTCTTTAGAGTCTCATCCGATGCTCCTGAGTATTCAGCCTTGGAGTACTCTCTGGAGAATCCGGTGCGAAGGCTACGGATAGGATGTCCGGTACGCTTGCCTGTTACCATGGTGCAAAGATCTGTAGCCTTAAGAATCTTTTCTTTATATATGGGATGTATGGTGCATTCAGTGGCACTGAGAAAACGCGTTCCCATCTGTACGCCCTGGGCGCCAAGCATAAATGCCGCTGCAACTCCTCTTCCGTCTGCAATGCCGCCTGCTGCAATAACAGGTAGATCAGTTGCATCGCAGATCTGCGGTACAAGGACCATTGTTGTAAGTTCACCCACGTGACCGCCGCTTTCACCGCCCTCTGCAATCAGTGCCGTAGCTCCGAGCCGTGTCATAAGTCTGGCTATTCCAACAGAAGCAACAACGGGAATCACTTTGATTCCGGCGGCAAGCCAGTCCTTAATATACTTCGAGGGATTGCCTGCTCCTGTAGTTACAACATCGACATTTTCCTCGATGACCACCCTTGCTACGTCGTCAGCATGGGGGCTAAGCAGCATAATATTCACGCCGATAGGTTTATCGGTGATGTCTCTGGCAATATGAATCTGCTGTCTGACATAGTCGCCTGAAGCATTTCCCGCCGCGATAATGCCAAGGCCGCCGCCGTCTGACACGGCAGCGGCCAGTTTTCCATCTGCGATCCAAGCCATTCCGCCTTGAAACACCGGATATTTGATATCAAGCATTTCACAAATTGCTGACTTAATCATAAGCGTCAACCCTTTTTGCTCTGGATGAATTTATCCAGATCGTCAATAGTCTCTACCTTCTGATCCAATTCAATTTCAATACCAATTTCATCCTCAAGATTCATAAGAAGTTCCACAGTATCCAGAGAGTCAATACCAAGTTCAGAGAACTTACTTTCCGGCTTCACGATCTTAATGTCGCAGCCGGTGCGTTCCGAAACAATCCTTGCGATAGTGTCAAAATACATGATAATTACCTCCAAAGTTTTTAAGCAGTTTCCATTGCCTGTTGATCTTGATTATACTGATATGCCGTTCCTAAAGAGTCCCGACGGCGTTCCAAAAGCGTTCCTAAATCATGAATAATTTGTAAAAACGTATTTTTGAGATCAAAAATGCTACTAATTTGATATCAACAGCTCGATTTTTTATTACTGTTGTCTGCTACCACTTGCTTTTAATGGTCCGCCCGCGATTCCATTTATGTCTTGGGCTTTTCACAAAGCCAAACACAGTCAGCAGTAGATCAGCTCATTCAAAATGACCTCATCGGCACAGTGCCGGGCCTGATTCATGAGACCTGCCCACCCAAGCGGAT
>CAVHIP010000063.1:0-12719 GCA_963636125.1 Oscillospiraceae bacterium | reverse complement strand
CCGAGCCCGAATTTGAGCGAAACATCAAATTCGGGCTTGACAATTATATGAGTTTATGGTATTTTACTATGGCGTTCCAAAGACAGCAGGTGGAATTCGTTCCGTAAATCCTGCCGAGGGCATTTACAATTTATCTGATTGTTTATGTTCCTTTGCGTCTTTTGATGCAAAGGTTTTCTTTTTGGACGTGACCACGTTTACGGAGGTGAAAATCACACATGCCAAACGCAAAGGTTCTTAGCGAAAAGCAGGCAATAGTCGCTGCACTGTCCGAGCGTATCAAGAACGCAAGTTCCGGCATCCTGGTTGACTACCGTGGAATCACGGTCGCCGAGGACACCGCACTTCGTACCGAGCTGCGCAAGGAAGGCGTAGAGTATTCTGTTGTCAAGAACACACTTACCAGAAAGGCTTTGGACAATCTCGGAATGAACGAGCTTGACTCTCATCTCGAAGGCACCACCTCTCTGGCAACCGCAGAGAACGACCCCATCGCTCCTTTCCGCATCATCAACGATTACAGCAAGAAGCTGGGTGACCGTTTCAATGTTAAGGCCGCATTCCTGGAGGGTCAGGTTTTGAGCATGGCAGACATCGAGGCTCTGTCCGCTCTGACTTCCAAGAACGACCTGTACGGAAAACTGGCCGGTTCTCTTAATGCAATCATCGCAGGCCTCGCAGTCAGCCTTGGTGAGGTTCTGGCGCAGAAGGGCGGCTCTCTTGACGAGGCTCCCGCAGAGGCAGCAGAGTAATCTGCAACACACAATTATATTTGGAGGATAATTAATTATGGCAAGCGAAAAAAGCGTAGCTATTCTTGAAGAGATCAAGGCTCTGTCCGTTCTGGAGCTCAAAGATCTGATTGACGGCATCTGCGAGACTTTCGGCGTTTCCGCAGTTGCAGCAGCAGCCGGCCCCGCAGTGGCACAGGAAGCTGTTGAAGAGAAGACCGAGTTTGACGTTGTTATGACCTCTTTCGGCGCAGAAAAGATTAAGGTCATCAAGGAAGTCCGCAACATCAACGGTCTGGGTCTTGCTGAGGCAAAGGCTCTTGTTGAAGGCGTTCCCGCAAAGATCAAGGAAGGCGTTTCCAAGGAAGACGCAGAAGCTATCAAGGCGCAGCTCGAAGCTGTCGGCGCAACCGTCGAGCTCAAGTAATTTCACAATCGCGCATCAAAGCACCGGACAATATTGTCCGGTGCTTTTTTCGCTCTGCATCAGACTTTTCTCGGGTATCGCTTACGGCCGAGGCGCGCAGAAAATATTATTTGTCAAATATGCGGAGCTGTGGTAGAATAAATCCGTTTATTATGGTTTTGGAGCGTATATTTTTATGTGGTTCTTTTTCTCAGTAATCGCGCTTTTATGCTGGAGCGGTTCCGATCTGTTCTCGAAAATCGGCTGTCAAGACAGCGAGGATAAATACAGCCATCTGAAAATGGTCATGGCGGTCGGCACTGTCATGGGGCTTCACGCGCTGTATCAGATAATTTTCGGCGGCGTTGAGATAAACGGCAAAATAATTCTCACATACCTGCCGGTTTCCATGCTGTACATTCTCTCCATGGCGATAGGCTACGTGGGGCTTCGTTATATTGAGCTTTCAATATCCTCCCCCATCTGCAACAGTTCCGGCGCGATCGTCGCAGTGTTGAGCCTTATTACAATGGGCACTGCAGCGGAGCTTCCGGCCACGGCGTATATCGCGGTTGCGGCAGTATGCCTTGGCGTGCTGTTTTTGGGGATTACCGAATCCACTGAGGACGAGGAGCTGCGCGCGGCGCGTCAGGATGCATCAAATCACCGCTACGCGAAGAGCTGGCTTGCGCTCGCCCTGCCGGTGGTCTACTGTCTTTTGGATGCGCTGGGCACCTTTGCCGACAGCATCGTGCTCGAAACGCTCAATGAGGACAGTGCAAACGCCGCCTATGAGCTTACATTTCTTGCGGCGGCCATTGTCTGCGCAATATATGTGCTGGGAGTAAAGAAGCAGAAGCTTGTTCTCCGCCGCGAAGTTCCCAAATATACCGGCGCGATTTTTGAAACCGTGGGGCAGTTTTTCTATATTTATGCCCTTGCCGACAGCCGCCATGTGGCTTTCGCCGCGCCTATCATCTCCTCCTACTGCGTGGTAAGCATGCTGTGGAGCAGAATTTTTCTTAAAGAAAAGCTCTCTCTCAAGCATTATATGTCCATTTTGCTTGTAATCATCGGCGTTGTTATTCTGGGCATACTTGATATCTAAGCAAATATCGTCAGGATGTATTCTTTGATTTTACGATTATTATTAATTAACAAAGGAGCGGCAAATGGTCAAATATAACAGAGTTGTCATAAAAATAAGCGGCGAGGCTCTCGCGGCAGATAAACACACCGGATTTGACTTTGACTTTGTGGCAAAGGTTTGCGCCGCCGTGAAAAGCTGTGTCGACAGCGGCGTTCAGGTCGGCATTGTAATAGGCGGCGGCAATTTCTGGCGAGGCGTGAAGGACGGCGCAGGGCATGTCGAACGAGTGAGCGCGGATCGCATGGGCATGCTTGCGACAGCCATGAATTGTCTCGCGGTATGCGACGTTTTCAATCAGATGGGCGCTAAAGCGAAGGTTATGACCGCCGTTGACATTCAGGGTGTCGGCGAGCGTTATGACACGAAGAAAGCTGTTGAATATATGGAAAACGGCACGGTTGTTCTCTTCGGCTGCGGCTCGGGCATGCCGTTCTTCTCGACAGACACCGCCGCCGCATTGAGAGCGGCAGAAGTTCACGCGGACGCGCTGCTTCTTGCGAAAAATATAGACGGCGTTTATTCGGCCGATCCGAGAAAAGATCCGACTGCCGTCAAGTTCGATGAGATAAGCTACGGCGAGGTTCTCGCCCGCCGCCTTCAGGTTATGGACGCAACGGCTACAAGCCTTGCGATGGACAACAATCTGCCCGTTATAGTCTTTGCCCTTGCAGATCCGGATAATATAGGCAGGGTTGCGGCCGGCGAAAAGATAGGCACAACCGTCAGCTGAGTTATATATTAATTTTAAATATAAATCCACAATAAAGTTAACGGAGGTAAATTTCATGTCTGACTACAAAGAATTTGAAAGCAAAATGAAAAAAACCTGTGAGTCGCTGACCGCTCAGTTTGCAACCATCCGCGCAGGACGCGCAAACGCCGCCGTTCTCGACCAGATTCAGGTGGACTATTACGGCACACCCACCCCCATAAATCAGGTCGCGTCCATCGCCTCTCCGGATCCCCGCTCGCTGCTTATTCAGCCGTGGGACGGATCAATACTCAAGGGCATTGAAAAGGCTATCATCGCTTCCGATCTCGGCATCAACCCGCAGAACGACGGGCGTATGCTCCGCCTTGTGTTCCCCCCACTCACAGAGGAGCGCCGCAAAGACCTCGTAAAGCAGACGAAAAAATACGGCGAGGAAGCAAAGGTTGCAATCAGAAATATCCGCCGCGACGCAATCGATAAATTTAAAAAGCAGCAGAAATCCTCCGAAATCACCGAGGATGACTATAAAATAGCCGAAAAGGACATTCAGAAGCTCACCGACGATTATGCCAAAGAGATTGACAAAATCTGCTCCGCTAAAGAGAAAGAGCTTACCGAAATATAATACCGTTTTCCGCGCGAGCGGGAAATCACAAATTCCCCTGTTTTTTTCAGGGGAATTGCTATGATATGGACTTTAGCAAAACGTATTCTTGAACAAGAGGTAAAAACATGTCCGAAATATCAAAACCATGGGATGCGGCGCGTCTGCCGCGTCACATCGCAATAATTCTCGACGGCAACGGGCGCTGGGCAAAAAAACGCGGTCTGCCCAGAACGGCCGGTCATGCCGTGGGAGCGGAGAATTTCCGTAAAATTGCCACCTACTGCAAAAATATCGGCGTAGATTATCTGACGGTCTATGCCTTTTCCACGGAAAACTGGAAGCGCCCTCCGGAAGAGGTCAAAACCATAATGAAACTTCTGAATAACTATCTTCATGAGGCAATCGACACCATGGAGCGCGACCATATAAAAATGAAGGTTCTGGGCGATATTTCCGCGCTTTCGACGGAGCTTCAGTCACTTGTGCGCAAAACCGAAGTAATTTCCACTCATTACGACGGTTTTCAGGCAAATATATGTCTCAATTACGGCGGCAGGGATGAAATTGTGCACGCCGTAAGACGTTACGCGGAGGATTTTGCTTCCGGCAATGCTCCTCAGCTTAACGAGGACAGCCTCGGCAATTACATGTATTCCGCAGGCATACCCGATCCGGATCTGCTGATTCGCCCGGGCGGAGAGAAACGCATTTCCAACTTCCTGCTGTGGCAGTGCGCGTATTCCGAGTTCTATTTCACCGATGTGCTGTGGCCGGACTTTTCCACAGACGAGCTCGACAAAGCGATTGTCGAGTATCAAAGCCGCGACAGGCGTTTCGGCGGCGTAAAGGTCAAATAATTTTTATTAATCAGGGAGGATTAAATGGTAAAATCAATATCAATTCTCGGCAGCACCGGCTCTGTCGGCAAGCAGACCGTTGCGGTAGCCGAGCACATTGGTATGCATGTCGCCGCTTTGACGGCTCAATCAAGCATAAATCTGATTGAAGAGCAAGCGAGACGGCTGCATCCCAAATTCGTGGCGATATTTGATGAAGAATCTGCTAAGTTATTCAAAATAGCCGTTGCGGATACAGACATCAAAGTAGGCTCAGGCATAGAGGGGCTTATCGAAGCCGCCGTTATGGAAGAATCGGACTGTGTCGTGACGGGAGTGTCCGGCTCGATCGGTCTCAAACCTACGCTTGCGGCGATTGACGCCAAAAAACGTATTGCCCTCGCAAACAAGGAAACGCTTGTGTGCGCAGGCGAAATAGTCATGAAGCGCGCCTCGGAAAAGGGCGCGGAGATAGTTCCCGTTGATTCGGAACACTCGGCGATTTTCCAGTGCCTTATGGGCAGGAAAGCCGGAGAATTGAAAAAAATTCTGCTCACGGGCAGCGGCGGCCCGTTCAGGGGAAAGAAGAGAGCAGAGCTCGAGGACGTCACCCCCGAAATTGCCGTAAAGCATCCCAACTGGAAAATGGGCGCTAAAATATCCGTTGACAGCGCGACGATGATGAACAAAGGGCTTGAATTTATCGAGGCAATGCACCTGTTCGGCGTGACGCCGGACGATATTCAGGTCGTGGTTCATCCTCAGAGCGTCATACACTCCATGGTGGAGCTTGTCGACGGCACGGTCATCGCCCAGATGGGAGTTCCCGACATGGGGCTTCCTATTCAATTTGCGCTTACGTATCCGGATAGAATCGACTCAATGTTCAATCGTATGGATTTCCGGCATATGAAAGACATGACATTTGAGGCGCCGGATCTTGAAAATACACCTTGCCTGAAGCTTGCGATGGACGCCGCCCGTACCGGAGGCACGGCTCCGTGCATAATGAGCGCGGCAAACGAAGTCGCCGTTCACGCGTTTCTCGACCACAAACTCGGCTACAATCGCATTTATGATGCCGCCGCGGGCGCGATAGAGGCCGTGGGCGTCACTCAGCATCCCGACCTTGATACAATAATCGAAGCAGACGCGGCCGCAAGGCGGTATGTAAGAGAAGCGTTTCTGAAAAGTTAACGCAGACAGATTGCGCGGTATTGCCGGGGTATTCTTTAACACTTTTGTAAATATGCGGATTGCCGATTGTATTATAATATAGCGGCGAACCGATGCGGTAGCTTCAAAAGGCAGCGCCGCCGCAATACGAGAACGGAATTGTGCGGCGCTGTCTGAATTTTTCGGTCCCGGAGGGATTTATGACAGTTATCTATGTGTTGTTTGGAATATTGATGTTCGGCATACTTATCGCCGTGCATGAGTTCGGACATTTTTCCGCAGCGAAGCTCTTGGGCGTCAAGGTCAATGAGTTTTCAATCGGCATGGGCCCCGCGATAGTGCAGAAACAGCGCGGGGAGACCACATACTCGTTGCGGTGCGTACCGATAGGCGGCTTCTGCGCGATGGAGGGCGAAGACGAGGAGTCCGGCGATCCGAGAGCTTTCACAAGCCAAAAGCCTTGGAAAAGGGCAATAATCCTTGTAGCGGGCGCTTTTATGAACTTCTTGCTCGGCTTTCTCATCGTTTTTTTCCTCTTTTTGAATGCCGCCGCCTTCCGTTCGCCGACTATTGTTGATTTTGAAGAGGGCTGCCCCTATTACAGCGAGGACGGCTTTCAAAAAAGCGACCGTATTCTCAGCATCAACGGGCACAAGGTATATCAATACAGCGATATTTCAGACTTTCTCTCGGCCGATACCGAAACATACGACATCGTCGTGAAGCGTGACGGGGAAAAAGTGGAGCTTAAAGATTTCCGCCTTGTGCCTGTCGAATACAAGGACGGGAAAAAATACGGCTTATACTTCGGCTACGACGAGGCGACATTCGGCAACAAGCTGTACTATTCATGGGGGACAACGATGGAGTTTTCCCGCTGGGTCTGGCAGGGATTAAAGACGCTGGTCGAAGGCGAGGTCTCAATGGATGATCTGTCCGGCCCCGTGGGGATAGTTGACCTTATGGCGGAAACGGGTGAAAACGCCGCAACCGTCGGCGACGGTTTGCTGGATATCTTGTATCTGACGGCGTTCATAGCGGTAAACCTCGCGATAATGAACATGCTGCCCATCCCAGCATTGGACGGCGGGCGGGTGTTTTTCCTGATAGTCACATGGATAATAGAATCGATAACCCGTAAAAAGCTCAATCCCAAATACGAGGGCTATATCCACGCCGCCGGTATGGTACTGCTGCTTATACTTATGGCGGTAATAATGTTTAACGATATAATAAAGATTGTGGTTAAATGATGAAAAGAGAAAATACAAAAAAAATTACAGTCGGAAAAATCGAAATAGGGGGAAATGCGCCTGTTTCGGTACAGACGATGTGCAATACTAAGACATGGGACGTGGAAGCGACCGTCGCGCAGATAAAAACGATGCGCGCCGCAGGGGCGGACATCGTACGCATTGCCATACCCGATATGGTGGCGGCGCGTGCGGTCGACAAGATAAAAGAGCAGACGGATGTTCCGCTCGTCGCGGATATTCACTTTGACTATCGTCTTGCTCTCGAAGCCGCAGAGCGCGGCATCGACAAGATACGCATAAATCCCGGCAACATCGGCGGGGAGGAAAACGTGAAAGCGGTTGCGGAAAGCTGCCGCCGCCACGGTATCCCCATCCGCATAGGCGTAAACGCGGGAAGTCTTGAAAAAAGGCTTCTTGAAAAATACGGCCACCCCTGCGCGGAGGCTCTTGTCGAGAGCGCCGCGGGGCATATTGCGCTGCTCAACAAATTTGACTTTGACGACATCTGCCTTTCTCTGAAAACGTCAAACGTCCCGCTCACAATAGAGAGCTACCGCCTCGCCGCCGAGCGTTTCCCCTATCCGCTGCATCTCGGCGTGACGGAAACGGGAACCGAATGGAACGGCACCATTCAATCGGCCGTCGGCATCGGCGCGCTTTTGTGCGAGGGAATAGGCAATACCATCCGCGTATCTCTCACCGCCGACCCTGTGCGTGAAGTCAGCGCGGGGATAGCCATCGTCAAGGCGGCAGGGCTTCGTCCCGGCGGCGTGCGTTTTGTATCCTGTCCTACCTGCGGCAGGACGGAAATAGATCTTATCTCCCTTGCGACAGAGGTTGAAAGCAAAGTGCGCAACATGAAGCGCGATATAACCGTCGCCGTAATGGGCTGTGTCGTAAACGGTCCGGGCGAGGCGCGCGAAGCGGACTACGGCATCGCAGGGGGCAGGGGAAAGGGACTTCTTTTCAAAAAGGGCGTTGTTCTCGGAACATACCCTTATGATGAGCTTTGCGATGCGCTTATCGATTTAATCAACAATGATGAGGAAAAATGATGAACGAGCACACACCGTTTCTTACAATCTTCCCCGACTGCGCCCCTCTCGGCGCGTTTGCCGGAGGGCTTGACAAGGCATATGTGACCGAGGTGCAGATAAGCATGTCAGAGAAAACCATGGCGATAAGCGCATGGTTTTCTTCAATGCCGAGTCCTGCCGAGGAGAGCGAAATCTGCTCAAAGCTCACGAGCGTCTATGCTCTGAACAGCGTCAAGCTCAACGCGGATTTTCCCGCGCCTAAGTCTGCCCCGGCGGCGTCTCAGCCGTCCTCGGGCGGCGGACCCGGCGGAAACGTGCTGTTCGGCAGGGCGATAAAGCAGGCGCCCATTCCCATGAGTAAGGTGGATCTGGAATCGGGGCGTGTCACAATCGAAGGCGATGTTGTCGCGGCGGACAGCAGAATTATACCCAAGACCGGCGCCGCCGTGCTCGGCTTTGATATAACCGACCGCACAAACACATTGCATGTATCAAAATATCTGAAGCCCGATGAAGATCACGCCGTAATTGATGCAATTCAGCCGGGCGCGCACCTCATTATTCAGGGCGACGCGACATACAGCAAGTATGATGATGACCTTGTTATTGAGCCGCGCAATATTGTAAAGAGCAAAAAGATAATCCGTCCGGACAATGCCGATGAAAAGCGCGTGGAGTTGCACCTGCACACAAGATTCTCCACCATGGACGCGCTCACCGATCCCGTGGCCGTTGTAAAGCGCGCCGCCGAATGGGGCATGCCGGCAATCGCCGTGACGGATCACGGCGTGGCGCAGGCGTTTCCGGATATGTGGAAAGCCGGCGAAAAACACGGCGTAAAGATAATATACGGACTTGAGGCTTACTATTACAACGACATGGACGGCAACAGCGCCGTCATCGGCAAAAGTAAGCTCCCTCTCGACGCGGAGTTTGTCGCGTTTGACATTGAAACCACCGGCCTGAATGCGCTCAACGACCGCATGACAGAAATCGGCGCGCAGATTTTTTCCGGCGGCTCTATTCTGAAAGAGTTCAACACCTTTGTCGACCCCGGCATGCACATTCCCGCGGACATCACCCGCCTTACCGGCATAAAAGACAGCGATGTGCAGGGCGCGCCGAATGAAAAAGAAGCCATGCAGATGTTCATGGATTTTATAGGCGATCGCCCCATAATCGCCCATAACGCGCACTTTGACGTTGGCTTTATGACAGCCGCCGCCAACCGGAACGGTTTGCGCTTCTCGCCGGTGTTTATGGACACTCTCGCGCTCTCTCAGGCTCTCTGCCCCGATCTCAAACGTTTTAAGCTCGATACCGTGTCCAACTACCTGGGACTGCCGCAGTTTAATCATCACCGCGCAAGCGATGACGCGATGGTCGTCGCGCGCATGATGGACAAGTTCATCCCCATGCTCAAGCAGCGTGGGGCAAAGACCGTGGACGATATAGAGACTATATACCACTCGCTCCGCCGCACGGATGTTGCGAAGACTTATCACATGATTTTGCTCGCCCTTAACAGAAAGGGGCTGAAAAATCTTTACGAGCTTATATCCCAATCCTATCTCAAGTATTTTCACAAGACGTCCAACATTCCCAAGAGTCTGCTTGTTCAGCACCGCGAAGGGTTGCTTGTGGGCTCTGCGTGCGGCATGGGCGAGCTTTACGGCGCAGTCATGAACGGCGCGCCCGACAAAGAGCTTGAGAAAATCGCCTCATTCTATGACTACCTTGAAATTCAGCCGATATGCAACAACGCCTTTCTCATAGACACCGGCAAAGTCAGAGACAGATATGTTCTCGAGGACTATAACCGCCGCATCTATAACCTCGGCAAGCGTATGGGCAAACCGGTTGTCGCCGCGTCCGATGTGCATTTTCTCGACGCGGAGGATGAGCAGTACCGCCATATTTTGCAGGCGGCGAAGAAGTTTTCCGACGCCGACAGAAGCTGCCCGCTCTTCTTCCGCACTACCGATGAGATGCTCGGGGAATTTGAATATCTCGGCAAGGATGCCGCGAAGGAAATCGTCGTCACCAACACCCGCGCAATCGCCGACATGGTCGATGACATTGAGCTTCTGCCGAAGGATCTGTACGCTCCGAAAATCGAAAACTCCGCCCAGCAGCTCAAAGATCTTGTTTACGGGAAGATGCGCCGCATCTACGGTGAAAATCCGCCCGCGATAGTGCAGGAGCGCGTTGATGTAGAGCTCAAGACGATACTCGATCATCAATATGACGTTATTTATATGTCGGCGCAGAAGCTCGTGCAAAATTCTCTCGAAAACGGATATCTGGTCGGCTCAAGAGGCAGCGTGGGCTCGTCGCTGGTTGCGTTTATGTCCGGCATCACGGAGGTCAACTCCCTGCCGCCGCATTACGTCTGCCCGAAATGCCAATACAGTGAGTTCATAACCGACGGCTCATACGGTTGCGGCGCGGATATGCCGGAAAAGGACTGCCCGAAATGCGGCGCGAAGCTGAAGCGCGACGGCTTTGACATTCCGTTTGAAACCTTCCTCGGCTTCCCCGGCAACGAGAAGACGCCCGATATCGACCTTAATTTCTCCGGCGAATATCAGGCGAAAGCGCATAAATATACCGAAGTTCTTTTCGGCTCCGACCACGTTTTCCGCGCCGGAACGATTGGTACGCTCGCGGAAAAAACAGCTTACGGCTACGTCAAAAAATATCTCGAGGAGCGCGAAATAAAAGCGACAAAGGCGGAGGAGAACCGCTTGGCTCTCGGTCTTGTCGGCATAAAGCGCACCACCGGTCAGCACCCCGGCGGACTTGTCGTCATCCCGCAGGACATGGATGTCACCGACTTCTGCCCCGTTCAGCACCCGGCGGATGACCCGAACAGCGAGATTATCACCACGCATTTCGAATATCACTGCATGGAGGCAAACCTCCTGAAGCTTGACGAGCTCGGGCATGATGACCCCACCATGATACGCATGATGGAGGACATGACCGGTGTGGACGCAAAGGAGATTTCTCTTTCCGATCCGGAAACAATGTCGATTTTCGTATCCCCTGCCGCGCTGGGCTTGCCCGATGATGACCCGATAATCGGCAAGACGGGGTCTATCGGTGTTCCGGAATTCGGCACGCCCTTTACCCGCCAGATGCTTGTGGACACTCAGCCGAAGCAGTTTGATACTCTCGTGCGTCTGTCCGGCTTTTCGCACGGCACGGACGTCTGGGCCGGCAATATTCACGATCTCATCGTAAAGGGCGTTGCGACAGTTAACGAAACTGTCGGCTGCCGTGACGATATCATGATTTACCTTATACAAAAGGGCATGAAGCCCGCGCTCGCCTTCAAAACAATGGAGGCGGTCCGCAAGGGCAAAGTGAAAAAATCCGGTGAATTCCCGGGCGATGCCGAACAGCAGATGCGCGATCTCGGCGTACCGGACTGGTATATAGAATCCTGCCGAAAGATCGCCTACCTCTTCCCAAAGGCTCACGCGGTGGCGTATGTTATGATGGCGTTCCGCATTGCCTGGTTCAAAGTGCATGAGCCGCTTGCGTTTTACAGCGCGTATTTTTACCGCCGCAGTCAGAAGGGCGGCTTTGACGCAAACCTCATGTGCGGCGGCGCAGACGACGTACGGCGCAAGATAAACGACATGCGCAAGCGTCAGCTCACCGCGAACGAAGAAGATTTGCTCACGACGCTTGAGGCCGTGTACGAGTTCAACATGCGCGGATTCGAATTTGCGCCGATCGATCTGTATAAATCCGCGGCTTTCAAGTTCCTCATCACCGAGGACGGCAAACTGCGCCCGCCGTTTATCGCAATAGGCGGTCTCGGCGAAGCCGCCGCTCTCGACCTCGAGAAGGTCAAAGACAGCGGCAAGGAGTTTATCTCCGTTCAGGAGCTTTCGCAGGCCTGCCCCAAGGTCTCGCAGAGCCACCTTGAAGCGCTCAAGGCAATCGGCGCGCTCGGCGCCATGCCGGAGAGCAATCAGCTCAATCTCTTTGAGCTGTGATACTGCCATCTGATGCTAATACCCGAAATCCTTTCGCGCCGGAAACGGCTTTGGATGGATTTCGGGTATTGCTTTCGGCTTATAACAGCGGCGGCGCATGTTTGCCGATTATATATTGCGTGGCTATAGCTTTTTCCGAAAATATATGCTACAATGCAGTTATGAACAGAAGAAATTATCAGAGGGAACTCGACAGAATAATCGAAAATCGCGGAACAAATACTCCGCGCGTTCTGCTGCACAGCTGCTGCGGACCGTGTTCAAGCTCGGTGCTGGAATATTTGACGCAGTATTTTGACGTGACACTGCTGTGGTATAATCCCAATCTCTATCCGGAGGCGGAATTTGAGCGCAGATATAAGGCTCAGCGAGAGATAATCGAAAAAATGGGGCTTGCCGACAAGGTGCATATCCTCGCGGAGGGTCACAGGAGCGAGGACTATTACGCGAAAATAAAAGGGCTTGAAAACGAGCCCGAGGGCGGCAAAAGATGCGAGCAGTGCTTCCGCCTGCGTCTTGCGGAAGCGGCAAAAATCGCAAAGCTTTACGGCTATGATTATTTTTGTTCAACGCTCACCGTATCGCGCCATAAAAACGCGGTGTTGATAAACGCCATCGGCGAGGAAATCGGGCAGGAAATCGGCGTGAGCTGGCTCCCGTCGGACTTCAAGAAGCGCGGCGGAGAGGACAGGAGCGTTGAGCTGTCCGAAAAGCACGGCATATATCGCCAGCTATACTGCGGATGCGAATTTTCCCTGCGCCGCAGAGAGCAGGTCGCCGAAGAGAAAACCGCAAATT
>CAVHIP010000062.1:0-12721 GCA_963636125.1 Oscillospiraceae bacterium | reverse complement strand
TAACCGCGCTTTAGCGCGGCTCTTACAGGCTTCAAAAGATTTCATTAAAATTGAAGATTTTAATGAAATAATAGTATGAGGACTGAAAACTGATACGAGTCCGCGAGGTCAAATCGGAGATTTGGTCTTGCGGGCTTTTTTTATTTATTCTATAATCGGTTTATTGAGAAAATCAACTTGAATCGGAAGTGATATCAATGGAACGCGAATTGCGCAAAGCGCGGAGCGATCTCAAGCTCTGCGGCGTGGGCGCGATGATTTTCGGAGTCTGGGTTTTTCTGAAGTCCATACTGTATGGGCTGTTTGCGAGAGATTATTTGAGCATGCTGATGAGCCTTAAGGACGTTGACCTGTCGAAACGGGAGATTACGGCGCTGCTTATATATATCATCTCGTTTTTTATGATGCTGCCACAGCTGTATGTCGGTTGGCGCGCCGTTTACGAAGCAAAGGGCGGCGTAAAGCGGCGCAGCTTTTATCTTATCATCGCCGCGCTGATTCTTATTGCGGATGCCGCGCTTATCCCAGCCGATATTATAGGCGAAATCGATACGACGCCGCCATTCGACATCGTTTGCGGGCTGGTATTCGAGGTGATGAAACTTGTAAATTTAGCGCTGCTGTTGGCGGCGGCTTACAAGGTCAGAAAGCTGAGCGCGAAAAACGGGGAGGAGGCCGCGCCCGATGCAGATTGACTTCCATTATTACGCGACCTACTGCGCGGCGATTCTGGCCGGTTACTCCCATGAAGAAAGTCTGGAGCTGTGCGCGGCGGCGCAGTATGTGGACTGTTGCACAAGGACGGCTCTGAAAAACATGAAAGCGCCGCTCTCCGCCGCGACCACGCAAAGCACGATGGAGATGGCGGGACTGCGCCCCGGTATTCTCGTCTGGCAGGACGTTACGCGCATATGGGCGTCCTTCCATTTTCTCCCCGGTGACCTCGCCGCGAAGAGAGAACGCTGCTCCAAGCAGTATCTGAACAAATACAGGATGATCTGCCTGCCGAACGGCGCGCTGATGGCGGACACACTGCGTCAGGCCAAGCAGATAGGGACGACGCAGGCGGCGGGGATAGCCATGCACATTCTGGCGGACTCATGGGCGCACCGCTATTTCGCCGGAACGCCCTCCCTTGTCATCAACAACGTGACCGCCGATTTTTACGAGGTTTGCGAGGACGGCTCATCGAGAAAAATCAACTTCCGGCACAAGGTGGGCGCGGACGAGCCGGAGAGCGGGAAATATTGCAGCACTCTGCCTCGTTATACGGAGCTGTCCGTCATGAATCTGGGGCATGGGCGCGCCGGTCATCTGCCGGATTACAGCTTTATGAAATACAGGTATCTCCCCGCGTGGGCAAATTATGAGGAGATAACGAAGGACAACCCGTCGGACTATCTGAATGCGTTTGCGCAAATGGTCTACGCGCTGCGGTGGATGCGCGGTGAGGAAAATGAACTCGCGATGGACACATACGCGTGGAACACAATCGCGCCCGTCCAAAGCGAGATAGAGACTATCCTCCGCCGGCGGCAGCTGCTTTCATGCGATGATTGGAAAGCTCTCGGAGAACGCCTCTCCGGCAGCGAGATTCCGGACTTTTCGGAAAAAGCCTATGAAGCGGAATACATCGCCGCGGCCGACGGTGAAAAGGACAACACGGCGCCCGGAAAGTTTATCTACGCCGCTTTAGCGCAAAAGAGCATGGTGACGAAAAAGATATTCGAGTCCGGAAGTCTGCTCGCCGGCATATCGGTGGATTACTTCAAGTCCGGCTTCAAGGGGCAAAAGGATTTCCGGAAGCTCGTTGAGAAATTTATGAAGGGGGGAACCGGAAAATGACAAAATGGCAGAAAATTAAAGCCGTTCTGGGCGCTGTCGTCTCCTTAATTTTTGTTCCGATTCTTCTGCAGGACGCGGACAAGGGCTGCGCGCTCATCGCGGCGGTGCTGGGCTTTTCCGCGGCAATCGCCGGCTTGCGCATGATTATCTATTTCTTCTCCATGGCGCGGCATATGGTCGGCGGTAGGCTCATTTTGTATCAGGGGGTTATTGCGCTGGATTTCGGCGCGTTCACGCTGTGTCTGGCGACCGTGCCGAGTCAGTATATCATGGCGTATCTGATCATAGGCTACCTGTTTTACGGCGTAATCGAAATTCTGAACGCGCTGGACATCAAAAAGAAAAAATTGGGCAGCCACCGCTTCAAGCTGGCGACAGGCATCGGCAGCATCGTCTTCGGCATAGTGTGTCTGACGCAGATAGGCTCCGCGGACGCCATGGTGTATCTCTACTGCTTCGGCGTGGTCTGGTCCGCAATATCGCGCGTAATTTCCGCCTTCCGCCCGAGCGCGGTAGTATACGTGGAAACGCCGTGAGATATGGATTATAAAACAATCGCTTGTTTTCAATCCGAAAACAAGCGATTGTTTATAACTTCTCACTTCATGAGCGTGAGGAGCTTTTTGTAATTCTCCTCCCATTCGGGGGTGTGGTTGGGGAGATAGGTTTCGACCTGCTCGGAGTTTTTGACTACGCGGCGCAGATGCTCTATGTCCTTCACCTCGCCCAGCGCCATGCCCTGCGCGAGGAGGTTGCCGATGGCGGCGCCCTCGATGGGGCCGGTTACAACGCGACGGTCAATCGCGTCGGCGACAAAGCGGTTGAGGAGCTTGTTCTGTATTCCGCCGCCGACAATGTTGAGCTGGTCTATATGCCGGCCCTTGATATTTTCAAGTCTTTCAAGCGCCCAGCGGTATTTGAGCGCGAGGGATTCGTAAATGCATCTGGCGATTTCGCCGACGCTCTCCGGCGCTTCCTGTCCGCTGCGGCGGCAGAAGTCCCGTATCTTCGCGACCATGTTGCCGCCGGCGAAAAACTCGCTGTAATCCGGATCTATAATCGAGCGGAAGGGCTTTGCTTTTTCCGCCTCGATGACTATTTCATCCCAGCTGTACTTCTTGCCCTCTTTTATCCAGTCGCGGCGGCACTCCTGAATGAGCCAGAGGCCCATGATGTTTTTCAGAGGACGGAAGCCGCCCTGTATCGTGCCCTCGTTGGAGAAGTTCGCATCGCGCACGGCGTCGGTGAGAATCGGCTCGTCGGTTTCGGTGCCGAAGAGCGACCATGTGCCGCTGGAGCAGAAAGCGAAGCTGCCTTCGCCGGGGATGGCGGCGACGGCGGAGGCGGTATCATGCGTGCCGACGGCGGCGAAGTTTGCGCGGTTGAGCCCCAGCTCCTCCGCGATCTCGGGGCGGAGCTTTCCGCGGAGACTGCCGGCGCGGTCGATTTCTGTGAATATTCTGCGCGGCAGGCCAAGCTCGTCTATCGTCTGCCAATCCCAATCCTTTTTGGCGGGATTGTAGAGCATGGATGTCGTGACCTCGGTGTACTCTGACTTCTTTTCGCCCGTGAGGAAGTACCCCAAAAGGTCGGGCATCATAAGCATGGTTTCGGCGTTCTCAAGCGCGACATCGCCCTCCGTCTTGCGGCGGTATAGCTGATAGACGGTGTTGAAATTCATCGTGGCAATGCCGGTTCTGGAGAAAAGCGTCGGGAAATCGGCGATCTTCCACACCGCTTCCATGTCGCTGTCAACCGCCATACGGTAAGCTCTGGGGTTGGCGATAAGATGGCCGTTTCTGTCAAGCAGACCGTAGTCAACGCCCCAGGTGTCTATGCCGAAGCAGTCAAGCTCGCCGAGATCCGCGTGTTTGAACGCCAAGAGTCCCTGCTTGAGCTGATTGAAAAGATATGGCAGATCCCAGTAAAAAATCCCGTTCATCTCGATATAGTTGTTCTCGAAACGGTGAAGCTCGCGCATGGTGAGCTTGTCCCCGTCTAACTGACCGAGAATGGCGCGCCCGTTGCTGGCGCCTATATCAAAGGCCAATAAATTCTTCATCTTGTGTCCTCCTTATGCTTTGCCGCCCGCCAGGGACTTGCGGTATTTCTCGCTCTCCCAGTTCGCGATGAACTTCTTCGCCGCTTCGCCCATGGTGGAGAGATTGTATCCCGCGTCCTGCACGGTATTCATGATGAAAAACACAGCCGTGAGAGTTTCCGTCAAGGTCATGGCCTTTTTGGCGTCCATCTTCATGAGCATCTGCCCGGTCGTCGAATCTGCGATTGCCTGACCGTCCGAAATGCCGTCCTTGTCCATAAAGAAGGTGTCGGAGAGGAAAACCATCTGGTCGGGATAGAGCGGCTGAGTCATGAGATACTCTTCATTGTACTTGCCGGATAAAAACGCCTGTTCAAGATACGGAGTGTCGGCGGCGATAATTCCCGCTGCCGTTTTTTTCGTCTTTATCTCCGGAAACGCCGCGCCGCTGATGCCGAACATTCTGGCAAGGCGCTCGTTTGCGTCGGCGTGGATGGCGAGGACCTTATCCGGATCGTCATCGTGGACTATAATGCCGTGATTTTGCATGAGTATCACGGAGGGCTGCTTGCCGCTCTCCTTCTCAACGCGGCGGAGCTCATCGCGGATGGCGAAGGTGAGGTTTGCGCCGGGATCGGTGTACGGAACCCAGCCCCATGTGTAAGCCGCGCCCTGAAACGCCTGTTCCGCTATGATGCGGCAGGCGGTCGAGCAGCAGGCGAGATTTGCGTAAACGCTGTGAGTGTGGAGAACAAAGGTTTTGAGGATGGAGTGAAACCCCGCCTCAACGGAAGGGCGGAGATCGGCGAGGCCGTCTATATGTCTGACATCCGCCTTGGCTCTCGATGAACCCGCCTTTTCCACATCCTCAAAATCGGACGGCTCGGAGCTCAGATAAAAATCGCGCAGATCCTTCACATCGAGCACGGCGTACGCTTTGTTAATCTCAATATCCTTCAGGCAGAAGCCGGAAGCCTTTATCGCCATAAGTCCGCCCGGGAGCTTGACGGATGTGTTGCCGCCGCCGCCCTGGACATAATCGGCGCGCGCGCCCGCCGCCTTCGATACGCGCGAAAACTCGGACAAAAGCCGCTCGTTTTCTTCAAAAAACATTTTTCCCTCCTGTGTTATAGTAGTTTTCTCTATATACGCGATGCACCGGTTTTTATACAAAACCGGTGCCGCTGTGTTTTTCGGGCAATGCCGCGCGCATTTTGCGCGGTTTTGCTATGTTCTCAGCGCTTGGAAAGCACCGTCTTTTCATACTCTCTCACTTCACTGAGTATATCCGTGGTGTAACCCTTTGTCAAGCAGTAGTAATCCCACACCGCGCCGAAGGGCAGGGTCTTGCGTTCCTCGCCGAGGGCAAGGCGCGCGGTCAGGTCGTTGTCATATTCCGCCTGACGAATCGCGTAAGGAGCGAGGTAGGAGTTGAGTATCGCCTTTCTCGCGTTTCTCATGCCGATTGCCCACGCGGCGACGCGGTTGATGGATGCGTCAAAATAATCCAGCGCGATATAGGTGCGCGATTCGAAGCCGTTGTGGATAACCTCGTCCATAATCTTCTGAAGCTCGTCGTCGAGCATAATCACATGGTCGCTGTCCCAGCGGACGGGGCGGGAGACGTGGAGGATGATGCTGTCAAGAAACTGCAGAACGGCGGAGAGCTTCGCGGAGATAACCTCGGTGGGGTGGAAATGTCCCGCGTCGAGCGTATAGCAAAGGCCGTTTTTCACCGCGTAGCCGTAGGAATACTCATGGCTCGCGACGGTGTAGCTCTCGACGCCCACACCGAACAGCTTGGATTCCAGCCCGCAGGGAACGAGCTTTTTGTCGATATCCTCGGCGAAGATTTCATCGAGCGACTCGGTCATAAGATCGCGGTGCTTCTTGGTGTCGGCGGTCACGTCTTTATAGCCGTCCGGCATCCAGAAGTTTATGGCGCAGGGCTTGCCGAGCTGCTTTGCGAACTCAAGACCTATTTCGCGGCAGCGTTTGCCGTGCTCGATCCAGAACTTGCGCGTGTCGGCGTCATAGCTTGAGAGGGAAAAGTCGCCGTCCATTTTCGGATGGGAGAAGTAGGTGGGGTTAAAGTCCAGCCCCATGCCCTGCTCCTTGGCAAAGTCCACCCAATTCCGGAACTGCTCTATCGTATATGCGTCGCGGTCAATGTTTTTGCCGTTTTTCTCGGCGTAGCTGGCGTGCATGTTGAGTTTGGTCTCGCCGGGGATGAGCTTCTTCGCAAAGGCGATGTCCTGACGCAGCTCGTCGGGCGTTCTCGCTCTGCCGGGGTAGTTGCCGGTTGTCTGTATGCCGCCGGTGAGGCTGTCCGACCCGTCAAAGCCGATGACATCGTCGCCCTGCCAGCAGTGCATGGAAACGGGGATGGCGTCCGCCTTTTTCATCGCCGCCTCTACGTCAACGCCGTTTTCCGCGTATACGCTCTTCGCGTATTCGTATCCTTTAATAATAAGCTCTTCTTTTTTCATTTTTTTCTCCTTTTTGCCTTTATCAACTATCGAAAAAGAACACCTGCTCCATCAGCGGCTGCGCGCCGGTGACGGGGTCCATGTCCATCTTCATGACGTCTTTCATATACTCGTTCCATCTGTCGACGACCGGGCTTTCCGCCTGAATCCTCGCCGCCTCGGCGATACTGCCGCACTCATAGTAGCCGAACAGCTCGTCGCCGACGTTCCATATAGTATAATTGCGTATGCCGGCGGCCGCGAGCACCTCTTTCATCTCCGGCCATATGTGGGCGTGGCGGTACTTGTACTCCTCCAGCTTGCCTGGTAGGACGGTCGCTTTCCATGCATATCTTTCCATAGCCTTCTCCTGTCGTATAAATATATTTCAGTCATCGGCCGAACCTTTTCGCAAAAGGGCTCGGCCCATAATTGATGTTTCTTGGGAGCGCCGGACAGAAATTAATCTGTCCGGCGCGGGTTAGATTGGAATGCGTTTGATTAATATACGGTTGCCCAGTCTTCGATGTTTTCTGCGTTGAATGCGAACGGAGGTCCGACAATGACCTGAGCGCCGCAGGTCGTCTCTTCGGATACGGTGTACTCAACATCGTTGCCGGCGGTGAAGGTCTCGCCGACAGCGCAGGTGGTGTCGCCGTTGATGATGGACTCGATTACGTATACAGCGGTGGAGCCGACATCAATAGGATTCCACAGATACATGTAGGGGCAGGGGAGATCTTCGCCGACAAAGCCGTTCATTTCGGAGGGCAGGCCAAGTCCTGCAACCTTAATGTCGGACTCTGCGGCCTGAACTGCCTGCGCGCAAGCAAGGATGCCGACGGTGGTGGGGCAGCAGATAACCTTGAGTTCGGGGTAGTTGGTCATGAGGGACTCGGTCTCGGCGTAGGACTTCTGAGCCTCGTCATCGCCGTATACGGTCTCAACCCACTCGAGCTTGCCGTAGGTGTCGGGGTCAGCGTCGATGATTTCGTGCATAGCATCGATCCATGCGTTCTGGTTGGTAGCGGTGGAGGAAGCGGAGAGAACAGCGAACTGACCCTCGCCGCCGCACATGTCGTAGCAGGAGTCAACAAGGACCTGCGCTACTTCTTTGGTACCGGCCTGGTTGATGAACATCTGGGATCCTGCGGTGTCGGAGTCCATTGTTACGATGACAATGCCGGCATCCTTTGCTTCCTGAAGAGTTGCCTCAAGAGCCTCCGCGTCGTTAGCGGCAACGCCTATTGCGTCAACGCCCTGAGCGATGAGGTTGTTGATAACAGCGATCTGAGCCTCGACGGAAACATCTTCGGGGTAGACTGCCAGGCACTCTGCGCCGACTGCTTCGCATGCTTCCTCAAAGCCGGAGACCATTCTCTCCATGTAGGGGTTGCCTGCGGATTTGGGGACTATTGCGTAGGTTTTGCCTTCTGCACTTGCCATGGGGGCAACTGCGCACAGTGCAAAAATCATGCACAGTGCAAGAACTGCTGCGAGAATCTTTTTCATTTGCCTGTTTTCCTTTCAATAAAATTTTTTATATGCACGCTTTCGCGTTGCATTCGGAAATAATGGGGGGACTACGCCTTTTTCTTGCCGATGCGGAAATTTGGAACCATGACGACAATTATCAGCAGCGCGCCGATAATCACGCGGATGGTCTGGCCGTTGACATTTATAAGGCCGAGACCGTAGCGGAGAAGCCCGATGATGAAGATTGCTATTATCGCGCCGACAAAGTTGCCCTTGCCGCCGGATGTGGAGATGCCGCCGAGAACGCACATCGATATCGCCTCAAGCTCGTAGCCTTCCGCAACATCGCTCTTGACGGAGCCCATCCACGCGCAGTAGAAAACGGCGGATATCGCGCAGATGAGGCCCATGAGCGTGAAGACGATGAAGCGCACCTTCTGCACCTTGATACCGGCATATTCCGCGGCGGTCTTGTTGGCGCCGATTGCGTACATATGGCGGCCGAACACGGTCTTATGCATGACCAGCGCGAAGATGACCGCGAGGACGCAGAAGATAATAAACAGATACGGTACGGGGCCGATTTTGCCGTAATAGAGGTTTTTGAACCATTCCACCTTCTGCATGCCCTTTGTCGAGGTGTCGCCGAGGATACGCTCGGCAATGCCGCGGAAGAGCGTAGTTGTGGCGAGGGTGACTATCATCGGGGCAAGCTCGGGGAACTTCGTGAGCAGCAGACCGTTTATCATGCCGCACACCAGACCGACGGCAATGCACGCGGCTATCGCGAGGGCGAGAGAGCCGCAGGCGTTATACACGATGCCCAGCACCGTGCCGCACAGACACACGATCGCGCCGACGGAGAGGTCGATATCGCCGAGGAGCAGCACGTACGCCATCGGCAGGGCTATGAGGCCCTTGACCATGAAGGTGTTAATGTTCGTGAAGAGGTTTTTCGCGACAAGATAATTCTTGGAAAGGCTCATATTCATGATGTTGACAGCGATGAATATGAACAGCAGCAGGGTTTCCCAGCGCATAAGCAGATCTTTGGCAGAGCGCTTCTGTTCGCTGGCAATGGTTCTTCCGGATTTTCCTGCCATCAGATTTCCCTCCCTTCCAGACTCTGACGCGCGGCGGCGCGCTGAACAAGCACATTGATGATTACCGACAGCAAGATTATCGCGCCCTTGAGAGCCTGCTGCCAGAAGGGATTTATGCCCACCATACTGAGGGATTTGCTGATAACCGCGATGGTAAGGCCGCCGAGCAGAACGCCGATCGCGCTGCCCTGCCCGCCGTCGAGGCTGACGCCGCCGATGACACAGGCCGCGATGACATCCATTTCCGCGCCGAGAGCCATGTTGTTCTGAGCGGATGCGTAGTAGCCGGTGTACATCGCGCCGCACAAACCGCAGATACCGCCGTTTATCGTGTAGACGAGGATTTTAATCCTGTCTGTCTTTATGCCGGAGATTTCGGCGGCGGCGGCATTGGAGCCGACGGCGTATATCTTTCTGCCGAATGTCGTCCACTTCAGGAAGACAAAGGATATCGCGAAGACGATTATCGTGATCCAGATAAGGTGGTTGATGCCGAGGAACGAGGTCTGCGCGAATTCCTTGAAATCGTCAAGCATGTACGCGACGCCGACCCATGTGGAATCGGAAACTATATAGGTAAGGCCGCGGTATATATATGTCAGCCCGAGCGTGGCGATGATGGGGATAACCTTGCCCTTGGCAATGATAAGTCCGATTATGAGGCCGCACACAAGCCCGATGCCGACAGACACCGCGTAGACCGAAATGCCGTGCTGGAGAAAGCCGTTTTTCATAAGCTGGCAGGCGGACATTCCGCTCAAGGCGAGAATCGCGCCGACGGAGATGTCAATGCCGCCGATGAGCAACACGAGCATCATGCCGAATGCCATGACCATTGTATACGCGTAATTTTTGAGTATGCCGTTAATGACGTTTGCCGTGAGGAACTGGCTGTTTCTGAGCTGTATCAAGACGCACAGCAAAATCAGAACAACAAGAAGGCTCATCTCGCGCCGGCGGAACAGCGCGCCAAGCTTACTGCCCGTTTTGTTTTTCATCACTGCGCCCCCTTCTGCTGCTTTGTCATCGCAAGCTCAAGAATCTTTTCCTGCGTCGCTTCTTCTCTTGAAAGCTCGCCCGTAACGCGCCCCTCGCACATTACGACAATCCTGTCCGCAAGTCCGAGCATTTCGGGCATTTCCGAAGAAATCAGGATAATCGCGTAGCCCTGCTGGGCAAGATCGCCCAGAATCTCGTAAACGGCGGCTTTCGCGCCGACGTCCACGCCCTTGGTGGGCTCGTCGAGAATCATGACCTTAAAGTCGGACCCCAAGGCCTTTGCGACAACGACCTTCTGCTGGTTGCCGCCGGAGAGGCTCGACGCTTTATCGAACACCGACGTTGCCTTTGTGTCGACCTTTTCCGCGAGATCCTTCGCGCTCTCGTTCTCAAGCTTTGTATCTACGAACATGCCCTTTTTGAATCGGCTGAGCTCCGTGAGGGTGATGTTTCTGCCGATGCCCCAATCGAGGATAAGACCCTGTATCTGTCTGTCCTCCGGCAAAAGGCCTATGCCCAGCTTCAGCGCGTCATACGGGCTGTTTATTTTAACTTCCTTGCCGTCAATAAAGATTTTTCCGGAAGAGGCTTTCTCGATACCGTAGATTGTCTGCGCGACCTCGGTGCGCCTTGCGCCGACAAGACCGGTGAGGCCGAGAATCTCGCCCGCTCTTACGGAGAAGCTGACATCCTTGAAATAGCCGGTGCGTGAGAGATTTTCGACTCTCAGCACCTCTTCGCCGGGTTTGACGTCGGGCTTTGGGAAAAGCTCGGAAATATCGCGGCCGACCATCGCCTTTATAAGCTCGGCGTTGGTGATGGATTTGACATCGTATGTGCCGATATATTTCGCGTCTCTGAAAACCGTGACTCTTTCGGCAAGCGCGTACATATCCTCAAAGCGATGCGAGATGAATATAATCGACGCGCCCTCGCTCGCAAGCTTTCTCGTGATTCTGTAAAGCTCTTCGCTTTCGCGCTTGGTAAGGGCGGCGGTAGGCTCGTCCATGATGATGATGCGCGCGTTCATGGACAGCGCCTTGGCGACCTCGACCAGCTGCTGCTGCGCGACGGACAGATCACCCATTATCATGTGGGAATTAAAGTCCGCGTTCAGTTCTTTCAGAAGCGCGTCGGATTCGCGGAACATCTGCTTCCATTGGATAATGCCGTGGCTGACCTTTTCATGCCCCATGAATATGTTCTCCGCAACGGTCAGGTGCGGATACGCGGTGACATGCTGGTAGATGGCGGCGATGCCCGCTTTCTGCGATTCCAGCGTGTCCTTGAATTCGACCTTCTGCCCGTCAAGATACATCTCGCCGCCGTCGGCCTGATGCACGCCGGTAATGACCTTGATAAATGTGGACTTTCCTGCCCCGTTTTCGCCCATCAACGCGTGTATTTCGCCTTTTTTCAGCTCAAAATGAACATTGTCAAGGGCTTTAACGCCGGGGAAAATTTTGGTGATGCCTCTCAGCTCCAGAACAGTTTCCGCCAAGTCTATCCCGCCTCTCTCATGTTTAATGAGGTATGTCACAATCTTGACATCTGATTTTGTGATTTGCACAAATTTGCACACAGAATATCGTCGAAAAAATCAACTCGAATTTTTCGTGAAAATGCACAAATTTGGCTCTTTATTTTTGTTAACTATTGCATTAGCTCTTGTCATTTTGTATAATAACATTAAATTACGCATATTGCGATGAACTTTCTTGCCGATTTTTTGCACTATCTTGACATTTAAGGAGGTTAATATATGGAAAAGAGCCTGAAATATGAGTTGGATCTTGACCCCCGCTCGCGCTGGAACATGATTTCCGCGACGATGAGCGCGAAGGCGAACCTTCTGTATATGCAGGAGGTGGGCGACTTTATCGCGGGCAAAAAGTACTTCACAACGCGCGGCGGCTTTGACTCGTATCTTATCAAAATCACGGTCTCCGGCTGCGGCGTGCTGAGGTACGAGGGCGGAGAATATCTTGTCCCTGTCGGCAAGTTCTATTGGATAGACTGCAGCAAGCTGCACGACTACCGCACCTACGGCGAGGATTGGCACGTGCTCTGGGTGCACTTCTACGGAGCGGCGGCGAAATATTATTATGAGACTTTCCTTGCCAACAACGGCGGCAAGCCCCTCGGCAGTCTGCCTGTCGGCTCGCCGGCTTATCAGTTTATACATTCTCTTTTAGAGCTGGATCCGGAGAAAATCAGCCAGCAGGAGCTGGATCTCCGCGCCGCCACGCTTCTCGGCAGGCTCACTGAGGAGCTTATTCTGTGCGTCGCCGGCAGCAGGAAGGGTTCGGACGTTCCGGAGACTCTGCGCAGTATGCAGCTGTATCTGGAGGAGAATTACCGCCGGAAAATCACGCTGGACGAGCTGGGCGCGGAGTTTTCGATGAATCCCTGCTATCTGCAGAAGCAGTTCAAGCGGTATTTCGGGCAGTCCCCCACCGAATACCTTATATATCTGCGCATCACGCGCGCCAAGGAGCTTATGCGCACAACGCACATGTCCATCGGGGAGGTATCCGAACAGGTCGGCATCGAAAACATCAACTATTTCACCCGCCTTTTTAAGGCGCAGGAAGGGCTCACGCCGCTGGAGTACCGCAAGCTGTGGCCGATTGTCGCGGGCGTGAAGGGTTCGCACACGATTTTGGGCTGATACTATTTTTTCATTAAAATCTTTGATTTTAATGAAATCTTTTGAAGCCTGTAAGAGCCGCGCTAAAGCGCGGTTAGGCTTCAAAAGGCGTCCGCCGACGGCATAAGTTCGCGTATGC
>CAVHIP010000061.1:0-13262 GCA_963636125.1 Oscillospiraceae bacterium | reverse complement strand
ACGCCGACAAACTCTATTACGAAGTCTATCACATGATACCGAAAGGAGCATAATTTTGAATCCCAATTCCGACATGAACGACTTTATAACCGCTCTCGGCGCATTAGCCGAAATCGGGCTCACATTCTATCGAGCCCTCCTATCTTCCGGCGCAAACGACGCCGAAGCCTTCACAATCACTCAAGCCTATCTCGGCTCATTCAATAATCCTACCAAGGAAGGAGAGCTTTAATTGTGGCAAAAACTAAAACAAAATCAACCGAAACAACAACCGAAATCACACCCAAACGCGGACGTGGCCATCCTAAAGGCGCCGGCGGCTATAAGCGTCCCGACAGCACGGTCCAAGCCGAACCAGGCGATAATCGCAAATATCTTCAACACAACCTCAAAATGTGGGAGTGGCCGCCGGTCGATATGAAAAAACCTGAAAACGTCCTCGAACGAGTAACACTTTATTTTCAAACCTGCGCTGATGATGACATGAAGCCCTCTGTTGCCGGCTTGGCATTAGCTTTTGGCATCGATAGAAGAACTTTATGGAAGTGGATAAATGGCATTCAAAGCGACTTTGTAGCCGCCGAAAGCAGGGACGCGCTAAAAAAAGCGTACCAAATTCTGAACGCTCAAATGGAAAATTATATGCAAAACGGCAAGATAAATCCCGTAGCAGGAATTTTCCTTATGAAGAATAATATGGGATATCAGGACAAGCAAGAAGTTGTGCTTACGCCCAATCAGCCGCTCGGTGACCAAGCAAGTGAAAAAGAGCTTGAGAAGAAATATATCGAGGATGTTATCGGCGTGAGCGCTGACGGCGTTGTAGAAGACTGAGCGACTATGAATGAGTGGTATGATATTCCTGGATATGAGGGAATTTATCAAATAACCCCGAACGGGGAAGTGCGCAATGTCGAAACAAACCTACAGCTTTATGGTAATATCAACTCTCATGGCTATAAGGTAATTTCGCTTACCAAGTATGGCAAGCGAAAAAGTTGCAAACTTCATCGACTTTTAGCAATAACTTTTATCCCAAATCCACACGACTATGAATGTATCAATCACATAGACGGAGACAAACTAAATAACGATCTTACTAACTTAGAGTGGTGTACAAAAGGATATAACAATCGCCATGCAAGAGAAGTTTTAAAGGTTGATATGTCCTCGAAAGCGGTTTACCAAACGACTATAAAAGGCGAATTTATAGCGGCGTGGGCAAGTATTGGACAAGCTGCTAAATTTGCCGGCATCACTCCGCCGTGTATTGTTGATTGCTGTGAAGGTCGTGCAAAATCCGCCGGCAACTATTGCTGGAGTTATGCGGGGCAAGCAATGGGCGAAATAATTCTTGATTTCAAAAAGTCTGCGACTATTAAACAAATAGCCAGGCTGGAACAGCAAATTGAAAATTTGCGTTCGCAACTATAAAAAGCTCGTCGACTATTACGCGACTATGAGCCGAATTAGAGCAAAAATCGAGCAAAAGCTGAACGGAAATCGTTCAAAAAATTGAACAAAAACAGAGCAAGAGCTGCCGAGATGCTAAAAATTGGTGTCTTGGCGGCTCTTATTTTTGGTTGTTATAGCGTTTCACGCTGAATGGCATTTAAATGCGTTTTGAGCGGGTTTTAGTTTTGGAGTGTAATTATACTATGAAACAATAAAAACCGCTCACAAGCGATTACAGCAGCTCACAGTGGGCTATATAGCAGCGCGTAAAGCTGCACACGGGCTTAAATGGCGCTGTGGCCAGTTTCCCGCGCTTGGGCTATATAGCAGCAGAGCAAAAATAAAACCGCCCCGGAGCGCGTCCGGGACGGTATATAATCAATGCGTTATTTAATTAATGTTTTTACAAAAAAGAACAAAAACACAATAGCCAACCATGTCACAAGCATTTTTAAAACCTCTTTTTTATTTGTTTTTCTTCATGCAGTCATATAAAAGCAGGAATGGAAAAAGTATAATAGTGAGTATAATATACATTATGTTTAATCCTCGTTTTCATTGCTCAAGTTTTTATCGAAAGCAATATTTTTATCAGCAAGGCACAAAGAGCAGAATAAGCTATCGTTGGGCGTGTTTTCAAGTCGAATGAGTTTAGAATCTGGAATTTTTTCAAGCGCGTTCACTATGTCTCTGCAATCTTGCGCGGAGATGTGGTTATACTCTAATTCGTTAGTGGTTTCTTTAAGTGACACGATTTTCTGCGTTTCAAATTTTTTAATCATCGCGTTGACGATGTCGGTTTTAAACTGTTTCATTTTCATTTCCTCCTTTTTCGCCCGTGCGGCCGTCGCACTTAATGCCATTCTACTTTTTCGAGTATGCCATATCTTGCCTTGGGGCAGATCTTGTCCAAGCCGCCATAAGGTGAGCGCTGATAAGGATAAACGGTAACCGCACCGTCGTGCTCGTCATATCTTACCCCTCGCATCAGATAGCCGTCTTCAACGTAAAACTCGAGATAGCCGTTTTTCTTGTGCCAGCCATCAACATAAATCGATCTTTTCATTTTCTCGTTCTCCTTTCAACAACCTATTGGCTTCTCACTTTACTCTCGCCCAGCGTACGGATAAACTGTTCTTTTCATTTTCTCTTTCTCCTTAAAATATCTTTGTCGTTTCATTATATCTAAGATCGTGCGATTTGTAAATATTCGATTAGATAAAAGTAAATCGCCGTGTTGCTGTTGTCTTTGTGTATTTGGCCGCGATTTCGGGCAAGTCTTTTTTTATCGCCGTCGTATCAATGCGCGAGCCGGTAACGGTTTTATATGTTGCTTTGTGCTCTGTGCCGGTTACGGTATCAACGTTATTGTCCTGCATATACTGTTTTATGTTATCTTTTAAATTTTCAATCGTCGCGCCGATCTCGTCGGCAAGCCGGCTATATTCGGCAAGTTCGCGCATTATTGCATTGATATCCATTTTTAAACCTCCTCTATTATATAGCCATCCGTGCAGATAGGACGCATCTCGTTGTATTTGCCCGATGCCGGATAGATATACGCATCCGCATAGCCGCTAAAATTGGGATCATCGCGCCGCGCTTGCCGTTCGGCCTTGCATTTTGCGATTGCCTCTCCGCGCGTTATGCGCTGCCACTCTTCCGGCGGTGCGGGCTCACTCTCCCAGCACCAGCGCAAATTATAAGTGTTGCCAAAATCGCGGTAATAGTTGATGTAGTATGCTTTTTTCATGTTTTTTAACCTCCCTTTAAAATTTCATTTCCGCCAATGTTTATTTGTCAAACTTCCTTTCAATTACAGCGTTTACGATACTGTCTAAATGTGTTATAACTGTGTTTTCCTCTGCCCGTGGGCAAAGTAAGTTTTTGCTCCATGCGGGATTTGAAATCGCGCTGCCAGGCGTAAAATATTCAACGTATATCCAAATTGGGAATGTTCCGTCTTTATCCGCTTTCCACCAATCCGAAACTGTAATCCGGCAGCCGTGTAACCATGTTTCAATCCTCATATTTTCGCCTCCTCTGCTGCTTCGAGTTCGTCAAATAACGCGCTTAGTTCGTCGTTGTCGTCGATAGCGTCAATATAATTGCGGTCCTCGCTCATGCGCTCAATTAAATACTTGTCGAGCTTGTCGCTATAGTCTTTATAATTAGAGCTAACAAGATTACCATAGCCGTTAAAGTAGAAGTATTCGCGATTAGGGTTGAAGCCGTTATAAATCTTGTTGCCGCTGCTGTCGGTGTACCAATCGTCTGCGTCATGTCCATAAAATGCACAGTATAAAATCTCGGTCGGCTCGGTGCCGGTGTAGATCTCGTTAAGCTCGTCCATGCTATAATAACGATCGTCGCCCAAATATCCGTTGTAGCTGTCGAGCTCTTCAATAGCCCCGTTATAGATTTCCTCGTTTTCTTCAAAGTAATTAATTATGCGGTTCAGGATTTCGGCTTTCATTTTCATTATCTCCTTTTCAATAATAATTAATATTCGTTTTTGCCCTTGCCGCCGTCGGCCCTGATTACTACATACGCAAATGTGATTTCTAATACGATCCAAAATAACATTGGTGTTGCCTCCCGTGCTCGTTTAACACTATTTCGTGTTTACGATTGTATATTACATCAATCCGTGTTATTTGTCAATGGGTTTTGCAAATATTTTTACACTTTTTCGTGTTTTGTTTTTCGTGTTCGTCTATTCGTGCTTTTTCGTACATCTCCGGCGCGGCTGCGGCCCGATCCGCTCCAGCACGGCCGGACGGGAGCGGGGGGATATGCGGCCTGAGGTGGTGCGTTGGTTAGCCCCTCGAATATCCAAAACAAGAAAAAGGCGAAATTTGCTTGCTATTGTCAAAGTGTGATTTCAAAAATCGCGGGAAAAACAAAAAGGCGAAATTAAAGCTTTTTGAAAAAAATACGCGAAAAAGTGTTGACACGCAAAAGTGTATATGCTATATTAAAGACGCAGAGATTAAACAACAGCGAAATGGAGTGAAGAAAAAATGACTGATAAAGAGATAATGATAGAGGCTATGAAGAAGCATGATTATAACCAGACGATATTGGCAAAAGAAATGGGGTATAACACGGCAAGCGGCGTTTCAGAGAGAATGAGGGGCAAGCAAGCGATGCGGTGCGATACATTTGCAAAGTTTTTAGAGAAGATGGGATATGAGGTTGTAGTTCGGAGTAAAAGGGCTGATAAATCAGAGTGGGTGTTGTCCTATGGCAAGGAGGAAACCTAAGATGCGTTATGGATATGTAAGGGTATCGACGCTGCATCAGGACACGGCGAGGCAAGAGGTGTTAATGGAGCAGCTCGGTGTAGATAAGGTGTTTGTAGATAAGTGTTCGGGAAAGAACACGGATAGGCCGGAGTACAAAAAAATGATGGAGATGCTGGTGGAGGGCGATACTGTTGTGGTGGAGAGCTATAGCAGAATAAGCCGCAACACACATGATCTACTTGCGACGGTTGATGAGCTGAGAGAGAAGGGCGTAGATTTTATAAGTAAGAAAGAGGGGTTTGATACCTCTACGCCGACGGGCAGGATGCTCATGACGGTTATAGCTGGGCTGAACCAGTTTGAGCGCGAGGTGATGCTTGAGCGTCAGAGAGAAAGCATAGCGGCTATGCCTGTGGTGGATGGCAAAAAGGTATCGTCAAGGACGGGGCGCGGATTTGGCAGGCCGAAAGCAGAGATTGACGATGAGCAGTTTGAGCGACTTGCCAAGAAGCAGAGAGCGGGCGTAATGACGGTGAGCGAGTGCTGCGAAGAGCTGGGGATAGGTCGCACCACATGGTATGAGCGCATAAGAAAGGCGGGATGATGTGAAAGTTCTTCTTTACTTGATAAAGTGTTTTGCGGTGATTGTGTTAGTGGCGTTGGTGCTGGCGTATGTAGTGCCGAGAATTTTATGAGGGAGGCAATGAACAGTGACTACAGAAGATGTGTTTAAAGAGTACAAGAAATGCGAAAGCATAAAAGAGACTGCGCGACGGATGGGAATTTCAGAGGGCGTAGTCAGGAAGTGCCTTGTAGGATACGGTGTTATCGAAACTCCTCTTACGAGGCGGATTGCGGAGCTGCGAGAGCGGGGAGTGCCGCAGAAAGAAATGATGGATATTCTCGGTGTCTCGAATGCATGGGTAAATGCCAACACGCCTTATGAACGAGGCATGATGATCGAGCCCAGCCAGACGGAGAACGCTAAACGGATTCGAAAATGCCGAGAGAAAAAGAAAATTGAAAATGAATAGGCTTCTGCAAGGGCAGGAGCAACAGCTAAGGGGCTATCTTGAAAGAGGTAGCTCTTTTTTTATTTGATGAGGTGTGAATGTTATGAATTATGAAAAGCTTGCGGCTTCTATAAATGCGGCGATTGATAAAAAGCCCGATGATATAGGCGCATATAGCGATTTGTTTTCGCTTTACAGGTCGTGGGAAGAAGCGGATTTGAAGAAAGCTCACGCCATGAATAAGACATTGAAGAACAGATGCGTCGCGCAGCTTAGAGTGAGCAAGAATAAATCGGCGTTTTACGAGCAGTGGCGAAAGTGCCTGCTGTTCGATGCGCCGCACGATTTTGATAGTTATTTGACCTATATGGAGCTTAACAGACAAGCGGATAAGCGTTTTTATCAGCCGCGCAGAAAACAATTAAAGCCCGTAGTCGACGCACTACAGGCCATGTGTGGTGATGATGAACTTGACTTATTGGCAGTGAGCTTGCCGCCTGGCGTAGGCAAGGCTCTGGCAAATGACACGCCTATTTTGACTAAAACAGGTTGGAAAAAACATGGCGAGTTGACGGTTGGCGACGAAGTGATCGGCATGGATGGCTGTTTTAAGAAAGTTATTGCTGTTCACCCTAAATGCCAATTAGATGTTTTGGTCGAGTTCACTAATGGTGAAAAAATTCAGTGTCACGAAAATCATGAATGGCTATTTTATAATCGGCACAGTCAATCAGAGCAGCTTCGTGAAACAAAAGAATGGGCAAGACTCGAATTAGAAACCGGCGGTGAAAGAGGTAAACGCGGGCATAGATATATGCTTCAAGTTCCGCCAAAGCAATATGTTGTTGGAGAAGATAAGAGATTGCCGTTAGACCCCTATGTATTCGGCGTTTGGCTTGGAGATGGCGCAAACAAAAATCCGAGGATTGCTTGGGCAAAAGGTGATTATCCAATAATGGAAGAAATTTCGCGCCGTGGGTATGAATTACGAAATACATGTGAACACAAAATTACGGGTGTGATGTATAGCGATTTAGCTATCAGGAAAGCGCTTCAAACTATGGGCATGTGTCATTCAAGAATAAAACTCCCAAAGCACATCCCTGACGAGTATTTTACCGCGAGCATTTCTCAGCGGTTGGGTTTGTTAGCTGGGCTACTTGACACGGACGGAACATTATGCGGAGGCAGCAAATATACTTTCTCTACAACAAGTGAAGAATTGCGAGACGCAATGATTACATTAGTCTCTACTTTTGGTTGGAGAGCTTGTCTGAAAAGAGAAGAACCTAAAGTTTCATCGTCAGGCATTCATGGAAGATTACCTGTTTATATAATTTCTTTTAGCCCTGATATAGAAATTCCTTGTCAATTACCGAGGAAGAAAAACAAACCCGTGAAGCAACGAAAAATTGCGGTTAAATCTATAAGTAAAGTCGAGCCGAAAGAAGGCAACTGCATCACCGTAGAGGGTGGCATGTATTTGGCTGGGAAGACACTAATTCCGACGCACAACACCACTCTTGCTATATTCCTTCTTACATGGATAGCGGGGCGCGACCCTAACCATCCTAACCTTACCGGCAGTCACTCCAACTCGTTCATACGCGGCGTGTATGATGAGTGTTTGAGGCTGTTTGACGCGCAGGGAGAATATCTGTGGCATGATGTGTTTCCGGCCGTCCAGGTGACGAGCACAAACGCTAAAGACTGCCGTATCGATCTTGATAAACGGCAGAGATTTGAGACGCTGGAGTTCACTTCTATAGGCACGGGCAACGCTGGTCTTTACCGAGCGGCAAACTTGCTTTACTGCGACGACTTGATATCGGGCATTGAGGTTGCGCTGTCTAAGGAGCGGCTTGACAAGCTGTGGGAGACTTATACCACTGACTTGCGTCAACGCAAAATCGGCGATAAATGCAAAGAACTTCACATTGCTACTCGTTGGAGCGTACATGATGTTATAGGCCGTTTGGAGCGGGAGTATGAGGGCAACCCGAGAGCGAAGTTTATACGGTTTCCCGCTATGGACGAGAATGACGAAAGCAATTTTGATTATGATTATGGCGTTGGGTTTTCAACCAAGTTTTACCGAGAGCAGCGTGACATTATGGATGCGGTTAGTTGGAAAGCACTGTACATGAATCAGCCTATAGAGCGGGAGGGACTTTTGTATCACGAAGATGAGCTGCGACGTTACTTTGACTTGCCTGAACAAGAGCCGGACGCAATAATCGCTGTGTGCGACACAAAGGACAAAGGCACTGACTACTGTGCCATGCCGATTGCATATCAATATGGTGATGATTACTATATTGAGGATTTTGTGTGCGATAATTCCACGCCCGAAGTGGTAGAGGCGAGGCTGGTTTCAAAGCTGCTACAGCACAGGGTGCAGGCAGCGAGGTTTGAAAGCAACTCAGCCGGTGGGCGCATTGCTGCCGATGTGCAGAAGCAAGTTAAGGAACAGGGCGGCAGAACAAAGATAACCACCAAATTTTCAACTGCAAACAAAGAGACGCGCATTATCATTGCAGCCGGATATGCAAAAGAGCACTTTCTCTTTAAAGACGAAAGCGTGTATAAAGACAGCAAGGAATATCGCCTCGCTATGAGTATGTTGTGTGGCTATACAATGGCGGGCAAGAACAAAAATGACGATATTCCCGATAGTATCGCTATGTTGGTTGACTACTCCGAAACGTTCCGCATGGCAAAGGTTGAGGTTATGAAGAGACCGTTTTAAGGAAAAGCACTTACAAAATATGTTTTTTAATGCAACTTTGTGTGTGTTCGCTTGACACGGAACTATATATATAATAAAGTAAAAATTGAGAAAAAGGGGGTGTTACAAATAGCGACCCGTATGTTATTCGGCAGACGTGTTATTTACACTGACGCTACCGAAATCGATGCAGGGAACATAATGAACGTCCTGAAAAAAGCGTTGTTTGTGCATCTTCAAAACAGCGCGGATATAGATTATCTCTATCGTTACTATCGCGGAGATCAGCCGATAATTTATCGCAAGAAAGATGTGCGGCCTGAGATTTGCAATAAGATCGTGGAGAACCGCGCTAATGAGATAGTGTCGTTCAAGGTCGGCTATTTGATGGGCGAGCCTGTTCAGTATGTCAGCCGAGATGATAACGAGGCGACGGCATCTAAGGTGCTACTGCTTAACAGCTATGTTATAGCCGAGGATAAGGCGGCTAAAGACAAAGAGCTTGCGGATTGGTTTCATATCTGCGGCACTTCTTACCGTATGGTGCTACCGGACGCTGCCGCAAACGTCGAGGAAGATGAAGCGCCATTTGAGATATTCACGCTTGACCCGCGCTTCACGTTCGTCGTTTACTCTACAGAACTTGGCAACCCGCCTGTAATGGCGGTAAAGTATATAGTCAAGGAAGACCGCACAATCGTATTCTCGTGCTATACAAAGACGCACTATTACGAGGTTGAGAACACTTGGGCTATTACGCGCTGCGAAGAGCAGATACTCGGCATCCCTATTATCGAGTACCCCGCGAACGCCGCGAGGCTCGGCGCGTTTGAGATAGTGCTTCCGCTGCTGGACGCTATAAATACGACCGAGAGTAATAGGCTTGACGGTGTGGAACAGTTTGTTCAGGCGCTCATGCTATTCCACAACGTAGACATTTCGAGCGAAGATTTTGCAAATCTGCGTAGTGAGGGCGCTATCAAGTATAAGGACATTGACCCGCAGTTTAAAGCAGAGATAGAGTATCTTACCTCTGAGATGAACCAGACGCAGACGCAGACACTTGTTGACAGTATGTACAATACTGTGTTGACGATTTGCGGTATGCCAAACAGAAACGGTGGCTCTTCCACTTCCGATACCGGCTCAGCTGTTATTATGCGCGACGGCTGGTCTTCAGCTGAGGCAAGGGCTAAAGACACAGAGCTTGTGTTTAAAAAGTCTGAGAAAGAGTTCCTTAAACTGCTGTTGCGAATTTGCCGCGATCTAAGTGATTTAAGCTTGAAGTTGTCAAATCTTGAAATTCGTTTTACTCGCCGTAATTACGAGAACATTACCGAGAAGGCAAACGTATTGACTACGATGCTCGCTAATCCCAAAATTGCGCCGGTGCTGGCATTTACTCACTGCGGCCTATTTTCCGATCCGCAACTCGCATACAGAATGAGTATGGAATACATGGAAGAGCAGCAAAAAAAAGCTGTGGAGGTGTTTGCTGATGGAAACGAAAGCGAAAACGGTGCTGAAAATAACGCCGGAGATGGTAGCGGTAATGGAACAAGCACTGAATCAACGCAGCAAGATTGAGATCGGCGTAAAGAACAATAAAATTTGCATTTGGGAAATCAAAAGCAAAACTAAATATGAACAGCCTATTGCATAGGGCAATAGGAACAGCCAATTAGGGGCTATCGATATCGAAAAGGTATCGGTAGTCCTTTTTGTTTTTTCTCTTTTTTATTTTCCTTCCTTCTTGTCGCCCCCGAACTCTGCGGAGCGCTCGTGAAAGCTCGTCGTTTCGGCGATATGAGAAAGGCGGTAAGGGAAACGTGAACAAGTGGCAATATGCCGTTTGATATATCGGCGGTAGGGAAACCGCCTTAACAAATCGCAAAAGGGAGACAACCCGCCAAACAGAAAACACAGTCAGTGAAGACTTAAAAACGCAGGAGGTAATCATCATGGCAAAAATCGATATCAGTAGCATTAACGGTTATGAAAGCATGACCGCAGAAGACAAAATCAAGGCTCTTGAAAGTTTTGAGTACAACGACAACTCGGCAGAGCTGGAACGGTACAAATCAGCGGTGTCTAAGGCCAATTCCGAGGCTGCGTCATGGAAGAAAAAGCATAACGAACTTCTTTCCGAGGATGAGCGCAAAAAGCAGGAGCAGTCCGACAGCATTGCTCAGATGCAGAAGGAGCTTGACGAGCTGCGAGAGGGTAAGAAAATTTCCGAGTATAAAGCCAAATTCATAGCTCAGGGTTATGATGAAACGCTTGCGGAAGATACCGCTAAGGCTATGGCTACGGGAAATCTCGAAAAGGTTTTTGCTAATAACCAGAAATTTCTTGATGATTACGCAAAGAACGTGAAAGCAGGCGCTCTTAAAAAAACCCCGCGTCCCGCATCGGGTCAGGGCGAAGTAGGAGCGGCGAATTATGACGAGAAAATTTTGAACGCGCAGAAGAGCGGCGATATTACAGCCGCCGCGTATTATACGCGCCTCAAGGCGCAGGCCGAGGCGCAAAACAGAAACGAATAAAGGAGAATATTTGTTATGGCAGATACTTTTGCTACAAGTTTCGGAGTGCTTAATTACTCCGGTATGCTTTTTAACAAAGGCAACGTTAGAACTCCGCTGTCCTCGATTATAGGCGGCAGAGCAAAGACCACCAATCATGTTGAGTTCGTTACCGGTCAGGAATACACAACCGGTGGCGGCGCACAGCCTGCTATCAGCGAGACCGCTTCTCTTACCGCGCCTGACGCTACTATTGTCACTCGCGAGCAGAAGACTAACGTCACTCAGATCTTTCAGGAAAGCGTAGGCATTTCTTATGCGAAGCAGTCCAACATGGGCACTCTGAGCGGCATCAATATTGCCAACCAGGAAGCTAACCCCATGAACGAACTCGATTTTCAGGTTGCCGCGAAGATGATGAAGATCAATGCGGACATCGAGTATACGTTTATTAATGGCGTTTATAACAAGGCTACCACTGATGCGACGATCAACAAGACCCGTGGCCTCGTTCCCGCCATCACCACCAACACCACGGCAATGAAGTCCAAGGCGCTCGGCCTGTGGGATATCGCCGACATGGTGAAGAAAATCTATGGTCAGAACGCTCCCACCAACGGCCTGTGCCTGTGGTGTGATGCAACCACCATGTTCCAGGTCAACGCAGATGCAGTTCAGAACGGTCTGACTGTTGTTCCTGCGGCTCGTGAAGTAAACGGCATTGCACTGTCGAGTGTTATCACTCCTATTGGTGTTGTCTATCTGTACCTCGGCGAATATCTGCCTTCCGGCACGGCACTGCTGCTTAATCTCGACGTTATCGCGCCTGTTTATCAGCCCGTTCCCGGCAAGGGTAACTTCTTCCTTGAGCCTTTGGCAAAGACCGGCGCAGGCGAGAAGTATCAGCTCTTCGGTCAGCTCGGCCTCGACCATGGCCCCGAGTGGTATCACGGCAAGTTTACTGGCATTTCGACCGAGTTCACCGCGCCGACCTACAGCCGCAGCGTGTATGTTTCCAATGCTGCTGATTTTAAATCTACTACCTGATAATAACAAAACCTAAGAAAAGGAGGCAGACAGGATGATTAAAGCCGAACAGATGGCAATGTTAAAAGCTATGACAGGTGAAACGGATGAAGACATTTTGTCTGCCTACTTTAATATTGCCGGTGACAAGATATGCCGCAAAGCGTTCCCTTTTGCAAGCTATGCGCATGAAGTGCCGGAACAGTATGAGTATATTCAGGTTGAAATTGCGGTTTATTTAATCAACAAAAGAGGCGCAGAGGGGCAAACGGCACATAGTGAAAATGGAATATCGCGCACTTATGAAAACGCTGATGTTCCCTCTACGCTTCTGAGAGATATTGTGCCGTTCGCTGTGAGCATCGGAGGCGAAACATGAAGATATTAGAGCGTAACAAAGTGGCGCTTTGGTATCAGCTGTACGACGGCAAAGAAATCGTCGTGGATGAGTACGGCAACGAGACGGGCGGCTCAAAGCCCGTTTACAAGGACGCTGTTAAGCTGAGGGCTAACGTTTCGTCCGCTACGGGGTCGGCGCAGATAGAGCAGTTCGGCAATTTCGCAGGGTACGACAAGGTTATTGTCACTGACGATATGAGCTGCCCTATCGACGAGAACTCGGTTTTGTTTATTGATAAGCCGCCTGAATACGGCGAGGACGGTACACCGCTTTACGATTACGTCGTTAAGCGCGTCGCAAAATCGCTCAATGCGGTAGCGTATGCGGTCAGCAGAGTAGATGTGTCATGAAGAAGGTCACTGTGCCGCTGTCCACTGCCGGTGTTGACGAACTTATAAAGGCGGTTGATCAATACGAAGCATGGCAGAAGCAACGTGCGGTTACATTCCTTGAACGTTTGGCTCGGCTGGGATTGGATTATGCGAGTGCGCAGTTTAGCACCGCCGCATATGACGGAACGAACGATGTTTCCGTTACGGTGGAAGAACGCGGCGAGAATGTAAAAGCAATTGTTGCTACCGGCAATGCAACGCTGTTTATAGAATTCGGCACTGGCGTTACTTATGCTGACGATCATCCGCAGGCGGCAGAACTTGGCATGAGGCGCGGCGAATACGGCAAAGGTTACGGCAAGCGCAAAGCTTGGGGTTACTACGGTGAAGACCCTGGCACTAACGGTGTTGTTAAATCAAAACCTGACGGACGTACCGTTATTGTCACGCGAGGCAATCCGGCGAATATGCCGATGTACAAGACCGTTCGAGAGCTGGAGGAAAACCTGACGCAGATAGCAAAGGAAGTGTTCAA
>CAVHIP010000060.1:0-13262 GCA_963636125.1 Oscillospiraceae bacterium | reverse complement strand
ATACACGGTCGGCAGAACGGCGCATTTCCCCATGCGTGCCGAACAGGCACGGGCGGTGAAAGATACCGCCGACTATTTCCGCCGTATGTCAAAAGAGGACCCGACAAGACCGCCGAAATATCTCTGGAACGCAAAAATGCGTTTCGGCAAGACCTTTGCGTCTTATCAGCTTGCGAAAAGGCTCGGCTATAAGAAAATCCTTGTGCTGACCTTTAAGCCTGCCGTTGAGTCGGCATGGTACGAGGATCTCGAAACCCATGTGGATTTTGAGGGTTGGCAGTTTGTCTCCGACAAAGAGGCGAAATTCGACAACAAGAGCTTTGACCGCATGTATGAGGAGTGCGACAAGTCACGCCCGATTGTCGTTTTCGGTTCGTTCCAGAACCTTCTCGGCACAACCGAAACGGGCGGCATAAAGCCGAAAAACGAGTTTATCCATACCACCAACTGGGATATGGTAATTTTCGATGAATACCATTTCGGCGCATGGCGGGAAAATGCCAAAAAGCTCTTTGAGAATGTGGACGAGGAAGCCGAAGCCGCTTTCGACCCCGAAAAGTATCAGGAGACCGAAGCGGGCGACGCCATCAACGAAACATGGATCGATATTACCACAAAGTGCTATCTGTATCTTTCCGGCACGCCTTTCCGTGCGCTCTACACCGGCGAATTTCTGGAAGATCAGATTTTCAACTGGACATATTCGGATGAGCAGAACGCAAAAGCCGCCTGGACAGGTCCGGGCGAAAACCCCTATGCGGCACTGCCCCGAATGGTCATGCTCACCTACAAGGTTCCCGACAGCATTACGCAGGTTGCCATGGGCGGCGAATTTGACGAATTTGACCTGAACGAATTTTTCAAGGCCGAACCCGCCGAGAAGAACAAGCCCGAAACCGCAAGGTTCGTATATGAAAACGAAGTGCAGAAGTGGCTTGAGCTTATACAGGGCAAGGGCAATATTGTCGAGGGCCTGAAGCTCGGCGGCGATAAACCGCCTATGCCGTTTTCCGACTCCACGCTTAAAAATTCGCTGACGCATACCGTGTGGTATCTGCCGTCGGTAGCTGCCTGCTTTGCTATGGGCAACCTTCTGCAAGCCCCCGCAAACAAGTTTTTCAACGATTACAATGTTGTTGTGTGTGCGGGAACAAAGGCGGGTATCGGTATGGACGCACTGCCGCCCGTCAAAGCCGCTATGGGCGATCCGCTCAAAACCAAGACAATCACGCTCTCCTGCGGCAAGCTGATGACAGGCGTTACCGTTCGTCCCTGGACGGGTATATTCATGCTCTGCAATCTCAAATCGCCCGAGACTTATTTTCAGTCGGCGTTCCGTGTGCAGTCTCCGTGGACAACGGTAAATGACGAGGGCAAGACCGAGATTATAAAGCAGGAGTGCTATATTTTCGACTTTGCATTAAACCGTGCGCTCAGGCAGATTTCCGATTATTCCTGCCGCCTTAACACGAATGATACCAACCCCGAAGCAAAGGTCGGCGAATTTATGAAGTTCCTGCCGGTGCTTGCCTTTGACGGCTCGTCAATGAATGTGATTTCGGCGCAGGATGTGCTTGATATTACCTATGCCGGCACCTCCGCAACACTGCTTGCCAAGCGTTGGCAGACGGCTCTGCTTGTCCATGTCGATAACGATACATTAAAGCGACTGCAGGATAACCCCGCCGCACTTGATGCTCTTATGAAAATAGAGGGCTTCCGAGCACTCAATCAGGAAATCGAGACAATCATCAACCGCAGTGAGGCCATCAAGAAGGCAAAGAAAGAGGACGATGGCAAGAAGGATAAGGCCGAAAAGAAGGAAATTTCCGAAGAGGAAAAGAAGATCAAATCTCTGCGCAAACAGGTGCAGGAGAATCTTCTCAAACTCGCCGCCCGTATCCCGTCATTCATGTATCTGACCGATTACCGTGAGCAGACCATCAAAGATGTTATCACTCAGCTTGAACCCGACCTTTTCAAGAAGGTTACGGGACTTTCGGTAACCGATTTTGATGTGCTTTGCGACATCGGACTTTTCGATCCCGAAAAGATGAATCAGGGCATATTCGGTTTCCGCCGCTATGAAAATTCGAGCCTCAACTACACCGGCATTGATATGCACGAGGGTGAGGACATCGGCGGTTGGGATACCGTTCTTCGCCGTGATGAGTACAATGCCCTCTACGCAAATCAGCAGGCAACGCTTTCATTGCAGTCGGCGGTTTTGGCAAGTGTTGAGGAAGAGCCGGAGGAAAAACCGGTCGCGCCTAAGCCCACCGTGAAGAAGCCGGCCGCGCCGCCCATCGCCGAGAGGGTGATCATACCCAAGCGCTCCGTCACGCCGCCGCCTCAGACGGGCAGAACGGATACGCCGATTCAGAAGCCGAAAGAGGAGATTAAAATCCCGATGGTGCAGGTCGGCGACAAGGTCAGGCATAAGGCGTTCGGCGAGGGGACAGTCTCTTTCATGGACAAGGCGGGCAAAAAGCTCCGCGTTCAATTCGCCGTCGGCGAAAAGCTGTTCATTTTCCCGGATGCGTTTATCAACGGATTTCTGACAAAAGAGTAATACAAAAAGAGCATTGGAACGTCAATATTCCAATGCTCTTTGATTATATTCGCCTTTTCACTCCGGCCAACTTAAAACATATATCCCCGAGGGAGTTTCCGGGGTTATTTCAATTGCTCTGTCGGCGGAATATATGTCAAACTCCCGCTCTGCGAGCTTGAGAAAATCGCCTATCTCCGCCACTTGGGCAAGTCCTCTCTTGCCGGCGCGGTAGTGCATCGGCGCCGCGATTTTCGGCTTTACCGCCTTGATCACGTTCACTGCCTGCTTTGCGTCAATCGTATAGTGACCGCCCACCGGAATCAGCAGAACGTCGATTTGCCCGAGTTCTTCCAATTGCTTTTGCGAAAGCTCGTGCCCGAGGTCGCCGAGATGGGCGAGCGCAATCCCGTCCGAGGATACGACGGAAACCGTGTTCATGCCGCGGAGCTTGCCGCCGCATCCGTCGTGAAATGTCTCTATCTGCCTTACCGCAAGCCGACAGGGCTTTCCGCTGATATGCACGCTCTCCGGCGAGTAATGATCGTCGTGCCTGTGGCTGGATATCACCATGTCCGCCTCAAGCGGCGGAAGCTCAAGCCCCGGTACCTTGCCCGGCACGTACGGATCGAACACAACCGATCCCTCCGAAAATTCCGCCTTGAAGCACGCATGCCCGTACCATGTGAGTTTCATAGCCGTTCTCCCTTCAAAGTTATAATAGAATTGATTTTTTACGGTATTATCCGCGCGACGCCATCGCGAACGGCGGCATCCGCGACGGCCTTTGCGACCGTCGGGCAGACTCTCTCGTCAAGCGGGGAGGGGAGCACATAATCCTCCGCCAGGTCCGCAACGCTCACGAGATTTGCCAGAGCGTAGGCGGCGGCGAGCTTCATGTTTTCGGTGATGTCGCTTGCGCGCACATCGAAAGCCCCGCGGAAAATGCCGGGGAAGGCGAGGAGGTTGTTTATCTGATTCGGATAATCGCTTCTGCCCGTGCCGACAACCGCCGCGCCCGCCATGCGCGCTATCTCCGGGCGGATTTCGGGATTCGGGTTTGCCATCGCGAAGACGATCGGCGAAAATGCCATTGTTTTTACCATCTCTCCCGTGAGAATGTCCGCCTTTGAAACGCCTATGAACACATCGCTCCCTGCGAGCGCGTCTTCGAGCGTTCCGCTTCTTCCCTCCCGGTTTGAAAGCTCCGCCATCTCTTCTTTCGCCCGGTTCATGTTTTCCTGCCGCCCTTTGCGGATTATCCCGCTCGAGTCGACCAAGAACAGATCGTTCACACCAAGATTGAGCAGCATTTTGCTTATCGCCGTCCCCGCGGCGCCCGCGCCGTTTACAACGATTTTAAGCTCGTTAATTTTCTTTCCCGTGAGGCGGCACGCGTTTATCAGCGCCGCCGAGACAACAACGGCCGTTCCGTGCTGATCGTCGTGGAAAACCGGAATATCCAGCGCCTCCTTCAGCCTGCGCTCTATCTCGAAGCAGCGCGGCGCGGAAATGTCCTCAAGGTTTATTCCGCCGAAGGACGGGGCGATGTTTATGCACGTTTTGATTATCTCCTCCGTGTCCTGCGTCGCGAGGCATATCGGGAAACAGTCCACCCCGCCGAAGCGCTTGAACAGCAGCGCCTTGCCTTCCATGACCGGGAGACCCGCGATGCCGCCGATGTTGCCGAGCCCAAGCACCGCCGATCCGTCGGAGATGACGGCGCACATGTTCCCCTTGAATGTGTATTTATACGCAAGCGATGCGTCCTTCGCGATTTCCCTGCAAGGCTCCGCGACGCCGGGCGTGTAAGCGAGGGAGAGATCGTCGCTGCTTTCGAGCGGAACTTTGCCGACGGTTTCAAGCTTGCCCTTGTTCTCCGCGTGGAGAGCGAGCGCCTTTTCGCGAATTTCCGATTTATCCATGTCTGTATTTCTCCTGTCCGATTTTATATAAGTCATTGCCATAGCAGTCGAGAACCACCGTGCAAGGGAAATCGACCACCTCAAGCCTGTAAATCGCCTCCGCCCCAAGCTCCGGAAAGGCGATTACTTCCGCTTTTTTTATGCTGTCGCTTATGAGCGCGCCCGCTCCGCCGATCGCGGCGAAATAACAGCAGGTGTTTTTCATCATGCTTTCCTTTACCGCGTCGCTTCGCTTGCCCTTGCCGATCATGCCTTTGAGTCCGAGATCCATGAGCATCGGCGCGTAAGCGTCCATCCGCCCGCTTGTGGTAGGTCCGGCAGAGCCTATGACCTGCCCCGGCTTTGCCGGGCATGGGCCTGTGTAATATATGACCGCGCCGCGCAAATCAAAGGGAAGCTCCTCCCCGTTTTCGATCATGCGTTTCAGATAGAGGTGCGCCTCGTCCCTGCCCGTGTAGATGGTTCCTGTCAGCAGTACCCTGTCGCCGGCATGGAGAGATTTTACGGTGTCGTCATCCGGCGGAAGCCGGATCGACTTGCTTGTTTCGTTTGCTTTCAACATCGGCTCCGCCCTCCTTAAATCACGATTGTTCTGTGCCTTGCCGCGTGGCACTGTATGTTTACCGCCACCGGAAGACTTGCCAGATGCACGGGGTGCGTGAGTACGTGGACGGCGAGAGCGGTCTGTGTGCCGCCAAAGCCCTGCGCCCCGATGCCGAGCGCGTTTACCGCCTCCAGAACTTCCCGCTCAAACGCCGCAATGTCCGCGTCGGGATTAGGCCGCCCGACCTCGCGGCAAAGCGCCTTTTTCGCCAGCAACGCGGCTTGCTCCATGGTTCCGCCCACGGCGCAGCCTATTATTATCGGCGGGCAGGGATTGCTTCCGGCTTTCTGAACGGTGTCCACAATGAACTTTTTGACTCCGTCCCGCCCCTGCGCCGGCGTGAGCATACCCACCGCCGACATATTTTCCGAGCCGCCGCCCTTCGGGCATACCGTTATCGTGAGCTTATCTCCGGGGACAAGCTCAATATGGCAGATTGCCGGGGTGTTGTCGCCGCGGTTGACCCTTTCGCCCAGCACATTGTCCTGCGAGCTTTTGCGCAGATAGTTTTTTGTATATCCGCGCGCAACGCCTTCATCCATCGCCGCTTGAAAATCGCCGCCCGTGATGTGTACATCCTGCCCCAGCTCGACGAAAAATACGGCAAGGCCGGTGTCCTGACAAATCGGCATGTTCCGCGCGGCGGCAATATCCGCGTTCTTGAGAATGTCGCCCAAAATATCCCGGCAAAGAGGGGACTGCTCTTGTTCCCTTGCCTTTTCCAAAGCGCGGCGCGCATCCTCCGGCAGATAACAGTTTGCCTCCGCAACAAGCCGCTCGACCGCGGCGGAGATTTCCTCCGTGTTTATTTCACGAATGTTCATGCATCCTCCGAATATATATTTTCACTTTCATATCACTCAGCCGACAACGTCTCCGAATACGCGGAGCGCGTTTTTTCCGCAGATAAGCTCAATCTCATCATCGGTGAAACGCTCAGACATTGCCTCTGTCAGCATCGGAAGCCCCGCATAGTCGCCGAAATCGAGCGAGCAGTCGATTCCGTCAAAATCGGAGCCTAACGCGACGGCCTCTATGCCGGCCTTGTTTCTTATATAATCCATGTGCCGCGCGATATCCGCGGCGGTTGTATGATCGCTGTCCTTGACAAGAAACCGGGAATAAAAATTCACGCCGACCACGCCTCCGCATTCGCCGACGGCGCGAAGCTGATCGTCTGTGAGATTGCGGCTGTGATCGCATAAAGAGCGCGCGCAGGAATGGGAAGCGACAAACGGCTTTTTGCTTGTCCTTGCGACATCCCAAAAGCCGCCCTCGCTCAGATGCGATACGTCCGCGATGATGCCCAGCTCGTTCATACGCTCCACCGTCTCAAAGCCGAATGGCTTGAGGCCTTTTTTATGCTCGTTTTCATCAAATGAATTAGGAAAGCCCACGCAGTTTTCGTAATTCCATGTGAGCGCGGCTATTCTCACGCCTTTTTCAAACAGCTCGTCCACACGCTCGATTTTCCCGTCAAGAAGTACGCAGTCCTCAAGCGTCAGCAGCGCGGATATTTTGCCGTCTTTGATATTGTCTTCTATATCTTTGGCGCGGCGCACCTGCTTTATGCTCTCGGCGTTATCGCGCATCTCTCTCAGAAAAACGGAATACATGCCGTTGAAAAGCTCATACGGGGCAATCGCGATGCCGTACCGCTCCGCGGAGTCATAAGTCGGCAGAAACAGCGCGAAGCTCTGCGCGCCGCGCCCGACCTTTTTAAGCTTTGCCAGATTTATATGCCCGTCCCAATTGTTGAGAGTCTTGTTCTCAAGGTACATATGCAGAACGGTGTCGCAGTGGAGATCAAAAATAAACGGTGTTTTCATGCGTTAAACAATCCTCCGGTTGAAATCATATCACGCGCTTTATACATCGGATATTCCGAAAAGCCTTTTCCCGTTCTCCTCGGTAATCCGGCATATATCCTCGAAGCTTTCGCCCTTCACTTCCGCGATTTTTGCGGCGATGTATTCAAGATTTGCCGAATTGTTGCGTTTTCCGCGCAGAGGGACGGGGCTGAGGTATGGGCTGTCCGTTTCGATAAGCATCCTGTCGAGCGGGCATATTTCAAGCACTTCAAGCGCTTTTTTCGCGTTTTTATATGTGATCGGCCCGTCAAAGCCGAGATACCAGCCCATCTTCAAAAGCTCTTTTGCCATTTCCGCGCTTCCCGAGTAGCAATGAAAGACACCGCGAAGGTTTCCAACACCCTTCACTATCTCAAAACTGTCGCCGTGCGCTTCGCGATCGTGGATTATAACCGGTTTATCGAGCTTTGCGGCCAGCTGCGCCTGCGTGATAAAAAGCTCCTTCTGCTCTGCCTTGCGCGTGTCGTCCCAATAATAATCAAGCCCGATTTCGCCTATCGCGACGCACTTCGGATGCCTTGCGAGTTTTTCGATTTCCTCAAACGCCTCCGCGGAAAAATCATCAAGCTCCTCCGGATGTATCCCGACGGCGGCATAGATAAACGGATACGCTTCCGAAAGCTCAATTGCCGTTTTGCTGCTCTTAAGAGTACAGCCCGGGTTTATAACAAAATCTACGCCTTTTTCTCGGATTCCGTCAAGCGTTTCTCCGCGATCGTCGTCAAAGGCCTTGTCGTCATAGTGGGCGTGAGTATCAAAAAACATCTGTTGCATCTCCGTTTATATACTTAAAGATATTATACCGCCCCGCATCCGATTTGTGAAGTTGCAAATTTCTTCCGGGCAAAATTTGCTTTTTCGGATTGACCTTGACAAGAGGCGGCGGAACAATCGAAAAAGATTGACAATGCGCGAGGGTTTTGCCGGAGAAATATGGTTTGCGAGCCTGTCGGATCGGAAATAGCAACAGGAAAGGAACGCTCGCAAATCACGGTGCCGCCATTAAATTTTACAAAACAGGGGACTGCTTTTTCGCAATCCCCTGTTTTATCTTTTATTTTATCACAGCGAAAACAGCAATTTCCCGTATGTCGGGAACGGCCAGTATTCCTCCGCGGTGAGCGTTTCCGCTTCGTCCGCGTACGCGCGGAGCTTGTCCATAAGCGGAAGAAGACTGTCGCGCATATAATTTGCGGATTTCAGAGCCTCGCCGCCGTTCGGGCAGGCATCGAGCGCGATGTCAAGCTCGTTTGCGAGAGAGTATATACCGTCGGCAAGCTCGGTGAGGCGTTTGACGGTGTTTGCCTCGTAGCAGGATTTAAGCTCCGGCAGAAGAGAACGTTTTGCATTCGCCGCCGATGCGAGCGCGGATGCGTATTTTTCTATCGCGGGCAGAATCTCGCGCCGCGCCATGCTGATCATCGTCTGCGCCTCCGTGCTCAGCGTGCCGCAGTACTGCTTGAGATTTATCTCGTATCTTGAGCGAAGCTCCGCCTCGGAAAACACCCTGTGCGACGAGAGAAGCTTCACGTTCTTCTCGTCCATAAGGCGGGCAAACGCGTCGGGAGTTGTTGGTAGATTCGCAAGACCGCGCTTTTCGGTCGCTTCCTTGACCCATGCGCCGTCGTAACCGTTGCCGTTGAAGACAATGCGCTTGTGGTCGCGGATGGTCTTTTTTATCATGTCGTGCAGGGCGGCTTCAAAATCCGCCGCACCTTCGAGTCTGTCCGCGTATATTCTCAGCGACTCCGCGACCGCCGTGTTGAGCATGATGTTCGCGCACGTAATCGAGTTGGAGGAGCCGAGCATGCGGAACTCAAACTTGTTGCCGGTGAACGCGAAGGGGGATGTGCGGTTGCGGTCGGTGGTATCTTGCGGAATCCGCGGCAGGACATGCGCGCCGAGCTTCAAAAGCGTTTCTCCGCCGCCGCTGTACGGTTTGTCGTTCTCGATAGAGTCGAGAATCGCGCTCAGCTCATCGCCGAGGAAAATCGAGATAATAGCCGGAGGCGCCTCGTTGCCGCCGAGACGCAGATCGTTGGAAGCGGTCGCGACGGAGATGCGCAAAAGCTCCTGATAATCGTCCACGGCCTTGATTACCGCGCACAGGAACAGCAGAAACTGCGCGTTTTCATAGGGAGTCTTCCCCGGAGAGAGAAGATTTACGCCGTTATCGGTCTGGAGGGACCAGTTGTTGTGCTTGCCGCTGCCGTTTACGCCGGCAAAGGGCTTTTCGTGCAGCAAGCAGACGAGATTGTGCCGTTCCGCCACTTTCTGCATGATTTCCATGGTGAGCTGGTTGTGGTCGGCGGCGATGTTGCAGGTTGTGTAGATTGGGGCAAGCTCATGCTGTGACGGGGCGGTCTCGTTATGCTCTGTCTTCGCGAATATGCCAAGCTTCCAGAGCTCCTCGTCCAGCTCCGCCATATAAGCCGCCACACGGGGCTTGATGATGCCAGCGTAATGCCCGGTCATTTCCTGCCCTTTCGGGGCTTTCGCGCCGAACAGCGTGCGCCCGCTGAAACGCAGATCCATGCGCTGCTCATAAAGCTCCCTGGCGATGAGAAAATATTCCTGCTCCGGCCCGACGCAGGGCTGCACGCACTTAGCGTCGGTGTTCCCGAAAAGCCGCAGTATTCTGAGCGCCTGCTTGTTGAGCGCCTCCATTGACCGCAGCAGCGGCGTCTTTTTGTCCAGCGCTTCTCCGCCGTAGGAGCAGAACGCGGTGGGGATGCACAGCGTTTTATCTTTGATGAATGCGTAGGAGGTAGGGTCCCACGCGGTATAGCCGCGCGCTTCGAAGGTTGCCCTCAATCCGCCGCTCGGGAAGGAGGATGCGTCCGGCTCGCCCTGAATAAGCTCTTTGCCGGAAAATTCCATGATAACCCTACCGTCCGGCGCGCGGGTTATGAAGCTGTCGTGCTTTTCCGCCGTGATGCCGGTCAGCGGCTGGAACCAATGCGTGAAGTGTGTGGCGCCGTTTTCGACCGCCCATTTTTTCATCGCGTCGGCAACGGCGTTCGCGACATCGATATTAAGCGTGGCATTCTGGTTGATGGTTCTTTTGAGAGAATGATAAATGTCATCGGAGAGATTTGCTCTCATGACCTTGTCGTCAAAAACCATAGAGCCGAAATATTCCGGTATTTTCACGGTCGTTCCTCCTGCTTTTTAATAAATAACTTGAGAATATAACTTGAGAGTGAAGGGTTTCCGGACTTCACTCTCGTTTTTACCGCGTTCCGGCGCGGTTTATATCACTTGTTGCGCATGAGATTTTTCATTCTCAGGCTGTGGTCGAGAATGGACTTTCTCAGGCGGAGATTTTTCGGCGTGACCTCAAGAAGTTCATCGTCCGCCAGAAATTCAAGGCACTGCTCAAGGCTGAGCTGTTTCGGCGGGACAAGGCGGAGCGCTTCGTCCGAGCCGGATGCGCGGGTGTTGGTGAGGTGCTTTGTGCGGCAGACGTTGACGGGGACATCGTCGCTCTTCGGGCATACGCCCACCACCATGCCGCCGTAGACCTTCGTGCCGGGTGTGATGAACATCGCGCCGCGCTCCTGCGCGTTCCATATGCCGTATGCGACGGCCTCGCCCGTTTCCCAGGCTATGAGAGATCCGGTGCTGCGGCGGTTGATATCGCCCTTGTAAGGCTCGTAACGCTCAAAAACGCTCGCTAAAATGCCCTCGCCCTTGGTGTCGGTGAGAAATTCGTTCCTATATCCGAAAAGACCTCTTGACGGGACAAGGAACTCCAGCTTAATGCGGTTGCCAACGGGCGTCATTTCGAGGAACTCGCCCTTGCGCGCGCCGAGCTTTTCCATGACCGAACCCATGCAGTCCTGCGGCACGTCAACCACAACGCGCTCAACCGGTTCACACTTTTTGCCGTCTATCTCCTGATAGAGCACGCGGGGAGGCGATACCTGAAATTCAAAACCTTCGCGGCGCATTGTCTCGATGAGAATGGAAAGACTCATTTCGCCGCGGCCGGCGACAATAAAACTGTCCGTGCTGTCCTCAACTTCTCTCACGCGGAGGGAGACATCCTTCAGGGTTTCGCGGAAAAGGCGGTCGCGTATCTGGCGGGATGTGACGAACTTGCCTTCGCGGCCGGCAAACGGGCTGTCGTTAACCGAAAAAGTCATTTCAAGGGTGGGCGCGCCGATTTTGACAAAGGGCAGAGGATCGCTGTGCCCACGGGCGCATATGGTGTCGCCGATCGTGATGTCGCCGATGCCGCTCATCGCGATGATGTTGCCGGCGGACGCTTCCGTGACAGGCACTCTGTTCAGCCCTTCAAACTGGAATAGGGCGACGGCTTTCGCCTTCGTCGGCGCGCTGTCAGCGTCATGGTAATTGCAGACCTCTATCTCGTCATTCTGCTTGATAATGCCGCGCTCAATGCGCCCTATCGCGATGCGTCCGACATATTCGTTGTAGTCAATGCTGCTGACAAGCATCTGGAAGGGCTTATCCGTGTCCATATCCGGCGCGGGAATATATTCGAGAATGGTCTCAAACAGCGGCTTGAGATCGGTGCCGGGAACATCCGGAGAGTAGCTCGCCGTGCCCTGCCTGCCGGAGCAGAAAAGCATGGGGGAATCAAGCTGCTCGTCGGTGGCGTTGAGATCCATGAGAAGCTCCAGCACCTCGTCCACAACCTCGTGAACGCGCTGATCCGGACGGTCGATTTTGTTGACGACGACAATGACTCTGTGACCCAGCTCAAGAGCGCGGGACAGAACAAAGCGCGTCTGCGGCATGGGCCCTTCCGCTGCGTCCACAAGCAGAATAACGCCGTTGACCATCTTCAGAATACGTTCAACCTCGCCACCGAAATCGGCATGGCCCGGGGTGTCAACGATGTTTATCTTGGTATCGCCGTACCATACGGCGGTGTTCTTTGCCATTATTGTGATGCCGCGCTCGCGCTCCAGGTCGTTCGAGTCCATAACGCGCTCGACAACCTCCTGATTTTCACGGTATACGCCGCTCTGCTTGAGCATCTCATCAACCAGCGTGGTCTTGCCATGGTCAACGTGGGCAATTATAGCAACATTTCTCAGTTTATCCATATACTTCTCCAACTCCCGTGAGTACTGCAGCGCCGAATATGCCGCGCTGCATCAAATTTACATTATTTCAACACAAAACTGAATTTTATCACCTGTGATGTGAAATTGCAACAGTTTTCGAAGACTTTTTGCAATAATTCAATAAATATAATATGTAGAAGACGGGAAATGCTAATTTGCATTGATTACGACGAATATCCGCTCGCTTCTTCTTGCAAAGAGTCGGAAATTGTGCGATAATAAACATAAGAACATAAGAAAAATTCCGGAGGTTTGGAATATGCCGAGATTTTTTATGGCGGGGACAAATATAATGGGCGGAATGGCGATTATGCGCGGCAGAGATGCTCAGCATGTTCAAGTTCTGCGCATGCGTCCGGGCGAGGATATAATAATCTGCGACGGTCAGGGAACCGATTACAAATGCCGCCTTGTCAAGGCAGATAAAGAGCAGGCGGAGGCGGAAGTTGTTGAGGTTGTCAGATGCCCGGCGGAGCCGAGCGTGAAAGTCACGGTTATGTGCGGTCTGCCGAAGGGCGACAAGACCGATTATATAATACAGAAGTGCGTTGAAGCGGGCGCAAATGAGATAGTCTTTTTTGAAGCCGATCGGTGCGTGGCCAAAAACAAAAAGGACAAGGAAGATAAAAAGCTCGAACGGTGGAACCGCATTTCCGAGGAAGCCGCCAAACAATCCGGGCGAGGGATAATTCCTAAAGTGAGCTGGGCGAATGACCTCGGTGAAGTGTTTGACATCGCCGTTCACAAAGAGCTTGCAATGTTCATGTACGAAACCGGCGAGAGAGAAAGCATGGACAAGGTACTTGCCGGCAACAGCGGCATTGAATCCGCCGCAATAATTACCGGCCCCGAAGGCGGCTTCGCTCAATTCGAGGTTGACCTTGCTAAGACGCTCGGCCTGCATATCTGCTCTATGGGGGAAAGAATCCTCCGTTGCGAGACAGCGCCGGTTGTAGCTCTCAGCGCCGTGATGTACGCGACCGGGAATCTCGGATAAAGATAAAAACAAAAACTGCCGCAAAAACGAAAAAAGTGTTGACAAAAGAATCCTAAGGTGGTATCTTATGCAAGCTGTCTTCTGAGACGGTCAAGAAATTTTTCTAAAAAAAGGGAAAAATAAATCTTGACAAGAGCGAAGCGGTGAGATATAATAAGCAAGCTGTCGCCGAGAGGCGGTAGCGAGCGATGTACCTTGAAAATTGAACAATGTAA
>CAVHIP010000059.1:0-13574 GCA_963636125.1 Oscillospiraceae bacterium | reverse complement strand
ATTCACGCAAAAAGTGAAAGAAAATTTGAAAAAAGTCTTGATTTTAAAATAGCTCTTTGCTATAATATCAAAACGCGGGTTGGCAGATTGTCGGCTCGACTTTATAGGGGGAGGTAGCGTTTAAGCATGGCCAACATTAAATCTTCTGCTAAGAGAGACGAGAAGTCCAAGGAACTCAGAGCAAAGAATCGCGCTGAGAAGACCGAGCTCAAAACTATGATTAAAAAGTTTGACGCAGCAGTTGCCGAAGGCAACAACGATGCAGCTGTCAGTGCCTATAAAGTTGCCGTCAAGACGGTTGACCGCGCGGCAGGCAAAGGTCTGCTGCACAAGAACAATGCAGCTCATAAAAAGTCCGCTATGGCTCATAAGCTCAACGAGATGGCATAATATCTCATATTAAAGGGGACACCCGCCGAGGTGTCCCCTTTATTTTTTGCAGATATTCGTAATATGTGTTATACTAGAATTTATACTGAAAAAGGATCGCCGGATGGATGAAAAAGGGATTTAAAAATATATTGCGCCGGCAGGACATCGATTTTGAGGAGCTTTTGCTCATCGTGTTTCTGGCCGCCATCGCGCTGGTGGAGCTGGCGCAGGTCATCGTGCGGAAGATTCCGTTCATTCCGGCGCTGACGTGGGCGGAGGAGTTCTGCCGCTTCATGTGGATATGGAGCGTCTTTATCTCCCTGCCGTACACGATAAAAACGGGAATCATGCTCCGCGTGACCGCCCTGCCCGATCTGCTGTCGGATAAGGCGGCAAGGGCGCTGGATATTGCCGCGGAGGTCGTTGTTCTCTCGGCGATGATTTTGTGCGCGGTGTCGTCCGCGCCGGTGGTCTTGTCGATAGCGAAAAGCGGGGAAACCTCTCCGGCGATGCTCTGGCCGATGTGGGTCGTATATTCGTTCGTACTGATAGGCTTCGCGCTCGCGGCGTTCCGCTCGGCGCAGAGGCTGATAAATAAAATCGGGAAAAGGAAAGATAGCTGATGGCCGCGGCGCTTGTAATAATAATATTTCTGCTCGCCGTGGCGCTCGGCGTCCCCATCGCCGCGAGCATGATAGCCGGAGCGTCCGCGCCGATATTGCTGCTGGGCAAGGGCGGCTCGATGGCGCAGATTATAAACAACTGCTTTTCCGGCGCGAACTCCACGCCTATCCTCGCCGTGCCGCTGTTCATCCTGGGCGGCATCATAATGGCGGAGGGCGGCATCTCCGAGCGGCTCTTCAATCTGTTCACGGGAATTGTCGGCAAACGTCGCGGCGGCATCCCCTGCGCCGTGATTCTCACCTGCCTGTTCTACGGGGCGATTTCCGGCTCCGGCCCCGCGACGACGGCGGCGGTCGGGTCGATGTGCATTCCGCTTATGGCGGAGCTTGGCTATGACAGGCGCTGGAGCGCGGGGCTTGTCGCGGTCGCGGGAGGTCTGGGCGTTATCATTCCGCCGTCCATTCCCTTCGTGCTATATTCGCTCGCGACAGGCGTTTCAACCGGCGATCTGTTCCTCGCGGGGATTATTCCCGGCGCGCTTATCGCGCTGTTTCTGATGGCGTATGCGGTGATATACTGCGCGCTGAAAGGCGAAAACCGCGAGATTATCGATAAAAAGCTTGAAGAAATAAGCGGAAAAGGGCTGAAAGGGCTGTTCAAAGAGAGCTTTTGGGCGCTGCTTTGTCCGGTGATCGTGCTGGGCGGCATATACGGCGGCTTCTTCACCCCGACCGAGGCGGCGTGCGTCTCGGTGTTCTACGCGCTGTTTGTTTCCGTGGTCGTGTATAAGAGCATCGCCGCCGAAGACCTTCTGCCGATTATGCGCAAAGCCGTGAAAAGCTACGCGGGGCTTGCCTTCGTGCTCGCCTTCGCCACGGCGTTCGGGCGCGTACTTTCTCTCACAAAGGCGACCGGCGCGATAACGAGCTTTGTCCTGAACAATTTCAGCACCGGCTTCGGCGTGCTGACAGCGCTCGTGATACTGTTCCTGCTGCTGGGCATGGTCATGGACACCGGCCCCGCGATTATCATCCTCTCGCCCGTGCTGCTTCCGGCGGCGCAGGAGCTGGGGGTAGATCCCGCGCATTTCGGGTGCGCGCTGGTGTGCTGCCTGTCGATAGGCCTCGCCACGCCGCCGTTCGGGCTGGATCTGTTCGTGGCGGGCAACCTCGCCGAGGAGCCGCCCATGGAGATAGCGAAAAAAGCGTTGCCGTTCATGCTCGCGTTTTTAGCCGCGCTGTTGCTGATAACGTATATCCCGTGGCTCTCAACGGCGCTTATAAAATGAGCTTCGCTCAGTGAGAAGTTGAGAGTGGAGAGTTAAGAGTGAAGAGTTAAGAGTGAAGAGTGGAGAGTTAAGAGTTAAGAGAATGAGAAATGAGAAATTAAGAGCGATTTCGGTTTTGCTCCTGCTGGGCTTATTATGCGCGCTTTGCGGATGCGGGGCGGAGAAAACGGAGAAAACGGAGAAAACGGAGAAAACGGAGCTTATCCTTGCCGACTCGACCGGAAAGGGCGCGGCGGGGCAGCTTTTTAACGAATATCTCGCCGAGCGCATTGAGGAGCTGACCGACGGCGGCCTCACCGTGGACTATCATCCCAACGGAGATCTCGGCGGCGACGCGGATCTCATCCGGCAGACGCAGGCGGGGGATATCGACCTCGTGCTGTGCCAGACGGCGCCGATCGTCAGCTTCATACCGGAGATGGCGGTTTTTGACCTGCCGATGGTCTTCTCAAAATATGACGGGGACACAATCGATGCCGTACTCAACGGAGAGGGCGAATTCCGCGCAAGGCTCGACGCGGCATACGAAAACGCCGGCTTTGAGCTTCTCGGCTTTCTGCAGAACGGCACCTACCGCCTCACGACCGCGAACGTCCCCCTGAACACGCTCGCGGACTTCGCGCGTCTGCAGATTCGCACGATGGAAAACAAAAACCATATGGCGTTCTGGTCCGCCATCGGGGCGGAGCCGACGCCGCTCGCATGGGGAGAGGTGTATCTCTCCCTGCAGTCCGGCACGATAGACGCGCAGGAAAACGCCGCCGACACCTGCGCCGGCGCGAATTTCAACGAGACGCAGAAGTATCTCGCCTGCACGAACCACATCCTCTACGTAAATCAGATCTGCATCAACAAAGAGACCTATGACACCCTGCCGCAGAAATATCAAACCGCGCTCAGAACCGCCGTCGCCGACGCTGTGGAATATATGCGCCCGCAACTGCAAAAAATCGATGAGGAAAGCAAAGAAAAGCTGGTAAAAGGCGGTATGGTTGTGATAGAATATAATGATATTTTTTTTGACGAAATTCTCGCCCTTGACGGCGTGAAATCGCTCTATGATAAAATAGATTCCGAAACCGGCGGCCTCGGCGCGATATTGACGCGGGAGCTGGGGAAATAAGAGCAAGAGGATAATAAAATGATCAACAAACCATTGTCGGAAAAGAGAACGCCTCTCACATATTGCCTGTACGCGCTCGCGGCGCTGATTCCGTGCGCGTATCTGCTGATGTGGTATGCCGTTCAGGGGCGCGGCTTTCTCTCCGCCAAGCCGTATTTCAGCGACGAGATAGGATATTGGCGGTTGATGTACTCCTTCGACAACTGCGGCTTCAACTTTGGGATAAACGAGGGCTTCGTAGGGCTCAACGCAAAGATCGGAAATCTCGGATGCCACGGAATCGCTCCGCTTTTGGCTTGGGGCTGGTATGCTCTGCTCTTCACATGGAAAGAGAATTCGTTATTTATCGCAAACTTTATCATGCTCATGGTGAGCATTGCCGCGCTCATGCTTCTCTGCAAGCCGGATAAGAAAAAAACAATCGGAATAATCGCGGCGCTTTTGCTCTATTCTCCGATTGTCCTGTATATCAACACCTCTATGATGGAAATTCCGTGCTCCTCGGCGGTGATTTTATACAGCGCGCTGTATCTGCGCTGGAGAGAGAAAAGAGAAAAGCCGGTATTTGTCTGCGCCGTCATATTCGGGATATATATGGCGGGCCTGCGCATCTGCTATGCCGCGCTCCTGCTGCCTCTGCTGTGGGAGAGCTGCGGATTTTCATTCAGCAAAAAGGCGGTTATCACTATTCTTGCGCTCGCCGTCGGGACTGTTTGCTTTTATAAAATAACATCCCTGTTTGTCGCGGATTATCCATGGTGGTTCACCCTTACTCTCAAAAACGCGCCGAAGGAATACAGGCTTCAGATGATTTTGTCGCATTCTCTGCGAAATATAAAAATATATTTCGCTTCATGTCTGCGCCTTGACGCCGAGGCGGCGTTCAGATGGATGTATCTGGCGGCGATGCTGTATTTTCTCTATAAAAGCATCGCGAAGGGCGAAAGAAGGCGGCTTTATCTCGGCTTTTTCGCCGTATACGCCGCAATGCTCGCCGCGAACATCGCGCTTTACGATTTGGGCGACTGGCGCGATTATCGTATGCTCTCCCCGTCTCTCATGTTCGCGCTGCTCTTTATCGTGTCGGATGCGGAGATCGGCAAGGGCGTAAAGACGGCGGCGCTCTCCCTTGAAGCGTTGGCGCTGTGCGTCACGCTCATTACGGTTATTCCGGCGGGGACGTTTGTCCATGAGGAGCGTTTTACCGAGACGCGGGACAACAAAGCCGCGTTTGCGGAAGTCTTCGGCGAGGAAATCGCGAGCGTGTCGACAATGGCAGAAGACGGCGTGTTTGACAGGCTCAAGGATATTCCGGCGCAGATAGGCGTAAAATGGATGACGGACGAGGGCGGGATCATCACCTCCGACACGGAGTTTATCATGATCGGCGGGGATGACCGCGAGGTTTCGTCCGACTATGAGTTTGTCGGAAAACCGGCGGATAAATGCTATGTGTATAAGAAAGTGAACTGAAATGGACAGAAACGAGATAATCACCGGTGAAAAGGTTATATTGCGTCCCATAACTTTTGAGGATACCCCTCTTATCGTCAAGTGGCGCAACACGGAATCCGTGCGGAAAAACTTTATTTTCCGCGAGACGTTCACCGAGGAGATGCACAACAACTGGATGCGCGCAAAGGTCGCCTCGGGACAGGTCGTACAGTATATTATTACGGACAAAAGCTCCGGCGTTTCGGTCGGCTCGGTGTATTTTCGGGATATTGACATGAAAAACCGCTCCGCCGAATACGGGATATTCATCGGCGAGGAAACCGCGCGCGAAAAAGGCCTCGGCAGCGAGACGGCGGCGATTTTCACGGATTTCGGTTTTGAAAGACTCGGCTTGCACAGGATAAGCCTGCGCCTGCTCGCAGGCAACGTCCGGGCGGAAAAGAGCTATGAAAACGCCGGCTTTGTGCGCGAAGGCGTTTTCCGCGATATGGTGTACCTTGACGGAGAATACAGAGACGTGATTTTCATGGCGAAAATCCACGAGTAAAATAGAAATGAGAAATGAGAAATTGGGAATGAAACTGAAAACGGGCGGGAAAACAAAAATTGTTCTGAAAATTTTAATAGGAATCGGGACCGTCGCGATACCGTTTCTGCTGTGGTATCTCTGGCTGCACATGACCGGCTGTGATATTCTGCGGAGCCATCCGACAATAAGCGACGAGCTGGGCTATTGGCGTATAATGTACTCTTTTTCCGAATGCGGCTTTGATTTCGGCGCTTGCGGCGGGTTTATCAACAGCTCGGCTCGCTGGGGGCATTTCGGAAGTCACGGGCTCTCCCCATTCCTCGCGTGGGGCTGGTACGCCTTGATCTTCCCTTGGACGCAGAATTCGCTTGTGGCGGCAAACTTTATCGAACTTGCCGTCGCGATGACAGTATTTGTTTTGTTAGTACACGACGATATTGCCGACATGCTCTTTTCGGCCGCCGTGATGCTTGGTTCGTCATATATTTTCCTGTACCTCTGCTCATCGATGATGGAGATACCCTGCGCCGCCGCGGCGATAATCTTTGCGGCGCTTTTCATCAGATGGAGGCGGACGGGAAAGAAGCTCTGGCTTATCCTCGCGATAGCTCAGGTGATTTACCTCACGTTTTTGCGCTACTGCTATGCGGTCATCGCCTTTCCTTTGGTATGGGAGCTTTGCGGAAACAGACTGAGCAAAAAATCTGTTTTCGTCCTGGCGGCGTATGCCGTTGTGGTGTATATTGTGTATTATATTTCGGAGATGTACATAGCGGACTATCCGAAAGATATAATGGTGTCGGTCGAAAATGCCGGACTGTTGGGGAAAATCAAGCTGCTGTTTGAAAACGCGGCGGTGAACACAAAAAAATATTTTGCCTGCGCCGAGCATCAGACCTCGGAATTTTACCAGAGAATACTTTTTGCCGTTATGACGGTCGCGCTGTGCGTATACGCCGCCGTAAAAAAGTCGCCGGCGCATCTTTCGCTTGCGGTTACGCTGGCGGGCATGATGGTGATGAACATTTTCTGTTATGATATCGGATATCAGAAGGAATTTCGCGCGATGGGTCCGGTAATACTGTTCGTGTTGATCATGACGGCCAACATCGGAAACTTAAGCAAAGCCGCGCACATTCTCAAGACCTTTGCCGCGCTCGCCGCGGCGCTGAGCCTTGTTGTCGCCGTCAGGCAGATGACCGGATACATGCAGAGGCAGGAGTACAATGTGTTCTTCCTGCAGGATCGATTCGGTCAAATTCAAGATATAAGCGAGGAAATCGCAAAGTGCTTCGACAGCGAGCCGGCAACCGCGGCGATAAAAGTGTCCGACACATTCGACACCGTTGCATGGATTCCGCCGCAGATAGGCATACAGTGGGCATTCGGAGGGAAAGGCCTGAAAGACGCTCAAACGGAGTATATCATCGCAATAACCGATGACAGCATTATCCCCGAAGGCTACGAACTTGTCGGCGAACCGGCGCCGGAGTACAAGATATATAAAAAGCAAAGCGACTAAGAACGGTGAGAGAATGAGAAGTTGCCTCCCCTGAAAGTGGAGCCATGAAAATCCGTTCGCGCAAGCGAACACCACAACTCCTCACTCCTCACTCCTAACTCCTAACTTTATATACGAAGGAGGCGTATTATGAGCAAAATATCCTTTGTTATTCCGTGCTACCGTTCCGAAAATACCATCGGCAAGGTGACGGAAGAAATCAAAACGGCGATGGCGGGGCGGGATTATGAGATAATCCTCGTCAACGATTGCTCCCCAGACGGCACGATAGATACGATAAAAGCTCTTGCCGCCGAGGACGAGCGCATAATCGCCGTGGATCTGGCGAGAAACTTCGGTCAGCACGCGGCGCTGATGGCGGGCTTTCATCAGGTGACCGGCGACATAACAGTCTGCCTTGACGATGACGGGCAAACCCCTGCCGACGAGGTGGACAGGCTGCTCGAAAAAATAGAAGAGGGATATGACGCGGTATACGCTTCCTATGAGCGCAAGATGCACTCCGGCTTTCGCAATTGGGGCAGCAGGCTCAACGGCAAGATGACGGAAATAATGCTCGGCAAGCCGAAGGAGCTGTATGTAAGCTCGTATTTTGCGGTGCGCCGCTTCATAATGGATGAGATGCTGCGCTATGAGGGCTGCTACCCGTATGTTATCGGTCTTGTGCTGCGCTCGACGAAGAACATCTGCAACGTGCCTATCGATCATCGCGAAAGGGAGACCGGCTCGTCCGGATATACGCTCTCGAAGCTCATAAGCCTGTGGATGAACGGCTTCACGTCGTTTTCCGTAAAGCCGCTGAGGATAGCGAACTATATCGGCTGCTTCTCCGCTTTCTGCGGATTTATATACATGATAATCATTATTATCCGGCACTTTGCCTTCGACACCGCTCCGCTTGGCTGGAGCTCCACAACCGCGCTGTTGCTGCTCATCGGCGGCATAATCCTCGTGGTGCTTGGGCTTGTAGGCGAGTATATAGGCCGCATTTATATGTGCATCAACTCCACCCCGCAATATGTCGTGAGAGGAATATACCGAGCGGATACGGAAAAACCAAAGAAAACGAATTGATATGAAAGATGTAGTTATTATCGGCGCTTCTTATCTTCAGATGCCGCTGATTGAAAAGGCGAAGGAGCTTGGCTATACGACTCATGTGTTCGCGTGGGAGTGCGGCGATGTCGGGGAGAGCGCGGCGGATCATTTTTATCCTATCAGCATAATCGAGAAAGATGCCATCGCGGAGGTCTGCCGTAAGATAAAGCCCGCCGCCGTGTGCACCATATCAACTGATCTCGGCGCGGTGACGGTAAACTATGTCGCGAACGCGCTGGGGCTTCCGGCAAACCCGCCAGAGTCTATGATTCCCGCCTCCAACAAATATGAGATGCGCAAAGCGCTCGGCAATGCGGGGATCAGCGTGCCGCTGTTTTTCAAGGCAAAGCAGGGGGAAGAGCGCCCGGATATGTCCGCGCTCGAATATCCGGCGATAGTAAAGCCCACCGACAGGAGCGGAAGCCGCGGCGTCACCAAGATATATTCCGCCTCGGAGCTTGATGGCGCGATCGCCGCTGCGCAGAATGCCTCATTTGAAAACACCGCGATAATTGAGGAATACATAGACGGCGCGGAATATTCCTGCGAGTCGGCATCTTATAAGGGCGAACATCATATAATCGCCTTTACCAAAAAATTCACCACCAATGCGCCGTATTTCATCGAAACCGGCCATCTTCAGCCGTCCGACCTTCCGAAGGAGACATGCGATAAGGCGGCGGAAATTATAAAAAAGGCGCTTGACGCGCTCAGCATAACGGACGGAATTTCCCACAGCGAGTTTAAGGTAACGGATAAGGGCGAGATAAAGATAATCGAAATCGGCGCGAGAATGGGCGGGGACTGCATAGGCTCGCATCTGGTGCGCCTTTCTACCGGCGTCGATTTTGTCAGGGCGGCGCTCGATATATCGCTCGGCTTAGCTCCGAACCTTGAAAAGGCCGGTACTCCAATGGCGGCGGGCGTGCGCTTTGTTATGGGGCGGGACGATATGGACTATATCCGCAGACTCGAAGAGAAGCATTCGGAGCTTATATACGAAAAGCACATAGATTTTGACGAGCTGGACGATAAGGTCACCGACAGCTCCACCCGCCACGGATATGTCATCTTGAGCGGCGCGGACGCCGGAGAAATAAGGGAGGCGCTTGAGCTTGGATAAGAAAAAGCTGAGTTTGCCGATGCTCGTCGCGATGCAGCTTGCCGTGTGCATATATACCTGCTCCGGCATCGCCGCGAAGCTTGCCAGCGGATACGATTTCATGTCGGTCGGGTTTATTCTCTGCTACGGCGGGGAGATACTTCTTTTAGGCATATACGCGATTTTTTGGCAGCAGATAATCAAAAAGGCGGACATTTCCGTCGCGTACGCGAACCGCGCCTCCGCGATATTCTGGTCAACTCTCTGGGCGGTGCTTATTTTCAAGGAGAGCGTTTCGCCGCAAAATATCGCGGGGATAGTGCTGATATTCCTGGGGATATGGATGGTGAACAGAAATGATTAAATACTGGTTGTCGCTGTTCGCGGCGGTGCTTTTGTCGTCCGCTTCCCAGATGCTCCTCAAACGCGGCGCGAAAGAGAAGTATGACAGCGTTATAAGGGAATATCTTAACGTCTGGGTTATAAGCGGCTATTTTCTGCTGGTTGTATCGACAATATGCGTCATTTTCGCCTACAAGGGCGTTGACTATAAAAACGGCCCCGTAATAGAGGCGCTCGGTTTCCCTCTCGTTATGATTCTGGGCAGATTGATTTATTCCGAAAAGCTCACAAAGAACAAGCTTATCGGAATGGCGATGATAATCGCGGGCGTTGCGGTATATTATCTGTAAAGCCGCATCGGAAAGGAACAGAAAAAGATGAAGATTTCGTTTGTTATCCCATGCTATCGTTCCGAGCATACTCTTGAAGCGGTTGTCAGAGAAATAGAAGAAACCATGTCCGAAAGAAGCGAATACGACTATGAGATAGTCCTCACGGACGACTGCTCGCCGGATAACGTCTGGGGCGTTATCGAGAGACTCTGCGAAAACGACGCGCGCATAAAAGCCGCGCAGTTTACGAAGAATTTCGGCCAGCATTCCGCCATACTCGCCGGCTGCGCCGAAGCGGACGGGGACGCGGTGTTCTGCCTCGATGACGACGGGCAGGCGCCCGTCGATGAGCTTTTCAAGCTTGTCGATGAGCTTGAAAAAGGCTATGACGTGGTTTACGGCGTGTATCCCGAAATAAAACAGAACGCGTTCAGAAAATTCGGCACGTGGATGAACAACAAAATGGCGCAGGTACTGCTCGGCTGGCCGAAAACCGTGCAGTCGACAAGCTTTCTGATACTGAGGCGGCAGATTGTCGAGGAAATGCTGAAATACCGCAATCCCTATCCGTATCTCGAGGGGCTTATCGTCAGAGTGACCGACAGGATAGGCACCGTGCCCGTTACCCAGCGTGAAAGAGCGTACGGCACCTCCGGCTATTCGCTCAGGAAGCTTTTTCATCTCTGGCTCAACGGCTTTACCGCCTTTTCCGTGAAGCCGCTCAGGATTGCGTCAATGTGCGGCGTGTTTTTCGCGTTGGCCGGCTTCATCTATCTCGTAATCATTCTTATCAACAAATTTACAAATCCGCTCATCGCCGAAGGCTACAGCTCCACGATGGCGGTACAGCTGCTTATCGGCGGGCTGCTGATGCTGATGCTCGGCCTTGTCGGCGAGTATATCGGGCGAATCTACATCTGCCTCAACAACTCTCCGCAATACGTCATCCGACAGCTCCGCGGCGGAAAAGAGAACGAAAAGAGCAAGCAATAAAAACGGAGGCGCGTTATGCAAAAAATCGGTGACGGCAGGAAAAAGAAGCTGTTATTCGCCTCGGTCTGCGCGTTGGGCGCGGCTTTTTATATAAGCCAGATTTTCCTGTACACATGGCAGGCGATGAAGCTCGAAAGATATTTTTCCGACCTGTATGTGTATATGGATTGGATAAAGAGCGGCAAAACTCTCTATTCCCTTGCCGAGACGTTTATGAGCGCGGGATATCATATCGGCGGCGAAGTCGGCGTCGGGATAACGCTCGCGCTGTTCGCGGCGGCGTCCTGGTTCGGGGCGTACCTGTGTCTGCAAAAATCCGCGGACGGCGAATGCCCGAAAGCGTTTGCGCTTTTCGCCGCGCTGTTGTCGCAATGCGCCTTTACCGCGTATGTTCCGGGGAGGGCGTTTTATAAAGGCCTGTTCTTCACCGTCAACAATTTCCACAGCCCGACTTATAATATTATGGAGCCGATCGCGATTATCGCGATGCTGTGCGCGTTCGCTCTGCTGAAAAATCTGCGCGGCAGGCTCGATTGGAAACAACTTTTGTGCTTCGCGGTCTGCTGTACGGTGTCGGCGGCGGTAAAGCCCAGCTTCCTTTTCGCCATGGCGCCGGCTCTGCTTGTGTTTCTCATAATCGATTTTCTTGTGACCGGCGCGAAGAACTTCAAAAACGAATTTCTCTTCGGCGCGTGCGTTCTGCCCGGCGTGGCGGTGGAGCTGTATCAGTCCACCATGCTCTTCGATGAAAACTCACGCGTTATTTTCGCGCCCGTGCTCAATTGGCTCACGAACAGCCACGGCATAATCGAAGGTCTGCCGCGAGCGGGGGTTTTCGCGCTGGCGGTACTGCTGTGCTACGGGTATAAATACATAAAAAAGCACCGGTTCGCGTTTTCCTATGCCGTCGCCGCGTCGGGTATCGGCGAATATTTGGCGCTGATGGAAACCGGCGACAGGGCGGAGCACGGCAACCTCGCATGGGGCGCGCATATAGGGCTTTATTTCGCGCTGCTCGCCGGTATCGCCGTTCTGATCAACGAGCGAAAGCATGCGAAGTCCGCGCGCTTTATAATCTGCGCGGCGCTTCTTGCGTGGCAGGTCGTGTCGGGGATAATTTACTACGTCCTTGTTCTCACGGGAAACGGATTCTGGTTCTGACGCCTCAAAAAGTCCCTTGAAAAAATTGCATGTTTGCGTAAAAAGTCCCTTGAAAAAGTTGCGTGATCGCGTGAAAAGTCCCTTGAAAAAGTTTTCGCTTTGTGATACGCTAAGCGCAGAGTCATGAGAAATGCGAGGAAAACGCAATGCTTAAGCGAAAAATAGAAAAGCAGTTGGCCGAATGGAAAAATACGCCGGGGCGCAAACCGCTGATTGTAAAAGGGTGCAGACAGTGCGGCAAAACCTTTTCGGTTTTGGATTTCGCAAAAAAAAATTACAAACACGCGGTCTATCTGAATTTTTATGAAAATCCGGATTATGCTTCCGTTTTCGCGGGCTCGCTGGAAATCGACAGCATCGTCATGATGCTCACGGCGCTGCTTGGCAAAGAAGCGGTTTTCGAGCCGGGGGAGACCGTTTTGGTGCTGGATGAAATTCAGGATTGTCCCGAAGCGCGGACCGCGTTGAAATTCTTTCACCTTGACGGGCGATACGATGTGATCGGCACAGGATCGCTGCTCGGCGTGAAGGGCTACGGAAAGGAACCGAAATCGGTTCCGGTTGGCTCGGAAACGGTGATTGATATGTACCCGCTCGATTTCGAGGAGTTCCTGTGGGCAAACGGAATCTCTGAATCGGTCATAGACATGCTGAAAAAAGCGCTGGATACGGAAACGCCGGTACCGGAAGCGCTGCATAACCGCATGAGGCAGCTTTTGCTGCAATACGCCGTCGTCGGGGGAATGCCGGAGGCGGCGCAGACCTTTGCGGACAGCAAGCGGATGGATGAGGTGCTTCAAATTCAGCGCGACATTCTGCGCTCTTATGAAGACGACATGGTGAAATATGCCGAAAACAAGGACAAGTCGCGCATCAAAGAGTGCTTCCTGTCTATCCCGCGTCAGCTGGCAAAGGAAAATAAAAAATTCCAATATTCGGTTGTGCGAAAAGGCTCAACGGCGGCGAAATACGCCGGAAGTCTTCAATGGATAGAGGACGCGGGAATCATCTCCCGGTGCTATAATCTTTCCGCCCCCGAACTGCCGCTTGACGGAAATGCCGAAGAGGACACTTTCAAGGTGTATATGCGGGATATGGGACTTTTTGTCAGCATGCTGGAGGACGGCACGCAGTATGATATCCTGCAGGGCAATCTGTACGGCTACAAAGGGGCGATTTTTGAAAATCTGATCGCCGATATTTTTTCCAAGATGGGGCGGAAGCTCTACTATTTCCACAAGGATTCCGGGTTGGAGGTGGATTTTGTAATCCGCTATAAGGGAGAATGTACGCTTGTGGAGGTAAAGGCTGCGACCGGTAATATAAAAAGCGCGAAGACGATTTTGAATCATCCGGAAAAATACCACGTAAACAGCGCAATCAAGCTTGGCGATTACAATGTCGGCCGCACGGGACAGGTGCTGACTCTCCCACTGTATATGGCGTTTCTGCTGCGCGAGATGTGATGCAAGAGGCATCGCCGTTTTCTTAAAAATCTGCGCTGCACTGAGCGCGGAAAAAAGATTTTAATCGGGAGAAAGATAAAATGGAAAAAACAAGTTATAAGAAAAGGCTCGGGAACAAAGAAAAGGGAATACTGATATTTTTGATTTTATGCCTCGCGTTTTCGGCG
>CAVHIP010000058.1:0-13838 GCA_963636125.1 Oscillospiraceae bacterium | reverse complement strand
CGGCGGCTATTAAAACATTTAATTGCCATTAAATGTTTTAATCAGTTTTCAGTATCAGTGCACAAGTTTTCTCAACACGGGTATCTTCTTGAAGAGAACGCCGATGAGCGTACACACCGCCGTGAGCGCGACGGCCTTGAGCAGGTTGAAAATAAATCCGTCCGCGATGCGCAGGCACTCAAACACGGTGGCGGCGAGAATCCAATGCAGATAATATACGGTCATCGTGTTGCTGCCGACGGTTTGCAGGATTTTGCAAAGAGTCGGTTTTCCGGCGAGATAATCCTCGCATTTCAGCGCGGCGGCGAACACGCAGACCGTCAGCAACGCGCAGGGGAGATTGTCATAGCTCAAAAAGACGTTGTCATAGGTTTCGCCGGAGTATGAGGAGTTGAGCCGCCATTCGAGATAGAGCAGAACGAGCGCGGCGGCGATTCCGGCGGCGTATAAGAGCGTCGGCAAGCGGCGCAGTTTATCGGAATATCTGACGGCGAGGCCGCCCATGAGAAAATAGAACAGCATCGAGCAATAGCGGGTGCCGGAGAGCGGGAGGAAAACCTGCCATCCGCCGAGCTTCGCCGCGTTGAAAAACGGTATCACGGGCTGGATAAGCATGAGATCTTCAAACAGGAAGCAGAACACCAGCAGCGCGCCCATAAGCGGCATAATAAGCCACATGCCGCCCTTTTCGTCAAGCCTTGAAAACAGACTGCGCAGCGCGGGGAGCCACACGTATATGCATATCAGCATCGGCATGAACCACAGGTGATTCACGTTCACATCCGGAAAATCCTGCAGCAGCACAAGCGCGTTTACCCATGTCGTGAGATTATACGCGGAGAAGTCAAGCCCCTGATAAAGCCCGATGAGGATTATCGTGACGGCGCGCCAGACGACATACTGCGCGAAAAGAACCGCCGTGTTTTTAAGATGCTTTTTCCCGTCAAAGGGGCGGTTCAGAAGCAGGGCGCCGTTTACCGCCATGAAAAGAGGGACGGCGCAGGCGTTGAAGGCGAAAAAGAACCTTTTCACCGCCGGAAGAAGCGCCATGTCGGGCGCAAATTCCATATCCCCGCACCACGGGAAATGCAGAGCGCATATGCAGATAACGGCGACGGTCTTGAGCAGGTCAAGAGAGCGCAGACGTTTTGTTTCACTCATAGGGCAAGCCTTTCAGATTATCGCGGACTTACTGTAATAACTGCCACAATAATAACAGAAAACATATTTTTTGGCAATGCCGAACAAACATGGGAACAAAACCTGCTTAGAATACTCTTAATAAGTACGATAGTAATAACCGAAAAAACGGAGGATGCGCAGATGAAGTTCGGAAAGCTTGTTGTTTTTCTCCTGACCGCCGCGCTGTTCGCGTCGCTGTCCGTTACCGGCGCTTTCGCCGAGCGGGCGGACGGCTTTGACGCGGTTATAAACGATTCCGGCAGCACCTATTATAACGACGGGGAGACCGTCTTCAACAATTACGGCACTGTCTACAATAACGGCGGCATCGTCTACAACAACGGCGGCACCGTCTATAATAACGGCGGTACGGTCTATAATAACGGCGGCATCGTCTACAATAACAGCGGCACTTGCTACAATAACGGCGGAGAAGTCACAGGCAACGGCGCGGTAATCGACAACACCTCATCGACCGGCAAGCCGAACGATACGCCCGAGAGCGACGAAGATACCGCCGAGGCTGAGGACGGCGCGGAGGACATCGAGGAAACCGAGGAGAAAGAGATTGAGGACGGCAGATATAAAATAAGCCTCGCCGCGGATTACAGCCGCTTCGCGTATATAGAGGGCCCCGACAAATCCGGCCTTGACTATTTTATGGACGAGGACGACGAGATACGAATCACCGCCAAGCCGGGCTTTACCCTGCTCAATTCGAGCGCCGACACGGGGCGATGCGCCATGCAGGAGGACGGCTCCGTCATCTTTGCCGCCCCGGAGAGGGACGGCGCGCTTACGCTCGCTTTCAAGGTCGACGCGCCTGTTATCATGCCGGAGTTCGGAACGTACGGAGAGGCGCAGAACGTGAAAATCATCGTCGCCGACGGCGTGACGGTCTATTACAGCCTTGACGGCGACACAAACCTCAAAGAAAACGGCAAGGTTTACGACGGCAATCTCGAAATCACCTTCAGCACGACGCTGCAGGTTATGGCGGCGGCGGAGGGCGCGGAGAGCAGTCGCGTGGTATCCGGACGCTATCTCATCCCCATAATAAAAGCCCCCGTTTTCGCCGAGCAAAAGCAGGGGTACGCCTCGATAGAGCCGCAGGCGATAACCGTGGAGAACACCGGCATAGACAAGCTCAAAATCCAAAGCGTGAAGCTCACCGGCGAGGACGCGGACTGCTTTACCCTCACCACCGAGAAGGGCGGCAGCGTCGCGCCGGGGCAGCGCGATAAAAGCGCGTGGAAGGTCGCGCCTGTTGATAATCTCAAGCGCGGCGAATACAAAGCCGCGGCGGAGTTCACCTTCTCCAACGGCAATACGGCCGCCGTTGATTTATCCTTCACGGTAAAATAAAATACGGTAAAATAAAAAAATCGGGCAGCCGTTCTTTCGTTCGGCTGCCCAAATTCTTAAAAATTACTTTTTCATATTCGCAAGCTGGAGCTTGAGGTTCTCGATGAGCGCCTCGAGCTTCGCTTTTTTCTCACGCTCCGTGTTGACGACGGCTTCCGGCGCGCGGGAGACAAAGTTCTCGTTGGCGAGCTTCGCATTCTGCCCTGCGAGCAGCTTCTCCGCGTTGGCAAGCTCCTTCTCGGCGCGGGCGATTTCCTTCTCCATGTCCACCAGCTCCTCAAGCGGCATGAACATACGCGCGTTGTCCGTGATGACGGAAACCATGCTCTCGCCGCCCTCCGGGTCGCTGCCAAGCACGCTCACTTCGCTCGCGTAGGCAAGCTTGCTCATATACGTTTTGCCTGCCTCGAACGCCGCCTTCTTGTCGGTCACGACTATCAGATGCGCCTTGCGGGAGGGGGGAACGTTCATCTCGCTGCGGCGGGCGCGGACGGCCTTGATCGCGGTCATGACCATCTCGAAGTTCGCCTCGTCTTCGCGGAAGCAGAGCTCCTCTTTGAATTCGGGGTAACGCTCTGTCATGAGCGCCTCGCCCTCGTGGGGGAGAGCCTGCCAGATTTCCTCGGTGATGAACGGCATGAACGGGTGCAGCAGCTTGAGGATTTCAACCAGAACGTAGAGCAGCACCTTCTGCGCGGAAAGCTTGCTCTCCTCGTCGTCGCCGCTCAGACGAGGCTTTGTAAGCTCGATGTACCAGTCGCAGTAGCTGTCCCAGATAAAGTCGTAAATCTTGCCGGCGGCGACGCCCAGCTCGAAGCTGTCCATATTCTCGCAGACCTCTTTGACGACGTCGTTGAGCTTGGAGAGAATCCACTTGTCCTCGGTCTCAAGCTTTTCGGGCAGCTCGTTCTTGTCGATGGTGAGGTTCATCATCACAAAGCGGGAGGCGTTCCATATCTTGTTGCAGAAGTTGCGCATCGCCTCGCACTTTTCGACGTAGAAGCGCATGTCGTTTCCGGGGCTGTTGCCGGTGATGAGGTTGAAGCGCAGCGCGTCCGCGCCGTATTTGTCGATCATCTCGAGCGGGTCGATGCCGTTGCCGAGGGATTTCGACATCTTTCTGCCCTGACTGTCACGCACGAGTCCGTGGATGAACACGGTCTTGAACGGCTCCTTGTCGAGCTGCTCCATGGCGGAGAATATCATGCGCGCGACCCAGAAGAATATAATGTCGTAGCCCGTGACCATGACGGTTGTCGGGTACCAGTAATCAAGCTCGGGCGTCTTGTCCGGCCAGCCCATTGTGGAGAACGGCCAGAGAGCGGAGGAGAACCATGTGTCCAGCACGTCCTCTTCGCGGCGGATGTTCTTGCTGTGGCAAGCCTCGCACTCGGTCGCGTCTTCGCGGGAGACGGTGATGTGGCCGCAATCATCGCAGTACCACGCGGGAATCTGATGCCCCCACCAGAGCTGACGGGAAATGCACCAATCGTGCACGTTCTCCATCCAGTTTGTATATGTCTTCGTAAATCTCTCCGGAACGAATTTCACGCGCCCGTCGTTTACGACCTCGAGAGCCTTCTTCGCCAGCGGCTCCATCTTCACGAACCACTGCGGGGAGGGCAACGGCTCCACGACCTTGCCGCAGCGGTAGCAGCAGCCGACGTTGTGGCTGTACGGCTCTATCTTGACGATGTAGCCCTGCTCCTCCAGATCGGCGACGATGGCCTTGCGCGCCTCGAAGCGGTCCATGCCGTTATACTTGCCGCCGTTGATAATCTTGCCGTCCTCGTCGATGCACTGAATCTGCTCCAGATTGTGGCGCAGACCGACCTCAAAGTCGTTCGGGTCGTGGCAGGGGGTCATCTTGACGGCGCCCGTGCCGAAGCCCAGCTCAACATAATCGTCCGCGACGATGGGCAGCTTTCTTCCCACGAGAGGGAGAATCGCGTTCTTGCCGACAAGGTGTTGATATTTCTCGTCCGCCGGGTTGACCGCGACGCCGGAGTCGCCCAGCATGGTCTCGGGACGGGTGGTGGCTATGACAAGCTCCTCGTCGGAGTTCTCGATGGGATAGCGGATGTACCAGAACGAGCCGGGGATGTCCTTATACTCGACCTCCGCGTCGGAAAGCGCGGTGCGGCAGTGGGTGCACCAGTTTATCATGCGGCGGCCCTTGTAGATAAGCCCCTTTTCGTACAGCTCGCAGAAGGTTTCGCGCACGGCCTTGGCGCAGGTTTCGTCCATCGTGAAGCGGCTTCTGTCCCAATCGCAGCTGACGCCCATGCTCTTCTGCTGCTCGACTATCCTGTCGCCGTACTGCTGCTTCCATGCCCATACGCGCTCAAGGAACTTTTCGCGGCCGAGATCATAGCGCGTTTTGCCCTCTTCCTTGCGCAAAACTTCTTCGACCTTTATCTGCGTGGCGATGCCCGCGTGGTCAACGCCCGGCAGCCACAGCGCGGAATAGCCCTGCATTCTCTTGTAGCGGGTGAGAATGTCCTGCAGCGTCGCGTCGAGCGCGTGCCCCATGTGGAGCTGACCGGTGACATTGGGAGGCGGCATAACGATGGAAAACGGCTTTTTGTCGGGGTCGATTTTGCCCTTGAAATATCCGCCGTCCATCCACATGTCGTAGATTTTCTTCTCAACCGATTTCGGATCATACACTTTCGGAAGCTCTTTCATACGTTTTCTCCTCTTCTTATTAATATACACAAGCTAAGCGATAAACCGGAAGCAACAAAAAACGCCCCGAGACAAAATGTCTCAGGGCGGCAATGAGCAAATTACCGTGGTACCACCTGAATTCCGCCGTAATCGCGGCGGCGCTCGAAAGTCTTTAACGCAGACAGTACGGCGGCGCTACTCCGTTCACGTCGCTTGCTCCGGCCCGACCTTCACCGGCGCATCACGAAAGCTCGCACCTCTCCGCTTTCTCTCTGCGCATCCGCAGCCGGTTACTCCTGACCTTCTCGGCAAGTCATATAATGCAGATATTATAAATACGCCGAATTGATTTGTCAACATTTTTCGCGCGCCGACGAGGGACGGCATGGCGATATAATTGACGAGACAGCGCCGATTTTTTCGGGCTGTGGGGGGAATAAAGCCTTGAAATTGCGAGCATGTCAAAATTATCTCGTCAGAATCTCGTCAGAATCTCGTCAAATCTCGTCAAAATTCTTGACTACATTGACGAGATTTATTATAACCTTTATCCGTTCCGGCATGGAGAGCAATTTACGGCAATGCGACTAGCTCAATTTTATACCGTATCTGTATTTTTATATAATAATATCTGCGTCACAAAATATGGACAAAGTTTGGCTGGGAGGTATCTATAATACTTTCCTCATCGAACTACAAACAACTGATCAAGCTCAATTTCCCCTCGAAGATGAACTCCATCTTCAGCTAGAGGCAAAAATTGCCCTATCAATTCTGTGTTCACTACAGCTATAGAATACCCTATGATTGCAATTAATTGCGCTGTATGTTAGAATAAACTATATTATACGGAATATCTGCATGCAAAGAGAGTTCAGCTGATATTTCGGCAAAACAAGCTATCCGGAAGAATATACGTCATATATTTTGCTGACAGGAGAATATTAATATGAATAATCCCTTTGAAAAAATAAAAGAACGTATTGCATCAAAGAACTCTCGTCTTGCCGAAGAACAGTGTAAGCGAATAGAACGCTTGCAGGAACTTGAAAATGAAACGAAAAAGAGAAACGGGTTTCATATTCCGCATCCGATTAAAACTATGCAAAACAAGAAAGAAATGAAACAACTCCGAAAAGAGATAGAAGCATATAATGATATAAAGAAAAATAAGGTTTTGGCTATTACGCTTGTCGCCGCATTTGTTGTGTGTTTTGGAATCGTCGGTATCATGGCGGAGAAAGATATCGAAAATCACGACGACAGTTCAAGCGTGGCACAAGTGGAGGAGCTCACATCTGTTCCAAGCGGATACATCTTACCTTACGCATTAAGAGGCAGTTCTGCTCCTGCGAATGTTTTGGAACTTGATGCAAAAGCGAAAGAAACTACTGATGAAGCAGATGAAAATGCCACTTCAGGATCAGATAATGTTTCTGCTCAAAGTTCAGATGCGCCCGAATCGGAGGAGCAGGATATTCTAAAGTTAACTGCGGATGACTTGAGTGTAAGCTATCTGAGTGATTACGCGCACGTCGATTCCGAAACCGTTTATCTCGGAAACGGAGAGGGTGTAACAATCACTGTAGATACATCTGTCACGAGTGTGACAGCAGAGGATATTTTACTATTTTATGATGAGGAACTTTTATCGGCAAAAACCGAAGACGCGATTGAGGTAGAAAACAAAACCCGCATCGAATTTTATATAACGGGAAAGAGCTCTTGCTCAACTCAGATTGCCATAATAACAAATTATGATTATTTAACAAAAGGCGATAAAGCCGAGGGCTTTGTTTTCGATGTGGAGAAACTCGATTCCTCGGAAGGGAAAGTGTGCTATGTAACACCATATGGGGAGAAATATCATTTCAAAGAAAAATGCGCCGGTAAAAATGCGGTAAGAACAACATTTCGAGATGCTGCAACATGCGGATATGAGCCATGCGGCAAGTGCGCGAAATAAATTCACCGAAAGAAAATAATAACCGAATTTTCTTATCCACGCCCATTTCCGCGGCGTGGATTTTTTTCGCTTTAGCATGAAAAATCCATCGGCTCAGCTATGAGTGGATAAAAAAAGCAATATCGCGGAAATATTGCAATTTTCCCCGATTTTTTCGAAAATTTTTCTTGACACGGCGCGAGCGAGCTGGTATATTATTAAAGCGCGTGATTTGAGCGCGTATTATGCGATGAAGCGGGAGATTGCTCGTGAAAGCGAGGTAACTTCCGTGGAGTATGTCCGGTATCGGAGAAATACTTCGATATGTAATCGGGCGGCTGAGGTTTTCCTTATACACGCGTATATCGCGCGTTGCGGGAGAAGTCTGACCGGCTGAAAAGTCGGTTTCTTTTTTCGGACGCGGTCTGATACGCACGGTTGTGTGTATGAGATCAGAACAACCTCGGAAGTACGCATAAGAGGGCGGTTCCCAATGCCGCACCAAACGTACAAAAAAGGAGAAAACACCATGGCAAGCACCAACAAGAACATGATCCGCATCCGCCTCAAGGCTTACGATCATCAGCTCATCGACAAGGCCGCGGAGACTATCGTGGAAGCCGCAAAGCGCACCGATGCAAAGGTTTCCGGTCCTATCCCCCTGCCCACCAAGACCGAAATCGTCACCATCCTCCGCGCAGTTCACAAGTACAAGGATTCCCGCGAGCAGTTTGAGCGCCGCACCCACAAGCGCCTTATCGACATCATGTCTCCCACCCAGAAGACCGTCGAAGCTCTTATGAGCGTCGAAGTTCCCGCCGGTGTCGAGATAGAGATCAAGCTCTGATAAAGGCAAACAATCCCCTCGGCTCGAGCAGCCGGGACCCACAATTTTGAAAACCCACAGTCCGCGCGGCTTGCGGACGGGTTAAGTTGCCAGCCTCCGACACGCCGGAAATCCGGCGGAAGATCATGCGAGGCAACCAATAACCGTTAGGAGGAAATATTTAATGAAGAAAGCCATCATCGGCAAGAAGGTCGGCATGACGCAGATCTTCGACGAAGCCGGTAAGGTCATTCCCGTCACTGTCATCGAGGCAGGCCCCTGCGTGGTCGTCGCCAAGATGAGCAAGGAAAAAGAGGGTTATGACGCCGTGCAGTTCGGTTACGAAGAAGTATCCGAAAAGAAGCTCTCCAAGCCTGAGCTGGGCCACACCAAAAAAGCGGGTGTCGCTCCTCAGAAGCATCTCAAGGAGTTCCGCCTTGAGGATTCCAGCAAGCTGGAAGTCGGCGACGTTGTCAAGGCTGACGTTTTCGCTCAGGGCGACAAGGTCGATGTCACCGGCATCAGCAAAGGTCACGGCTACGCCGGCGTTATCAAGCGCTGGGGCCAGGGCCGTACACCTACCAGCCACGGCGGCGGTCCTGTTCACCGTCACGCGGGCTCCATGGGCTCATCCACCGATCCTTCCCGTATTTTCCCGGGTAAGCGTCAGGCCGGCCACATGGGCGTAGAGCAGGTCACTGTTCAGAATCTCGACGTTGTCAAAGTCGATCCCGAGCTCAATCTTATCGCTATCCGCGGCGCCGTTCCCGGCCCGAAGGGCAGCATCGTTTACATCAAGAATACCGTCAAGACCCAGTTTGTCAAGCAGGCGGGCGCCGGTATCTCTCTCAACCCCCAGAAGGCTTCTGCTCGTGTCAACCCCCAGAAGGCTTCCGCGCGTACCAAGTAAAGAAAGGAGAGCAGCATAAATGCCTAAAGCTAACGTATTTAATATGGCAGGCGAGAAGATCGGCGAGATCGAGCTCTCCGAGGCCATTTTCGGCATCGAGCCGAACAAGAGCGTTCTCCATGACGCGGTCAAGAATCATCTTGCAAACTGCCGTCAGGGCACACAGAGCGCGCTCACCAAGGGTGAAGTTTCCTACACCACCAAGAAGCCCTGGAGACAGAAGGGCACAGGCCGCGCCCGCGCAGGTTACGCAGGCTCCCCCGTGTGGTATCACGGCGGCGTAGCGTTCGCCCCCAAGCCCAGAGATTACTCCTACACCCTCAACAAGAAGGTCAAGAGACTTGCTCTCAAGTCCGCTCTGTCCGCTAAGGCCGCAGAGTCCGAGATCATCGTTGTTGACGGTCTCAAGATGGACGAGATCAAGACCAAGACCTTCAAGACCTTCCTTTCCAAGGTCGGCGTAGAGGGCAAGGCGCTCGTCGTCACCGAGAATGTTGATAAGAACGTGGTTCTCTCCGCCCGCAACATCTGCGGCGTCGGCACCACCATCGCCACCATTCTCAACCCCTATCAGATTCTCACCGGCGGCAAGATGGTTGTTGATAAAGCGGCCCTTGCAAAGATCGAGGAGGTGTACGCATGATGAAGACCGCATATGATATCGTCATACGCCCCATCATCACTGAGCAGTCCATGGAAGACCTGGACATCAAAAAGTACGCGTTTGAAGTTGCCAAGGATGCCAACAAAATCGAGATAGCAAAAGCTGTCGAAGAGATTTTCGGCGTCACCGTCGTTAAGGTCACCACTCTTAACGTCCGTGCAAAGAGCAAGCGTCAGGGCGCTTACCCCGCAGGCAAGACAGCCTCCTGGAAGAAAGCCGTTGTTAAGCTCAGCGCAGATTCCAAGAACATTGAGCTGTTCGAAGGCATGGCATAAGGAGGGAATGAAGAATGTCTATTAAAACTTACAGACCTACTACCCCCAGCCGCAGACAGATGACTGTCTCCGGATTCGACGGAGTTGACAAGCATGCCAAGCCCGAGAAGAAGCTTCTTGAAGTCCTCAAGAAGAATTCCGGCCGCAACAGCTATGGCCGCATCACCGTCCGCCATCAGGGCGGCGGCAACCGCCAGAAGTACCGTGTTATCGACTTCAAGCGCGACAAGCGCGATGTCGAGGCAACAGTCCTTCGCATTGAGTACGACCCCAACCGCAGCGCATTCATAGCTCTTGTTGAGTATGTTGACGGCGAGCGCCGCTACATCGTCGCTCCTGTCGGTCTCAACGTCGGCGACAAGATTCTCTCTTCCGCCGCTGCCGACATCAAGCCCGGCAACGCGCTGCCTCTGGCAAACATCCCCGTAGGTACCATGATTCACAATGTTGAGCTTTACCCCGGCAAGGGCGCTCAGCTTGTCCGCTCCGCAGGCAATGTAGCTCAGCTCATGGCCAAGGAGAACGGCATGGCTACTCTGCGTCTGCCCTCCGGCGAGATGCGCAAGGTTCGTCTGAACTGCTACGCTGTCATCGGTCAGGTAGGCAACATCGACCACGCCAATGTTCACATCGGTAAGGCCGGCCGCAAACGTCACATGGGCATCCGTCCCACGGTCCGCGGCTCCGTCATGAACCCCTGTGATCACCCCCACGGCGGCGGTGAAGGCAAGTCCCCTGTCGGCCGTCCCGGCCCTGTTACTCCTTGGGGCAAGCCCGCACTCGGTTATAAGACCCGCAAGACTAAGAACGCAACCGATAAGTTCATAGTCAAGCGCCGCAACGCAAAGTAAGGAGGGAATAGTTAATGAGCAGAAGTATTAAAAAGGGACCTTTCGTCGCTCCCGAGCTGATGAAGAGAGTTACCGAAATGAACAAGACCGGCGCAAAGCAGGTCATCAAGACATGGTCTCGTTCCTCCACTATTTTCCCGTCCTTTGTCGGACACACCATCGCCGTTCATGACGGACGCCGTCATGTTCCCGTGTACGTCACCGAAGATATGGTCGGACACAAGCTGGGCGAGTTCGCTCCCACCCGTACCTTCCGCGGCCACTCCGGCAGCAAGACCGCTAAGTAAGGAGGAGAGATAAATGGACGAAAAGAAAATAGCGCGCGCAGAGCATAAATATGCACGCATCTCCCCCCGCAAGGTCGAGATAATCTGCAACATGATTCGCGGCAAGAACGCAAACTACGCTCTGGCTCTTATGGAGAACACCCCCAAGGCCGGCTGCGAGCTCATGATCAAGGTTCTCAAATCCGCAATGGCGAACGCAGAGAACAACTTCGATATGGATCCCGAAAAGCTCTATGTCTGCGAAACTTACGCAGGCGCAGGCCCCATCCTCAAGAGAGGCATGCCCAGAGCTCAGGGCCGTATGTACCGCATCAACAAGCGCACCAGCCACATCATGATCGCTGTGGCTGAGAAAGAGTAAGGGAAGGAGGCAGAATTATGGGACAGAAAGTTAATCCTCATGGTATGCGCGTAGGCGTTATCAAAGACTGGGACTCCAGATGGTACGCCAGAGAAGAAAAGGTCGGCGATCTCATAGTCGAAGACTACAACATCCGTAAATTCCTCAAGAAGGCCCTCTATTCCGCCGGTGTCCCCACCATCGAGATAGAGCGCGACAGCGCAAAGGTCCGCATCTACATTCACTGCTCCAGACCCGGTGTTGTCATCGGCAAGGGCGGCGAACAGATCGAGAAGCTGCGTCAGGACGTAGAGAAGCTCATCGGCAAGCCCGTGGCTCTCTCCATCGTCGAAGTCCGCACTCCCGACACCAACGCTCAGCTGGTTGCGGAAAACATCGCTCAGCAGCTCGAGAAGCGTATCGGCTTCCGCAGAGCTATGAAGAACGCAATGGGCCGCGCAATGCGCATGGGCGCGCGCGGTATCAAGGTCAAGTGCGGCGGCCGTCTCGGCGGCGCTGAAATTGCCCGTTCCGAGTGCTACCACGAAGGCACCATTCCTCTTCAGACCATCCGCGCCGATATCGACTACGGCTTCGCAGAAGCAGACACCACCTACGGCCGCATCGGCATCAAGGTTTGGATTTACAAAGGCGAAGTTCTCTCTCAGACCCTGCGCACCACTCCCCGCGTAATGGATACCTCCAAGCCCGCAGGTGAGCGTCGCCGCAGAGATGACCGCCGTCAGGGCGGAGAGCGCCGTCCCTACAATCGCGACGGTCAGCGTCCCGCAGGCGATCGCCGTCAGGGCGGTTACGGCCAGCGTCCCGCAGGCCAGGGCTTCAACAGAGGTCCCCGTCCCGCAGCCAAGGAAGGAGGCAACGACTAATGTTAATGCCTAAAAGAGTTAAGTACCGCAGAGTACAGCGCGGCCGCATGAAGGGCAAAGCCACCCGCGGCAACAAAGTCTCTTACGGTGAGTTCGGTCTTGTGGCTCTTGAGCCCGGCTGGATTACCTCCAACCAGATCGAAGCGGCCCGTATCGCTATGACCCGTTACACCAAGCGTGGCGGTCAGGTATGGATCAAGATATTCCCCGACAAGCCCGTTACCAGCAAGCCGGCTGAAACCCGTATGGGTTCCGGTAAAGGCGCTCCTGAGTATTGGGTAAGCGTAGTCAAGCCCGGCAGAGTTATGTTCGAGATAGCAGGCGTCGGCGACGATACCGCGCGCGAAGCGCTGCGTCTGGCGAGCCACAAGCTGCCTATCAAGACTAAGATAGTCAAGGCCGGCGAAGAGTCCGAGATAGGTGGTGAATAAGATGAAAGCAAACGAAATACGCTCCATGTCCGTCGAAGAGCTCCAGAGCAAGCTCGTTGACCTGAAGAAGGATCTGTTCATGCTCCGTATGCAGCACGCTACCAATCATCTTGACAATCCCACTAAGATTTCTGCCACACGCCGCGACATCGCCCGCGTTCTCACTGTTCTCAGTGAGAAGAAGAATTAAGGAGGTAAGTGATAATGAACGAAGAAAGAACTACTTCCCGTAAGACCCGCGTTGGCAAGGTAGTATCCGATAAGATGGATAAGACCGTTGTGGTCACTGTTGAGAACCGCGTTGCTCACAAGACCTATAAGAAGATCATCGGTAACACCTACCGTCTCAAGGCTCATGATGAGAATAACGAGTGCGGCATCGGTGATATCGTCCGCGTGATGGAGACCCGCCCCCTGTCCAAGGACAAGAGATGGCGCGTTGTCGAAATCGTAGAGAAGGCTAAGTAAGGAGGCGCCCATATGATACAGCAGGAAAGTTATCTTAAGGTCGCCGACAATACCGGCGCCAAAGAATTGAAGTGCATCCGCGTTCTTGGCGGATCCAAGCGCAAATATGCAAGCATTGGTGACGTAATAGTCTGCTCCGTTCGCAAGGCAGCTCCCGGCGGCACCGTGAAGAAGGGCGAGGTTGTCAAGGCAGTCGTCGTCCGCACGGTAAAGCCCGTTCGCCGCGCAGACGGCACCTACGTCCGTTTTGACGAGAATGCGGCAGTTCTTATCAACACCGGTGATAAGAATCCTCGCGGCACTCGTATCTTTGGACCCGTCGCCCGTGAGCTCCGTGACAAGGAATACATGAAGATCCTGTCACTCGCTCCCGAAGTGGTTTAATGGAGGTCGCAGAGAATGAACATTAAAAAAGACGATAAAGTCGTAGTCCTGTCCGGCAAGGATAAGGGCAAGCAGGGCAAGGTCATGTCCGCTGACCCCAAGGCTCTCAAGGTTGTTGTTGAGGGCGTCAACGTAGCCACCAAGCACCAGAAGCCCCAGAAGCAGGGTCAGGATGGCGGTATCATCAAGGTCGAGACCCCCATTTACGCTTGCAAAGTACAGCTCGTCTGCCCCAAGTGCGGCAAGGCAACCCGCGTTGCTCACAAGATAGCCGACGGCAAGAAGACCCGCGTCTGCAAGAAGTGCGGCGCAGAAATCTGAGAAAGGAGTTAGCTTACTATGACAAGAATGAA
>CAVHIP010000057.1:0-13919 GCA_963636125.1 Oscillospiraceae bacterium | reverse complement strand
TTCTATCATACTGTATCGCGCCCTCATCGTCAAGATAATCTCGCTCCTGATACTGCGTGTCGTTATCAACGTCGTCTAAGGCTTGCTCTTCTTGAGGATTGAGTATTGCCATAACCTCATCGAAACGCTTTGTCTTTGTGTCAAGCTCGGCCTGTTTCGCAAACGGCTCCTTGCTCAATTTCTCCTGCGCGGCAAGGTCAGTCTTTGTTTTTTCAAGCTCGTATTGCCAGCGTTTGAGGTTTGAATCTATTGCCTCAACCTTCTTGGCGACTTCGTTTGCCAGATGTGTCGGGCTGTCAAGATAGAATTGCTTGATGTCAAACGGATAACTCTGCGCTCCGACGATTTGCCCCAGATATTCGCTGCCTTTTGACGCCGCCATGAGTCTGTCAAGCTTCATAACCTGCAACTCAAATCCCGCAAATTCGCCGACTTTGACAAACTGCTTTTCGTTCGCCTTTGCGAGTATTTCAAGCGCAAGCGCCTTGCCGGCTTCCTTCTTGTCCGTGTATGTCTGCTTGCCCACGGTCATGGAGTAGTTGCCTTCGGAGTAAGTATCCCGCCTGTTCTTGATATAATAATCGAGGCGTGAGTTTATTCACACGCCTCAATTATTATAATTTGTTCTATTAGCTGCCCAATATCAATTTGTTGACCGCTTCAACAAGAGCGACCGTCTTGTCTCTGGACGCAAAGGCAACGGTGTTTCCGTCAACCTCGGCTAAACAATTTGAACCGTCATAGCGATAAAGCGTCAGTGTTAATTCCGGAAAGTCCTCATTGTCGAGATGCACTGTCAGAGAAATTTCTTCCTGTCCGGCGGGTATTTCATCGGTAAAATCGGAAGCCGAAATTGCGCTGAGCGACGCTTTCAGGTTCTGAACATCAAATTCTTCGCCGTTATATTTCCATGTGCCTTCATCCTCGTCTTTTTTGCTCTCGGGAGGTTCATACTCGAAGGTATATGTTTCGCCGTTCAGCCGTACATCAATGGACGTTACAGAATCAAAATCCGCCGTGAAGAGTTCCTGATGCCGCAGTGTGTTATAGGCACATGCCGTCAGGCTGTCATATTCGCTCTGAGAAATCTCATAGACAATCTGCGAATCTCCGATTCGCGCGTAGCATGTCACATCGGGAAGATCTTCCTCTTCTTTTTCAACGGCTTTTTCATATTTCGTGAGCTCTTCGGGATTACGGGAAACATAAATCGTCAAGCTTCCTGTATCTTCAACGTTACCGTCATCATCGGTTACGGCATACTCCAGATTAATCGTAAGCTCCGGCTCGTTCATTCCGAAGTTTTCAAGTTCCTCATCCGAAACGTTATAGCTGACATAATTTATAAGACTCAGCGATTGAACGGAGCGGAGGAATGAGTTCACATTGTCCGTATCAAGCGGCTGACCGTCCGCAAAGAAAATATCATCGGCACAAATACTCTTTATACTCTCATCGCGAACAATCGTATAATTCTCACTGCCTGAAAAATCTATTTGCTGAGCAGTGTCAAACTCCGGAAGAGTATCATCGAGAATCATATCGCGCAGCACCGCATCATATTCGTCCAGCGGATCATGCGCGGCAAGATAAACCTTGCCGTCGCCGATAGAGATATAACGCTGCTCATCCATCTTGCTGAAATCTCCGAGCTCAATGTTATAGCTTTCATCGCCCGCCGTAATCGATATTTTGCACGCAGGATCATCGAGCCCGTATTGCGAATAATCCTCGACATCGTCTATTGTAAACGCCGCCGCAAAACTTTCAAACTGTTCAAGCAGACTATTTATTTTTTCCTCGTCTGCGTGGAATGCGTTGTCATCGTCATAGACCCATTTTTCTTCTTTTGAGAAAGAAAAAGTTCCGCTGTCATTAGTCCATGAAACGGCTGTGACGTTTTCAGTGGGTATTTCAAGAATTACTTCGCCACTGTTTTTGATTTGCTCTTTTTTTCCCTCATAACGGGTGACGACGAATGCGGCCGCGCATACCACAAGAAGTATGCCGAGCAACGTATATAATTTTGTCATTTTACGCATGACGCATTTTCCTCCTGTCAATTACGGTTAATACTCCGTACAGCACAAATGCCGCCGGAATTACGCAAATCATCCATGTTTTAAGGATCGATGCAGTTGAATCGGAGATAGTAAGATAGTTATAACTCAAGCTCTTGCTGCGAATGGATACCGCATCGCGCTCGCCGATCAAAGAGGAAAGGGCGTTCATTGCGAGATCAAGATTTGCGCCCGAGGAATAAGCGTTGTACGCTTTTTCCAGAAAATATCCGGAAGAGAACCAAATAAGCTGTCCGTCATTACCGGTGTCTATCGAAACCGCCACGGCAAACGGGCCGTCTGTATCTCCGTCTTCCTTTTCGTAGGTCTCTATATCAAACCCTGCGGCTTTGCTGTAGGATTCGGCAGAAGTGGTCAGCAGCGCTGTTGCGGAACTGCCGGTAATCGTGAGTCCTTGCGCGAGCGGGATAATCGCGTAGTAATTTTCTTCCAGAAGCGGATCCGTAATTTCGCTTGATGAGATTTCCGGCAAGAGAATATAAGGCTGTTGGAACGCATAATATTTGCGATCGCTCTCAACCACAAACCCATCTGCGCTTTCAACGCCATATGTCTTCAGCACGCTGTAGAGATTGGCGAGCGTGCCGTTTTCCGTCGGACCCGCGATCACAAGCATCTTTCCGCCGTCTTTCAGATAATTTTCCAACAATTTCGCCTCGTCTTCGGAAATATCGCTCTGCGGCGCGTAGATCAGCAGCGCGTCAGCATCGTCCGGAATTTCATCGGAATTAAGCAGTGAAAACGACTCCAGCTCAATATTTTCTTTTTCTATCTGCGCGCTGAACTCGTCCGGAAGCGATTCTTCTCCGTGACCCTCCAGCGTATAGATTTTCGGCAACTCATCTGAGATGACATAGTCGATAGCGGAGGTTATCGCGCCCTCGCCGTCAAAGGAATAGACATAGGAATAAGTCGTATAATCCACATCCGCGAGATAAATGTCATCATAGCTGATATACCGGCTCTTTTCGCCGCATTCAATTATTAAGCTGTTATTCGGCACGTCCTCGCTCGTATATTGGGTTGTAAATGTCGGGAACGCGTCCGGGTTTTTCTTGATCACCGTAATGTGAGAAGACAGGCTTTCGTATTTACCCAGCAGGTTTTCAATTACTTCGTCTTCCTCATCCGCCTGCACAATCCAGTATATTGTCACATCCTTTTCCAGCGCGTTTACAACAACCTTTGTGCTGCTGGTAACGGAGTAAAGATTTGTGGATGTGATATCATATTTTGTCGAAGATGTCGGAAGGGCTGAAAAAAGAACATTTACCGCAACAAGGATCGCCAAAACAATCGCCGTCACCGCGATGGAATAAGAACCGCCTTTAGCCGCAATGCCGCTTTTAATATGATTGCGCTTAATATTTATAAATTTCATCAGTTGTACCTCCGTTTCTCCAACGACTGCACAGTCAGGAACAGGCCGAGAACGATGACCGAAGCGTAGAATACCAACGCCGTCAGATCAAAAACACCGTTGACAAATGTGTTGAAGCGTTCAAACAGAGAGAGCTTTTCCATGATGCTCGGAAGCAGTCCCTCAAATTTGTCGGGAGCTATGAAATATGCCGCCAAGGTTGCTATCACCAATCCCCCGCCGACACCAAGCGCAATCATGTTGTTTTTGGTAAGCGCTTTGACGATAAAACCTATCAGCACCGCTATGATGCAAATAGCCACCGCGCTGCCGTAGCTTGTTGAAGAAACCTGCTCGGCAAGGGAAACGCTGTAATAATTGAACAGGAAGAGTACAATGGATATACCCGCCGCAAAGCCCTGATTATCTGTCAGGGATGATATGAAAATACCGACGGCAATCAGCGCCGCGCCCATAACGAAGAAAGCAAACAGACCGCCGTACGCTCCCGGCAGATACACATCGCCGTATTTAGAAAAAATATAGGGGTATATACAGATAATCGCCACCGGCAGGAGGAACATAACGACAAGAGAAAGGTATTTGCCGACTACAATCTGCCATGTTTTCAAAGGCAGAGAATATAGAAGCTGATCTGTCTTCTGCTTGCGCTCCTCTGCGAAAGAACGCATGGTCAGCACGGGAATGATAACAACAAGACCGATAGAGACAAAGCTCAGGACATATTCAAAATTCGCAACCGATGCCTGAATATTATATATCATCGCGCCCACGCCGACAAAACACAGCAACGCCGCGCAGAATAAATAGATTGTCAGTGTGTTGAACGCGCTGCGCAATTCATGCTTAAATACCGCAATCATTTTTTTCAGCCTCGCTTTCCGCTTCGGGTTTAATCAAATCCGCCGTTTCATCCGGCGCATCGGATTCTGTGAGTTCAAGGAACACATCTTCAAGATTTGCTTTCTTTGTACGCATTTCAAATACAGGCAGTCCCTTTGCCGCAAACGCCATTGTGAGCTTGCCGCAGACGGCTTTGGCATCCTGCCCATTTGCAAGATTTGCCGTTACGCTGCAAATGCCGTTTTCTTCTTTGACCTCCCAATCCGAAAGGCCCTCCGCTTTGGCAAGAATAGTTTCTGCGTCTTTCTTGCCGCATTCGGCCTGAAATGTAACGGAGTTTGAAGCGAGCATGAGCGTTTCCAGATTTTCGGGCGCGTCAAACGCGACGAGCTTTCCTTTGGAGATGATAAGCACTTTCTCGCATACAGCCTGCACTTCCGAGAGAATATGGGAGCTGAGAATTACAGTGTGAGTTTTGCCGAGCTCTTTGATCAGATCGCGTATCTCGACAATTTGAATAGGGTCAAGACCAACGGTCGGCTCATCGAGAATGATGACCTGAGGTTTGCCCAAAAGAGCCTGCGCGATTCCGACGCGCTGCCGATAGCCTTTAGAAAGTGTGCCGATGATTCTGTCACGAACTTCCTCAATGCCCGCGCTCTGCACGGCGCCGTCAATTTCCTCGCATAGCTCTTTACCGCGCAGTCCCTTTGCCTCGCCGACAAATGTCAAATATTCCTGCGGCGTTTCGCTTGTATACAGAGGCGGCTGCTCGGGAAGATAGCCGATGAGACGCTTGGCCTGTTCCGGCTGCTCTAAAATGTCAAAGTCACCGATTTTAACGGTGCCGTCAGTCGGAGAAAGGCATCCTGTCATAATGTTCATTGTGGTTGATTTTCCCGCGCCGTTCGGACCGAGAAATCCGTAAACATGACCGTCCTGAATTTCAAAGGACAAATCGTTCACGGCAAGAAAATCGCCGTAGTATTTTGTTAGGTGGGAAACCTGAATCATCTGTCATACCTCCTTACGTTGCTTCTGTCAGGTATCTGCATGTTTATAGCGGACAAACTTGAAATGTGCTTGAAAAAAGAAAACAAGAGGCATTTTCAAAGAATGTCTCTTGTTTTCTATAATAAAAATTATATTATAACCTGAAATGTAATAAGGTTGTCGGATTGTTTTGCGGAAATTTTCCCGCCGTGAGCCTCTACTGTAGCTTTTGCAATTGAGAGGCCGATGCCGGTTCCGCTCATGGTGTTGGAATGGGATTCGTCTACACGGTAAAATCTGTCAAACAGGCGCGCGGTGTCGATTTTCTGCGATGCGTCTATAGTGTTCGCTACTTCGATTTCCGCTTTTTTGCCGTTGCGCTTGGCTGACAATGAAATGCTGCCGCCGTCATCGGAATATTTAATCGCGTTGTCCAGAAGTATGGAAACCATCTGCTGAATTGCCGTGCGGTCGCCTGTCACTATCAGTCCGTCGGCAATATTTTGAGTATATTTTTTCCCCTTGGCTTGAGAAAGAGATACAAACGGTTCGCTTATTTCCCATAGCGCATCGCTGAGCGAGAAGTCGGACCGCGCAGGAAACGGGTTCTCTTCATCCAGTCTCGAAAGAGTTATGAGATTGACGATAAGTTTGGAAAGCCGCGCCGCTTGTGTTTGAATGCTGCGTACCCATTCGTTATTGCCGTCCTCCATCGCCAGCACGTCCGCGCTGGTAGAAATAGCGGTAAGAGGCGTTTTCAGCTCATGACTGGCATTTGTGATAAACTGCTTCTGAGCTTCCATATTCTTCAGATACGGCGAAATTGCCCGACGGGAAAACAAAATTACAAGGCCGAATACAACTGCAAGACAAATACCGGCAATCGACAAAGTAATCAAGAGCAGCGAAGTCATCGCTTGCTGCTCGCGTTCGGAATTCAGAAACACGATTACCGTTTTTCCCCCGTCTTGCCCGACAAGATATCTATAGCCTTCTTCGAAGCCGCGTGTCTTTCCGCCGACAATTACGTTCTTTGCATAGGTTTCCGCATCGCCCTCGGAAATTGAGGCTATATAGTCCTGATTAATGTGCTCAACGATGCCGTCCTCTGTCATATGTACGGAAAAGAAACGAATCATATACGGCACTTCCGGTGAAAATCGATCCATGCTGTCAAACGGAGGCCCTGCGCGATCTTCCGGAATATCGGAGCTTTTCTTCTCCACTTCCAAAAGGCGGTTAAGCGTACCGTCCAGCTGCTGCGTCGTATTGTAATAGCTCCAGATATTTACAAAGCACAGCAGCGTCAAAATAACTGCGCTAAAAGCCGCCATCGCCGCGCCGATAAAGCGCCGGCGCATTTTTTTCAGCATTGCATTTCCTCCAACGCATAACCGGCTCCGCGGATTGTCCTTATCTCAATTTCCGCGCCGATCTGCTTGAGCTTTTTTCTCAAAAAGCCTATGTATGTCCATACTACGTCCATATCCGCTTCGCTGTCAAGTCCCCACACCTTTTCCATCAGGTGATCGGAAGAAAATATTTGTCGCGGATGATGGAGGAACAGCTCCATAAGCTGGTATTCCTTATTGTTGAGCCTTACCTCCCCCATATCCGTGCGCAGAATATACTGATTGCAGTCAAGCGCAGTATTTCCGTAGCTGAGTACAGAAGAAGTATAGCTGTTGCTGCGCCGAACCAGCGCGCGGACACGGGCAAGAAACTCGCTTGTAGCAAAGGGCTTTGGAAGATAATCGTCCGCGCCGGCATCCAGACCGGCTACCCGATCCGCCACATCCGACTTAGCCGTCAGGAAAAGCGCTGGTGTCGTAATTCCGTTGGCTCGCGCCGTTTTCAAGACATCAATTCCGTCTTTCCCGGGCATCATAATATCAAGCACCAGCGCATCATAGGTTGTCGCCTGAATATAATCAAGCGCGTCGTTCCCGTTGTGCACCATGTCGACCGCATATTTATTCTTTTCCAGCATGACCTTTAATGCCCGAGCAATGGTCACTTCATCCTCGGCAATAAGAATACGCATACCAAATCCCCCTATTCAGCGCATATTTTTTCACGGCAAGTCAAAATGGACCTGAAATATTCCTTAAATATCAAATATTAAAGCGGCAAATCAAACTTACGCGAACAAGATGAGTCGCAGGAGATTACCGTATAATGCGACTATAACAATAAATCGGCGGATATGAAATTGACATACGGTGCTTCTATTTAATCAATCATCCAGCTCCAATTTTTCAAGTTCGGCAATTATCTCTAGTTGGCGCTCGTGGAAGAGGAGTTCCTTATTGTGTTTGAAATATTCGGTGCATCCGAATCGACTGATGAATCGCGCGCCGTAATAGCTGATAGTGAGCTCTGTAACCAATATCAAGATTTCCTGTCCGTCACCGAATACCTCTTCACAAAAGAGGAAGACATTAGACAAGTGTTTGCCGACCTTTTCCGCTTGCTTTTTCAGAGCTTTGAGAGCTTTGTCAAAATCTTCCTTGGCAGATTTAAATGCAACTGCTCCGTCCGCCGCATCGCTTATGGCAGGCTCCAGTTCCTCAAGCATAAGGATGAGCTTTTGCTTTCGCGTCTGAGCGGCAGCGGAAAGAGAAGCCGATAGTTTTCCTCGCTCAAGCTCGTCTTGCTGCGCATCGATCAATTGCCACAAAGCATCGGAAGCATCAAAATGCGGTTTCATTGTCGCCATTCGGAAAGCCTTCAGGGCGTTCATATAATCTTTCAGCAGATCTTCCTGAGCAACAATATCCTGCATCTCGGAGCCGACAGCGCCCAACAGCAGACCAAGTAAAGCCAGGCGTTCGTCAAACTTGGCGGCAATGGCCCTGCCCTTGATACTGTCGCTTACCGCGCCATTTAATATGCTGTCTATTTGATAATCCGAACGGTATTTATTAAACAGGTCGTAATACACCGCGAAATCCTTGGCAATTGTCTTTTCCTGCAGATACTGACACACAAGCTTTTCGTCAACCTTCAGTCCGTTACGCTCATACAGGCGTATCATCTGGCTCAGATCATCCCAACCGCGCGCCGTAACAAAAGCCTTGCCGCTCACAGTGGATTCGACTTTGTAAAAATTGGCCTTTTTTATCTCCAAATAGCTCAGCACCGCAGGATGCACGGCGGCTTTATACGCGTACTCCTTCCAAACGTCAAAGTCCGGTTCAACATCAATGCGCTTTAATCGATCCCACGTGACTATATCGAAGTCACGAACGGAATTATTGTACTCCGGCGGATTTCCGGCGGTGACAACAATCCAGCCGTCCGGCACACGATGGCGGCCGAAAACTTTGTATTGCAGAAACTGCAGCATGATGGGCGCAAGCGTTTCGGAGACACAGTTGATCTCATCCAGAAACAAAATGCCCTCTTTTTTGCCGGTTTGCTCGATCATATCATAGACAGAGGCTATGATCTCCGACATTGTATATTCGGAAACATCATATTCCCTGCCGTCGTATTTCTTACGCGAGATAAACGGCAGGCCGAGAGCGCTTTGACGCGTATGATGCGTCATGGAGTAGGACAGCAGCGCCACATCCAGCTCCTGCGCAATCTGTTCCATAATGGCGGTCTTGCCGATGCCCGGAGGCCCCATTAGAAAAACGGGGCGCTGCCGCTCAATGGGGATGATGTAGTTGCCAAGCTCATCCTTGGTGAAATATGCCGTCATGGCGTTTTTTATTTGCTCTTTCGCTTCTTTAATGTTCATTTATTAACTGTTCCTTATAGTTTTCGTATTTTAGCTGGTTATCAGTTGTTGTTTCTTTCACCGCAAATACTCTCCTCATACGGCAGCAAAGGGTATGTTGTGAGATTCTGCGTATTTCTTAGCATAACTGTTTTCCGAAGCGTGAATTGTGAGATTCTCGCAACAACCGAAAGCATAACCTTTTATTTTCTTCACACTGTCGGGGATAGTAATGTTTGTAAGACTGCTGCAAAAACCGAAAGTACCGGATTCTATACTTTTTATACCATTGGGTATGTTGACACTTATAAGGCTTCTACAACCACTGAAAGCATTCTCTCCTATACTCTTTACACCATCGGGTATGGTAATGCTTGTGATGCTTTCGCATCTGGTGAAAGCTTCGTCACCTATGCTCGTAACGCTATCAGGTATGTTGACACTTATAAGGCTGATACAGCTCCAAAATGCTTTATTTCCTATACTCTTTACACCATTGGGAATGTTAATGCTTGTGAGACTTTCGCACAAGCTGAAAGTTCTATCGCCTATACTTGCTACACTATTCGGTATGTTGATATTTGCAAGATTTTTACAACAACAGAAAGCATCCTCTTCTATGCTTGTTACATTATTCGGTATTGTAATACTTGTAAGACTATTACACCAGCCGAAAGTACTGCTCCGTATACTCTTTACACCATCGGGTATGGTAATGCTTGTGAGACTTTTGCAACTAGCGAAAGCTCTGTCACCTATGCTCGTTACACTTTCTGGTATGGTAATGCTTGTGAGACTTTCGCAACTAGCGAAAGCACCGTCACCTATGCTCGTTACACTTTCTGGTATGGTAATGCTTGTGAGACTTTCGCAACTAGCGAAAGCACCGTCACCTATGCTCGTTACACTTTCTGGTATGGTAATGCTTGTGAGACTTTCGCAACTAGCGAAAGCTCTGTCACTTATGCGTATTACACTATCGGGAACAGTATATGAAACATCAGCTTTTCCAATCGGGTATCGAACGATCTCGGTTCTGTTCTTATTGAACAAAATTCCGTTTTCCGAGCTGTAAACAGAGTTACCGGCTGCAACATTTATATCTGCAAGTTTGTTGCAGTATGAGAAGGCATCCTTTTCTATATTTTTTACACCATTGGGAATGTTAATGCTTGTGATGCTTTCGCAAGAATCGAAAGCTTGGCCTCCTATGCTCGTAACGCTATTCGGTATATCGATACTTGCCAGGCTTTTACACCCGCAGAACGCTCTATCACCTATGCTCGTAACACTTTCCGGTATAAAGACGCTTGTAAGGCTTTTGCAATAATAAAAAGCCTTGTCGCCAATGCTCGCTACAGTATCGGGTATAATGACGGATGAGAGTTTTTCCAAAACTTCCCTTTGGCTAGCGACGCGCCCGTATTTGGACGAAGAAAACAGCTCTTTTCCTAAAACCGCGACCTTATTCTTCCCAATTCGTTCGGGGATAATGACGTCGATTTCGACGCCCTTATAACTTGTCAAACAGAGAGTTCCGTCCTCCAGCTTCTCGTATGACCATATCTTTTTCATGTCAGCCGCGTTAAACGGATCTTTGGTCAATTCTTTTTCTATGAGTTTTTCTTTATCATCGCTTGAAACATTTTTGTTTTCCCAATCCATCAAAAAAGCAACGCACTGCGTGGCCTTTGCTTTAATGGCAGGCTCAAGGAACTCTGTTTTTACATTGCTCTTTGTTATTTTTTTCGCGTCCGCAAAGAGCTGTATAACATCCGCAAAATCATTGGCAAAAATTTCCGGCAGCAGTCTTTTTTTCTGGGAAAAGAGATATTTTTTGCACCCTTCCGCTTGCTCTGCGCTGAACTTTTCAGGTTCGCGAATGAAAGTGTACAACGCTGTTTGCTTCCACTTAGCGTCGGGCAACTCTGCCGGGTTTGCAAATACTTTTCTGATATTGTTACACTCTGCAAAAATACTGCTCCTTATTATACTTGCAACACCATCAGGGATTGTAATGCTCATAAGGCTGCCGCAGCGAGAGAAAGCATGATCGCCGATAATCTTTACGCTATCCGGCATAGTGATACTAGTTAGGCTTTTGCATCCGAAGAAAGCCGAGTCTTCTATATTTATCACGCCATTCGGTATAGTGATGTTTTTAAGACTGTCACAACAGGAAAAAGCATGCTCGCCTATACTTATTATGCTATCGGACATGATAACGGTTGTCAAGCGCAAGCAGTCCTCGAAAGTATATCGATTTATTCTTGTAACATTATTCGGTATGTTGATACTTGCCAGACCCATACATCCCCAGAAAGCATGAGTGCCTATGCTTGTAACGCTTTCAGGTATGGTAATGTTTGTCAAACTCCTGCAATGATCAAAAGCAAAATTTCCTATTTTTGTAACACTATTCGGTATTTTGATACTTGTGAGGCTTCCACAATCACTGAAAGCATTATCGCCAATATTTGTTATACCGGCGGGTATGGTGATACTTGTGAGGCTTTTACACCAGTGAAAAGTACTGTATTGTATGGTTGCGACACTATTTGGTATGCAAACATTTTCAAGACCGCTGGAAGAGAAAGCATGGGATCCTATTTTTGTAACGCTTTCAGGTATAGCGATGCTTGTAAGGCCGCTGCAAAAAGAGAAAGCACCGCTTCCTATGCTCGTTACACCATCCGGCAAAGTAATGCTTTTAAGTGTTTCGCATTGACCAAAAGCATATCTTCCTATGCTTGTCACACTACCAGGTACGGTATATGAAACATCGGTTTTTCCAATCGGGTATCGAACGATCTCGGTTTTGCTCTTATTGAACAGAATTCCGTTTTCCGAGCTATAAGCAGAATTGTTTCCCGCAACATTTATATCTGTTAATTTACTGCACTCATTAAAAGCGGATCCATTTATATTTTTTACATTTTCAGGTAGGGTTATATTTTTCAGGCTGTCACATCCGGCGAAAGCTCTTTCTCCTATGTCCGTTATACTGTTAGGAAGGTCGAGGCAGAAGAGGTTGTGGCAGAATGCAAAAGCTTCCCGGCCTATAATTGTGAAGCCTTCGGGGATGGCGATTTTTTTGAGGTTCTGGCAGTTTTGAAATGCCGAGCTTCCAATGTTCGCAATGCTTCCGGGCATAACAACGCTCGTAAGGCCACTGGACATAAAAGCCCGGCCCCCTATGCTTGTAACACTTTCCGGTATTATGATGCTTGTGAGGCTGCTACAATTATAGAAGGCAGAGTCTCCGATGCTCGTCACGTCACTTGGGATAACCACATCTGTCACACCCGGATCTTCGATGTATTTCATTAAAATCCCGTTTTTAATCTTAAACCCCATAGCGATTCTCCTTTTATTATTTAATATCAGTTGTCATTTCATTTATCGCAAACATTCTAATCTATAGCAACAAAGGGTATGTTGTGAGATTCTGCGTATTTCTTAGCATAACTGTTTTCCGAAGCGTGAATTGTGAGATTCTCGCAACAACCGAAAGCATAACCTTTTATTTTCTTCACACTGTCGGGGATAGTAATGTTTGTAAGACTGCTGCAGGAAAAAAAAGCACCGGGTTCTACACTTTTTATTCCATTGGGTATGTTGACACTTTTGAGGCTACTGCAACCATTGAAAGCATCCTCTCCTATACTTGTAACATTATTGGGTATAGTAATACTTGAGAGGCTACTGCACTCGTAAAAAGCCGAGTTTCCAATGCTTATAACATTTTTGGGTATGTCGATACTTGTAAGGCTACTGCACTCGTAAAAAGCCCTGTCCCCGATGCTTATAACACTTTCGGGTATGGTAATGCCGGCAAGAGCGCTGCAACCATTGAAAGCATCCTCTCCTATGCCTGTGACACCATTCGGTATATTGATACTTGTCAGACTTTTGCAAAAAGAGAATGCATGATTGCCTATGCTTGTTACGCTTTCGGGTATGGTAATGTTTGCAAGGCTGCTACAGTTCCGGAAAGCATTGTCTCTTATGCGTGTCACACTACTTGGAACAACATATGATGCATCCGTTTTTCGCTCGGGGTATCGAAGGATCTCGGTTCTGCTCTTATTGAATAAAATTCCGTTTTCTGAGCTGTAAGCAGAATTACCGGCTGAAACATTAATATCTGCAAGTTTGCCGCAGCCGAAAAAAGCATCGTCTCCGATATATACTACACTGTCCGGTATAAAGACTGATAAGATTTTTTCCATAATTTTCTTTTGTGTGGAGTTAGGTCCGTATTTGTTTGGAGAAAACAGCTCTTTTTCTATAAGCGTTACCTTATTTTTCCCGATTCGTTCGGGGATTACGACATCGGTTTCGGCGCCCTTATAACTTGTCAAACATAGAGTTCCATCCTCCAGCTTTTTGTATGACCAAAATTTTTTCATATCCGTTACATTAAACGGATCTTTAGTCAATTCTTTTTCTATGAGTTTTTCTTTATCATCGCTTGAAACATTTTTGTTTTCCCAATCCATCAAAAAAGCAACACACTGTGTGGCCTTTGCTTCAATGGCAGGATCGAGATACTCCGCTCTTACATTACTTTTTGTTATTTTTCCCGCATCCGCAAATAGCCGTATGACATGCACATAATCATTGGCGAAAATTTCAGGCAGCAGTCTTTTTCTTTGAGGCAGCAGATATTTTTTGCACCCCTCCGCTTGCTCCGCGCTGAACTTTTCAGGTTCGCGAAAGAAAGTGTACATCGCCATTTGCTTCCACTTAGCGTTGGGCAACTGTGCCGGGTTTGCAACTATTTCTTCAATGTTGTAACAATCTGAAAAAAAATTGTTTTCTATGCTTGTAACGCTGTCAGGGATTGTAACACTTGCAAGACTGATACAGCCCCCAAATGCATTATTTCCTA
>CAVHIP010000056.1:0-13948 GCA_963636125.1 Oscillospiraceae bacterium | reverse complement strand
TTTTTGCAGGAATACTTTGTGTATTGCAAGAAAAAGTTCCTAAATCAGGGCACAAATTGTCCGTCGGATGCCGCAGACGTATTGTGCGGTGTTGCCTTAAATTGCTCTTAAACTTTTCCTTGTATGCGGAGCTGTTACGTGATAGAATATCGTTTTGAAAAAGACTATGCGAAAGGATTTCCGAATATGAAGATAGTTGTTCTCGGCGGCGGAATCAGTACCGAACGTCAGGTCGCGCTTGTCACAAGCACGTCGGTGTGCAAGGCCTTGAGAAGTCTGGGACACAAGGCGATATTTGTCGATATGTATTTCGGCCTTGAGGATTATAACGGCGCTCTCGAGGATGCGTTTGACGCGCCGGACGGATTTTGCGCCTCTGCCGCAATTGATAGGACAGCGCCGGATCTCGAAGCGGTCAAGGCATCGCGAAAACTTAAAAGCCCCTCGCGCATCGGGAAGAACGTACTTGAAATATGCGCGCTTGCCGACTGCGTATTTCTCGGCCTGCACGGCGCGGACGGAGAGGACGGCAAAATTCAGGCAGCTCTTGACCTTATGGGAATACCGTACACCGGCTCCGGCCATCTCGGCAGCGCCATGGCGATGGATAAAGCCGTTGCAAAGCGCATAATGGAATCCGCCGGTGTGCTCACGCCAAAGTGGAGAGAGATTGTTTATTCGAAAGAAGACATTCCCACGCTTGTTAATGAGCTTCCCGTCCCGTGCGTTGTGAAAGCCGTCAACGGCGGCTCGTCAATCGGCGTTGCTCTGCCGGATACAAAAGAGGAGCTTAAAAAAGCGCTCAACGAAATTCTCCTCTATAACAACCGCATTATCGTTGAGGAAAAGATAACCGGCCGCGAATTTACGCAGACTGTTTTGGGGGATAAATATCTCTCCGCCATTGAAATCGTTCCGCCCGAGGGCAACACTTTTGATTATGTTGCGAAATATCAGAGCGGGAGCCTGGCGGCAAGGGAGATCTGCCCTGCCCCCATTACCGAGAAAGAACAGAAAACTCTCGGCGAAGCCGCAATGCGCTTCCACAAGGCACTCGGCCTTTCCGTCTACTCACGGTCGGATTTTATTATTGATAAAAACGGCAATGCGTACTGCCTCGAGGTAAACACTCTTCCCGGCATGACGCCGAACAGCCTTATTCCGAAAGCCGCGAAAGTCGAAGGAATCGGCTATCCCGAGCTCTGCGAAAAGATAGTTATGATGTCAATCGAGGCGCGGAAAAAGGGCCTATAATCGGAGAACTTACCTGTGCGACAGGGTGTTTTTTGCATCGATGAGCCCTGCGCAAAGGGCGTCAATGTCATCTTCGGTTGTGAAGCGGGAGAGACCAATGCGTATTGCGCCGTCTATTACATCGCTCCTCATGCCGATCGCTTCAAGCACATGGCTTCTTGCGCCTTTTTTGCAGGCGGAGCTTTTTGACACATAGACCTCGCGAGCTTCGAGATAGTTCATCAGCACCTCGCTGCGCCAGCCGGGCAGGGAAATGCTGAGAATATGCGGCGCGTCGGTTTGAACATATTTGAATTCCGGTATTGCCGCGGAAAGGCGGCTGATAATTTCCGCCTTCTGCGCCGTCATGCGCGCTGTGTTCTCCTGTGCATTCTTTGACGCCTCTTCGCATGCCGCCGCGAATGCCGCTATCTGAGGCATTGCCTCTGTTCCGGCGCGTCTGCCGCTTTCCTGCGAGCCGCCCGCGATAAAGGGCTTGAGGCGAAGCCCGTCACGCACATAAAGCGCGCCTATCCCTTTGGGCGCGTGTATCTTGTGTCCGCTGACGCTTATCATGTCCGCGCCCAGTGTTTTTGCGGAAAAAGGCACCTTCATGAAAGCCTGCACCGCATCTGTGTGCAAAAGAGCCTGGGAATGAGCCTTCTTGAGCATCTGCGATATTCCCTTAATATCCGTCACCGCGCCGGTTTCGTTGTTTACCAGCATGAGAGAGACGAGTATGGTGTCATCTCTCAGCGCGCCCTTTACAGACTCTGCGCTTATTGCGCCGGTGCTGTCCGGGGCGAGGCGGGTCACTTCATAGCCTTGCTTTTCAAGCTCATCGAGCGTCTTGCGTATTGCGTCATGCTCCACAACGGAGCTGATTATGTGCTTTCCCTTCCTGCGCATTGCGTCCGCGCCCGACAACAGCGCCCAGTTGTCGCTTTCGGAGCCGCAGGATGTGAAAACAAGCTCTGTCGGCTTGCATCCCATCGCCGCGGCGACCTGCGCCCTTGAGCGATCCAGCAGTTTTTTTGCCTCTCTGCCCTTTGTGTGGGTAGAGCTGGGATTTCCGTATACAGAGGTCATTGCCTCATACGCCGCCTTTGCTGCGGCTTCGCACACCTTTGTGGTGGCGGAATTATCAAGATAGTGTTCCATTTTTTCACCGTTTGAATATAAATTTACAGGAGTTATGCATGAAATATATTATAGCCACTCTCGGCTGTAAGGTCAACCAATATGAAACTCAGGCAATGGAAACTTTTTTGCGGGAGCGCGGCCATGAACCGTGCTCACCGGGAGAGGCGGCAGATGCCGTTATCGTCAACACGTGCGCTGTGACGGCGGAAAGCGGAAGAAAGTCACGCCAGCTTATTCGCCGCTTGCATGAGGAAAACCCGGATGCCGTTGTCGCAGTCTGCGGATGTTATTCTCAAATTGAGCCGGATGCGGCGGAGGCGCTCGGCGCAAACGTCATATTCGGCGCGAACAACCGCGAAAAACTTGTCGATGCCGTGGAAGAAGCATTTTTGCAGGGCAAAAAGCGCCGCGAGATAGACGAGCCGTTCAAGCGTGATAAAATCGAAAAGCTGCCGGCCGGCGCGGTTTCCGGGCGCACAAGGGCGATGCTTAAGATTCAGGACGGGTGCGTTAATTTCTGCACTTACTGTATAATTCCATATACGCGCGGGAGACTGCGCAGTCTGCCGATCGAGGACGCGGCGGCGGAGACGAAAAAGATAAACGACGCAGGCTTTAAGGAGATTGTGCTTACCGGAATTGAGGTCGCTTCCTATGGCGTGGATCTGCCGGGAAAGCCGAAGCTTGCGGATGTAATAGTCGCATGCGCCGATGCCGCGCCCAATATGCGCATCCGCCTCGGCTCGCTCGAACCGACGGTTATTACGGAGGAATTCTGCCGTCGGCTTGCCGAAACCGGAAAGATGTGCAGGCATTTTCACCTTTCTCTGCAATCGGGATGCGACAAGATACTCAAAGCGATGAACCGCAAGTATGACACGCAAAGATTTTATTCCGCCGTTGAGCTTTTACACAGATATTTCCCCGGATGCGGCATCACTTGCGATCTCATAACGGGGTTCCCCGGCGAAACCGAGGATGATCATGCCGAAACGCTTGAATTTATTCAAAAATGCGCCTTTTCGGATATGCACATTTTTCCGTATTCCCGCCGCGCCGGAACGCCGGCGGATAAGATGGGAGGACAATGCACAAGAGCTGTCAAGGACAGACGCGCCCATGAAGCGCAGCAGATTTGTGAGAGAATGCATCAAACCTTCCTTGCCGATTCGGTCGGGCAAATTCTTCCGGTGCTGTTTGAGACAAGCGAGGACGGATTTTGTACGGGGCACAGCGACACATATGTTTTTGTTAAAGTTCGAGGCGAAAATTTGCGCGGAAAGACTCTCAATGTAAAAATTACGGGAGTTGAGGGCGATAATCTTATAGGAGAATCGGTGTGATTAGCAGCGCCGAAATTAAAAATATGAACGACAGAGTTTTTAATTTTTCCGCAGGGCCTTCCGTCATGCCGGAGAGCGTGCTTGAAAAAGCCGGGAAAGAGATTATGAATTATAACGGCTGCGGCATGTCCGTTATGGAGATGAGCCACCGCAGCAAGGTTTTTCAGGATATTTTTGACGATGCCAAAGCAAAGTTCAAAAAAGCGCTCAATGTGCCCGATACACATGAAATATTGTTCCTGCAGGGCGGCGCCACTTTGCAGTTTGCGCAGATTCCGATGAATCTTCTCTGCGGCGGCGCTGCCGACTATGCCGTGACCGGCAATTTCTCGGGCAAGGCGGCGAAAGAAGCGGAAAAATACGGCGTCGCCAAAGTAATATATGACAGCGGAGTATGGGGGCATGATCGCATCCCAAAGCAAAGCGAACTGAAGTTTTCGGAAAATTCCGAGTATTTTTATTATTGCGCCAACAACACGATATACGGCACCGAGTGGCAGTATACTCCCGTATGTCCGGCGTCGATCGTATGCGATATGTCCTCCGATATTCTTTCCCGTCCGGTTGACGTGTCAAAATACGGCATTATCTACGCCGGCGCGCAGAAGAATATGGCTCCCGCCGGACTTACCGTGATAATCATCGATAAATCTCTTGCAGGGCATGAGATGGCGATCACGCCGGAAATTATGAGCTACAAAACGCTTATCGAAAAGGACTCCATGCTGAACACGCCACCGTGCTGGTGCATATACATGCTCGGTCTGACGCTTGATTGGATTGCGGAGAACGGCGGAGTCAAGGGGATGTCGGAGCTTCGCACGGCGAGGGCGCGTCTCCTATATGATGTTCTTGACAACAGCAAACTTTATATTCCCCATGCCGCGCGCGATTCTCGCAGCGAGATGAATGTCACCTTCCGCACGGGCAGTGACGAGCTGGACGCCGAGTTTATAAAAGGAGCGACGCAGCGGGGGCTTGTGAATGTCAAGGGTCATAAGCTTGTCGGAGGTATGAGAGCGTCGCTGTACAACGCCATGCCGATAGAAGGCGCGGCAAAGCTGGCTGAATACATGAAAGAATTCGAGGTAAAACATGTTTAAGATAAAGACGATGAACGCGATTTCGCCCTTTGGCATCGAAAGGCTTGAAAAATACGGCTGCGAGGTGGGCGAAAATGTTGACGCGCCCGACGGAATGCTTATACGCTCCGCGAATCTTCATGGTTACGAGTTCGGTGAAAATATGCTCGCCATTGCACGCGCGGGTTCCGGTTTCAATAATATACCCATCGATGAGTGCGCAGAAAAGGGAATTGTCGTTTTTAACAGCCCGGGAGCGAATGCGCAGGCTGTGAAGGAGCAGGAGATATGCTCAATGGTTATGGCGTCGAGAGATGTCATCGGAGCTGTCGAATGGGTGAGGACTATCGCCGGAAAGGGCGCGGAAATCCCGGAGCTGGTCGAAAAAAGCAAGTCGAATTTTGCCGGTCCCGAGCTTTTGGGGAAAACACTCGGCGTTATCGGACTCGGCGCAATCGGATCACTTGTGGCCAATATAGCCCTTGAGTTCGGGATGACCGTCTACGGATACGATCCGTTCATGTCGGTGGAGTCCGCGTGGCAGCTTTCGCGAGAAGTAAAGCATTGCGACGATATCTCGGATATTTTTTCTCTTTCCGATTTCATAAGCGTCAATGTTCCTTACACCGAAAGCACTCACCATCTTCTCAATGAGAAAGCTTTTTCCGCGATGAAACGCGGTGTGCGTATTATTAACGAATCGCGCGCGGAAATTGTGGATGATATAGCGATGACCGCCGCGCTTACCGATGGTAAAGTCGCCAAGTATGTAACGGATTTTCCGAACGAGGTTATTCTCAAGGCTCCCAACGTTATCGCAATGCCGCACCTCGGCGCGTGTACTCCGGAGAGCGAGGATCGCTGCGCGGAAATGGCGGCGGATGAGCTGTATGATTATCTGCAGAACGGAAATATAAAAAATTCCGTCAATCTCCCCAACGCCTCGCTGAGCCGTATGGGTGTCTGTCGCCTGTGCGTCCTGCACCGCAACGTGCCTCGCATGCTCACTAAAATACTTGACTTTGTCGGCGACAGGAATATAAACGTTGAGCACATGATAAATAAACCGCGCGGCGAATACGCCTATACGATCGTCGACCTCGGCACGGCTATAGGAGAGGATGTTGCCGAGGACATACGTCATATGGACAATGTTTTGAGAGTAAGAGTGATATGAACGACAAAATAAACGGCACTGCCGGAAGACTCTACTATGAGGACAGCCATATACACGAATTTGACGCTGTTGTAACAGGCGTATACGATACAAAAGACGGCATCGCCGTTACGCTTGATAAAACGGCGTTTTTCCCCGGCGGCGGCGGACAGAGCGCCGACACGGGTTATATCGGCAACGCGCGCGTTGCGGATGTGAAGGAGCAGGACGGGGAAATTCTTCATTTTGTATCCGCGCCGCTTAATAAGGGCGAAAAATATTTTTGTTCTCTCGATTGGGAGCAGAGATACAGACGCATGCAAAATCACAGCGGCGAGCATATTGTATCCGGTATCTCCAATGCGCTTTACGGCGTCGAAAACGTCGGCTTTCATATGGGCGGAGACTGCATGACCATAGATTTCGACAAGGAGCTCACATGGGATGAGCTTATGACGGTGGAAAAACGCGCAAACGAAGCCGTGCGCGAGGATATCCCCGTAACTGCGAGTTTTCCGGACAGCGCCGAGCTTGCCGGTATGGACTACCGGAGCAAGCTGGAGCTTACGCATGATGTGCGGATTGTCGATATTCCAGGCATTGATCGCTGCGCCTGCTGCGCGCCGCATGTTTATCGCACGGGGGAAGTCGGTTTTATAAAAATTCTCGATTTCATGCGCCACAGAGGCGGAATAAGAATGACGCTCGTGTGCGGAATGGACGCGCTTGATACAGTGAGGACTATGCAGGAAAATGTCACTGCCGTATCGCAGATGCTGAGCGCGAAGCGCGACGAATGCGCGCGCGCGGTAGATCGTGTGCTGGCGGATTCGGCGAAACAGAAAGAGCGTATTTCGGAGCTAAGCATGGAGCTTGTGCGCATGAAAGCTGATGCTGTTGCCGAAACCGTGGGAAATATCTGCGTTTTCGACAATATGCTCGACGATATAGCCCTGCGCGAGCTTGTAAATATGCTGACAGAAAAATGCGGCTCGATCGCGGCGGCGTTTTCAGGCAGCGATGAAACCGGATATAATTATATAATCGGCAGCAAAAGCGTAGACCTTCGCGCAAACGCAAAAACAATTAACGCGGGAATAGGCGGCAGAGGCGGCGGAAAGAGCGAGATGATCCAAGGCAGAGCGTCGTTTGACAGACAGCGTATTACTGAATTTTTTAATAACAACATCATTTCGTGATTCTTTCTTAAAAAGAATGACAGTCATAGCTGTTTGCATAAATTTATAGAGGAGACTTGGTTGAATATGACTTCAATTTCGCAGAGGATCGAACAGCTTCGGAGCAAAAAAGGGCTCAGTCGTCCTGCGCTTGCCGTGGCGCTCGGTTTTCCCAAAACATCGATAGAAAAATTTGAAACAGGACGGCTTACGCCGAATCAGGAGCAGCAAAAGACCATGGCGGCGTTCTTCGGAGTATCGACCGAGTATCTCAGAGGAGAATCCGACGATCCTGTCACCATGGATAATTGGCTGAGCGGAGAGCTTCCCGAGGAGGAACCGGTTGTTATTCAAACGGCGGTCAAAAGGACTGTAATAGCGAGCTCGGAAGGCAAAAACGGCGACTCTGCGCCTCTTGCGGCTATGCTGAAAAGCGAGGCATTCAAACTCCTTGTCCGCGAAACGGTTATAGACGTCTTGAATTCAAAAGAGGGTCGGCAGATAATCGAAAACGCAATAAAGAAAAAAACGCAATAAAAAATCTGCCCCTGTTGCCGCGATAAGTCCGGCGACAGGGGCAAATGTCTTATTTTATCCGCGCAATTGCGCGGCGCTGTTGTCCTGAACAAATGTTAAAGCGGCTGCTTTTTTATCTGCGCCCAGCGGCGCGGATATTTTTCCGGCGTAGCTTTAGTTTTGCGGATAATTATCAGACTGTGGCTGACGTCGGTTTCGGGAATTGTGTAGACGGCGCACTTTTCGATTTTCCCGCCTAAGAGAGCAATTCCTTTTTTTGCCTCGTTTACCTCATCTTCGCAGTCGGGGCCTTTCATTGCAATAAAAGCGCCGCCCGTTTTCACAAAAGGCAGACATAGCTCGCACAGCAAATTGAGCCTCGCGACGGCTCTCGCAACGGCATAATCAAAGCTCCCGCGAAGCTCTTTCGGCGCCTCCTCGGCCCTCGCGTGCAGACATTCGACATCCGGCAGTTCAAGCTTTGCGCAGGTCTCGCGCAGAAAGTTGATTCTTTTGTCAAGACTGTCAAGCAATACAAGCTTCATATCCGGGCAGGCGATTTTCAGCGCAAGTCCGGGAAAGCCCGCGCCCGTACCCACATCTATAACGCTTTTTCCGGCGATATCCGCCGATTTCAGCAATGCGGCGCAATCGAGAAAATGCAGTCTCGCAACATCTTCTTCGCCTGTTATCGCGGTCAGATTCATCACCTTGTTTGTTTCTTCAAGATTATCAAAATAAGTTCTGTACCGTTCAAGCATCTTGCCGTCAAAAGGAAGATTCATCTGAGAAAATCCGTTTTTTAATATTTCTTCAAGCATACGTCTTAATCCGGCGGTTTTACCCGCGCCTCACTTATAAAATTCGTGCCGCCCTATTGTTTTGACATAGACACGGTTTGTTTTGAACCAGTAATTGCCGTTGTTCTCCGGATTTGCGAAATAAAGGCTGTCCTCCGCCGTGTTATATCCTTCCCAGCATAGGCAGGCAGCTATCCATGACAGCTCATCCCCTTCGGCGGTAAATGCGCCGGTCGTGGCAGGCGCAAACTGCACGCCGGAGTTGTTGTCATAGAGTACCTCGTATATTGTGTCGGGGTATTGCTCGCTTTTAACTCTGTTTTCTATGACGTTGCCCACGGCTATTTTACCGGCAAGCGGCTCATCCACGGTTTCAACCTTGATAACTCTCGGCATCCAATATTGATAATCCGGCGCGATATTCAGCTTATAATAATCCTCGGTTCCGCTTATAATTCTGCACTGCTTTGCGCTTATATCGACACGTTCCTCGGATACGGCGATTTTTACGCCGAAGATCCGCGCCAGCGCACCTGTCGGCAGATAAATATCCTCTCCGCATCGGATATAACCGTTCGGCAGAAATACGTATCTGTAGTTTACGGTGAGGTAGTTTGCCCCATAATCCGCCGCAATCTCGAGACCTTCGGCGACGGCGGAAAAAGCGTCGTCGTTTACGTTGAGGTTTATGTTAATATCATAAAGCTCCGAAAATTCGCTCAGCGATATAAATATTTCGTCATTATAGATATACCCTCTGCCGGAAAGCATATCCATTAAGTATACGCGCGTCTCCTCAAACTCCGGGCGCTGCTTTGACGACCTGCTCGGGAGAGATGAATAATCCTCTGCCGATGCCGCGCAGCAGATTCCCGCAAGACAGCAGAGCGCCGCAAAGAAAGCAATAATTTTCCGCTTCATTTTTCTCCTTTCCGGCAGAATTTGGGCAGCGACTTATCGTGAGGCGCTGTTTTATTTTTGCTCACGGTGATACGGAATACATCGGCAGCTGATACTCGTTGCGCTCCACAATTTCAAGCACATAGATATCCGCGTCTGCGGCAAATATTTGTTCCTGAGAGAAGAGCGTGTGGTGCACAAAGGCGCTGTTTTCAAACTGCGAGGCGAGAATCGGAGCGAGCGCGTTAGAGTAAGAATCTCTTGCCACAAAAATATTCCGCTTGTCCGCCCCGCGTGTCAGATATACGGTTTCGGATTGCTCGTCATCCTTAATTTTTTCTGTGTTCAACTCCGTTATACCCGAGAGCTCATAGTCAATGTCCACATCCGTGACCGCCGCGTTCATGACAACAGCGAGATCTCCGGAAGTCTTCTGCACCTTGGTAAGATTGATGCTGTCCGCATCGGGCATCTCTATGCCGAGAGCGCGCGCAAGGCTTTTCGCGCCGATATAAGCACCCAGATTGTTCCAATGGCTGTCGAGCTTCAGATATAGCTGCATGTCCGGATGATTTTCCTTATATTCCAGAAGCTCTTTCTTGGGATATACCACCGTCACATCCGTATGCTCTCTGAGATAGTCCACAAGCTGATCGGTGGCGGTATATTCATCCTGCTGCTCATAATACGAGGGCAGCTTTTCCATGTAAATCGTTTCTTTATTAGGCGGGATAAACAGCGCGAACTCTATGCCTCTCTCTGCGAGAGTGTCCTTTGTAAGTTGCATGCTCTCCGCCATGGTTTTAAGCTCATCATCGCTGAAATGCCAGCAGCCGAGAGACTGATTTACCGGGTTTCCCGCCTCCTCGCTGCAATAGAAAAGCCAACCGTCGCGCCCTATCGCAACGCCGTTTATATCCTGCTGCCTGAAGAGAAAATATTGCAGAGTATTGTTGAAGCGGATAAGCTGATTTCTGTACGGCATTGTGTCGTTATAATAATTTTCATAATCTGCCGGGAAACTCTCGAGGCTGTCAAGAGTTAATGTCGGCTTTTTCGCAAGAGCGCGGTTTTCGGTGTTCTCCGTGTCAAGATAAGGCTTTACAATAGGGTACAGCAGCTGCGGGAGTATAAACAGAGCCGCGAACAGGCACAGCCACATAACGGCGTTTTTCTTTTTCATGCGCTCTGCCCTCCCTTAAAATCTGAAATAGATGAACGGGTTATACGTGTCTGCCGCAAGCATCGCGATGCAGACAATAAAGATACCGGCGCAGAAGGCCGCGTCAACCCATGTGTTTTTAAGCTTGGAAGTGATGCCGGTTTTGTCGGCGGTAAGCTGAATTATACCGCAGCCGAGTATTGCGCCCACCTGCATAGCAAGCATCTTAAAGCCGGTGAGCTGATGAAGCAGCAGGGCTTTTCCGGTATATTTCCAGGGCATAAGCATGCGAAGCAACATCATCTGCGCCTGAGAAACGCTCTCCGCACGGAACAGAACCCAGCCTATCACAAAAATGAGAACGGTGTAAACATGCGCAAAGATTTTGTGCCTGTCGAGAAATTTTGAAAAACCGAGGCGCTCGATTATCCTGAACAACCCGTGCCAAAGCCCCCACAGGATAAACGTATATCCGGCGCCATGCCACAGTCCCGTGATAAAGAATACAATAATGAGATTGATATATGTGCGCGCCTCTCCCTTGCGGTTTCCGCCGAGAGGAATATACAGATACTCCTTAAACCATGTTCCGAGCGAAATATGCCATCTTTGCCAGAATTCGCGGATAGAAGAGGACAGATACGGGTAGCGGAAGTTTTCCTCAAATTCAAATCCGAACATCTTGCCCATGCCGATTGCCATATCCGAGTAGCCGGAAAAATCGTAGTAAATCTGCAATGTGTATAAAATCGCGCCGAACCACGCCAGCGCGCCCGTCAGCCCTGCGGCCTCCGTCGAATAAATCGTGTCGACATACTGCGCCGCGATATTCGCGATTATTACTTTTTTTCCGAGCCCGTATATAAACCGTCGTATGCCCTCGGCAGTTTTTTCCGCTGTGCAGGTTCTTGAAGCAAGCTGTTCGTCAATGTCTTTATATTTTACGATCGGTCCGGCAATAAGCTGCGGAAAAAAGGATATATACAGTGCAAGATTGACTATGCTTCTCTGAGCCTTGTATTGGCCGCGGTAAAGATCGATGATATATGACATGATCTGAAAAGTATAAAACGAAATGCCTATCGGCAGTACAATCTCACGCGTTGATATAACCTCGCCGAAAATGCCGTTTATAATATCCGCGAGGAAATTGAAATATTTGAAGTATCCGAGCAGACCGAGGTTGATAACGATATCGATTATCAGTATCGCTTTTTTATGTTTGCTGAACTTTTCCATCAAAAGTCCGAGAAAATAATTAACCGTTATGGAAAAAAGCATCAGCAGAATATAGTACGGCTCACCCCATGCGTAAAATATCAAGCTCCCCGCAAGTAGAAGGATGTTTTTTGCTTTGGCGGGTACGATATGATAAGCCGTGAAAATGACCGGCAAAAAAATCCACAGAAATACCGGCGATGAAAAAACCATATTTTAAGCTCCCAAACAGAAGATTTTACAGCAGTTTACAGCAGCATGCAAAACAATATCCATATCTTATATTATAGTGTTTCCTGCCCGCTCGTCAACAACAAAATTAGGTGTTGACTTCAGATGCAACCTGTGCCTCAATTTAAGGCAAATTAACAATTTGTTTATTCCTTTTTTGCCTGCTGTGGTATTATATGAATTGAGATTATATATATTTAATCTCAATTTTATGATTGGTATTTTTGTTCAGGAGGAATTAAAATGGATAAAAACAGTATAGATGCGGTAATCGGTAAGGTCAAAGAGCTTGTCGCAAAGGGCAATGTTTCCCGTATAGTCGTAAGAGCGAAAGACGGCAGCGAGCTTGTCAATATCCCCGTTAACGCGGGTATTGTCGGCGGTGTCGTTATGCTCAAAGCGGCAAAATGGGTGCTTTTGGGCGGCGTGCTTGCCACAGCTGTCGCAGGATGCACGGTTGAGGTTATAAAAGACGACAATGAAATAGTCAGCGTTGTAAAGCCCATAGACGGCGAAAAAGTTAAAAATACCGCCGCGGCCATCGTCGAAGAGGTTAAAGAAAAGATCATCGACCTCGCGTCAGACTCCGCCGCAAATATCGAGGATGTTCATGAAGAAGACACGGCCGCCGATGTACAGGATGCGGAAGTGACCGAAATTCACGACGAAGAAGAGAAGTAAGGCGCAGCCGTGCCGTATACATGCGGCATGCGGCTGAAAAAGTCCAGCAATTCTTTGTTGACGTGTTCATCCTGTCAAAATAAAAATTTGGCAGGATGATTTTTGTAACCTTTTCACAAATTCTGCGTCTTCTATAATGAAAGGGTATCGAGAAAAGAGAGTTTAAATGAAGCCAGACATTATTGACGAGCTTTTCAGAAAATACTATAATGAAGCGATGTTGTATACGATGTCCCTTTGCAAAAACGAAACAACCGCGGAGGATATAGTATCCACAGCGTTTTACAAGGCTCTTGCGTCCGCCGATGATGACATAAAAAACTTCAAGCCGTGGCTTCTGACAGTATGCAGGAACGAATTTTTCGGATTATGCCGAAAAAACAAGGTCATGTCCTATGATGAGCTCACGGAAGAGATGGAGGATGGCAGCGGGGAAATTGTCGACCGGCTTATTCTCAAGGAGGAATACCGAGCTCTCTATCGCGCGATAGACAAGCTCAACGCAACGCAAAGAGAAGTTATTATGCTCTTTTACTTTTCCGGTCTGCAAATAAAAGACATTGCAATGGTCACGGGAAAAAGCGAGAGCAATGTTAAAGTGCTTTTATACCGCAGCAGGGAGAGACTCAAAGAGTTGATGGAGGTAGCAGGATGATACTCAAGGAATGCTTTGAAAAACTGAAGGACGGTACAGCGACAGAGGAAGAAAAATCCTTTGTGGAAAAAGAGATTGACACCATACTTAAAATAAAGAGTATTCTGGACAACCCCCCTGTTGAGCCTGTGGTTGCCGAGGCGGAGCACGAAACCGTTTTGAGAGCGAGAAAATTGTACGACAGGAAGACATATATCAAAATCTTCGTAATCGTGTTGATCACGCTTTTGCTGATTGCGGCGCTCGTATGCGGGATAATCTTCATACCGTCATGCACATCGGCATCGCGCAGAATGAAATACGACAGGGATGACGTAATCGAAATCGCCTATGAATATATCGAAGAAAATTACGGTGAGAACAGAGACGAATTTTCCGTGCGCGATGTTGACAAGAATCTGAGAATCAACGGAAGTCTTACAGACGCCGTTTATGTATATGAGGTCGAGCTGAGAAACGAGTTCCGCATATACGAGCTGGCAATAAGCAGCAAAAGCGGCGCGGTCGAAGTTCTTGAGTACGAAGACCACACTTAAATCAAGTTGAATACGATACCGCTCCGACACTATCGGGGCGGCATTTTTTATTTTTTATTGGTTCTATAATAAATGTTGGGGTAAGGATTAGGAGATAATCCGAAACACCCAACA
>CAVHIP010000055.1:0-14089 GCA_963636125.1 Oscillospiraceae bacterium | reverse complement strand
CTTTCATGCCGATCGCAACCTGCCAAATTCTTTTACCATATCGGCAAACATGATAAGTCAGCACGGTTGACGCAGTTGTGCATAAGCATTATCGTCATATTATAGTATTAGACTTCTTTGTTATATTCTTGCTCTTACATGCGAAAGCAAAAGGCCGTCACTGCACTGAGCGCAAGTTTCAGTTCGTTGACGGTCTGTATTCTTTGAATATGTAATCTGGCATTAGGGTTATTTTATTAAATCCCTTATGAACATCCGCACCATGCGGCCGCGGCAAATTGATTTTTGCCGCGGCTTTTTCAGACCGGAGTTCTATATATTTGTCATTTTCCGAAAAAGCGCGATGAATTTCCTTCATAAAATACGAATACCCCAAAATGTGCGTGAAGGGGAAAATTGTCTTTTTACTCTTTTCCCTTACAGAGGTGGAAAGTGAAAAATGCGGTTGACTAAGAGACGAAAATATGATAAACTCTCATTTGCTGTGAGAGAAGCAGTTAATAGAAATGCTAGTATAGCTCAGTCGGTAGAGCAGCTGATTCGTAATCAGCAGGTCGTGTGTTCGAGTCACATTACTAGCTTTTTTGAAAGCCCGGACATCGCCAAAAGGTGAATGTCCGGGTTTTTGTTAATTAAATCGATTGACCGCCCTAAATAAAATCCGAGTAAATTAATCAGGAGCAAAATAAAATGGAAGAATCCGCTGTCGGTACACTCTATATAGTCGCAACGCCGATAGGCAACTCTCAGGACATGTCGCCGAGAGGGAAAAAAATTCTCTCGGAGGTGGACATTATTGCCGCCGAGGATACGCGCAGATCGATGGTTTTGCTCAACAAGCTTGAAATACGAAACAAGCTCAGCGCGAACCACAAATTCAACGAATACGGCAAAGCGAAATATTATATAAGTGAAATACTCTCCGGCAAATCCGTCGCCGTTATCACCGATGCCGGTACTCCTTGCATTTCCGATCCGGGGAACGAGCTTATAAAAGCGGCGATCGAGGCGAATATTCGCATCATCGGCGTTCCGGGCTGCTGCGCGGCGGTTACGGCGCTCTCCGTATGCGGCTTTGACCTTACAAGCTTCGTGTTTTACGGTTTTTTCCCGAGAGAGAACGTTGAGAGGCGCAAGCTGATCGAAAAAATGCGTCGGGGCGATTCAAGGACATTTGTTCTCTATGAGTCACCGAAACGGATTATGGATCTCGTCGATTTCTTTATTGATGTCGGGGCGAAATGCCGCATGTGCCTTTGCAACGATATGACAAAGCTGCACGAGATGACATTCAGGGGCACACCCGCAGATGTTAAAGACGCGCTGCTTGCCAAGGGTAATTACGACAAGGGTGAATATGTCGCGGTTGTCGAGATCGATGAGGACTATATTTTCAACAAGGTTGAGCACACCGTGTCCGCCGAGGCAATGCTGGTCGATGCGATGGTAAGCGGCGGAATATCCTCAAAAGAGGCCGTCGCGGCGGTTATGGCGGATGAAAACAATTCCTACAGCAAAAACGAATTAAAAGCCGCCGCCCTCAACCTGAAAAAGCTGTTCGGAGGCTGATATGGGCAACAATGCATCCCGGCTTCAGGTAGATTTTGAAGCGGCGCTTCCGACGCTCGAAAAGGCGGTTTTGAGTCAGCCGACAAATCCCCTTTTTGATTCGAAAATCTCAATACGCCCGATTATTACAAAGAGTGGGCGGATATTTCAGGCGGAACGCTTTCGCGGAACAAAGGTTTTCCACGAAAATTTGGATATAACGGCGCTGGTGAAGCTTTTTCGCGATGAGCTTGACGGGCGTTACCGGCAAGTGCTCATCGTCACAACCGACACCGCCGCGCAATATTCACTGAAAACAAACGGAAGCTACAAAAAAAGCGTAACCGCCGCCGTGCCGAAACCTGCCGCGGCATTGACACATAACAGGGAGAAAAGCTATATTCTCGCTGAGGGGGAAAACATTCCCGCGCTTGTCGATCTGGGCGTTTTCAGTTCGGACTTTCACATCGTAAAGGCAAAATACGATAAATACAAGCAGATTAACCGCTTTGTCGAGCTTATAGATCAGGCGATAGCGAAGGACGGGCGCAAGAAGTTTACGATACTCGATTTCGGATGCGGCAAATCTTATCTGACATTTATTCTCTATTATTATCTCACTGTCAAGCGCGGCATTGAGGCGGAGATTATCGGTTACGATCTGAAGGAAGACGTGGTTGAAAAATGCTCCGGCATCGCGGAGAAATACGGATATACGGGACTTAGGTTCGTCAGGGCGGACGTAACACGAGATGCCCTTTATGACAGGCATATCGACATGATAGTGACTCTGCACGCCTGCGACACGGCAACCGATTATGCGCTTTTCTATGCGCTGAGCAAGAAAGCCGACTATATCTTTTCCGTGCCATGCTGTCAGCATGAGGTAAACCTGAGCATTAAAAAGGGCGGAGAGCTGGATATATTTCTGGAGCACGGGATAATAAAAGAGCGTATGTGCGCCCTTTTGACGGACTCCATACGCGCAGATGTGCTTGAGGATATGGGCTATAAAGTGGATATGATAGAGTTTATCGACTTTGAGCATTCCCCCAAAAATATCATGCTCCGCGCTGTCAGAACAGGGAAAGCCGGGCAGCGGAAGACGGATCGCGCAAAAGAGCTTGCCGAACGCTACGGCTTCGAGCAGACGCTTTTGAAGCTGACCGGTAATATATAATCATAAAAATTAATTTTTCTGAAAAGAGGTAAAGCAAAATGATAATGGATTGTGAAAAGTACGTGGGCAAATGTGTCTGCGGCAGGGAGCATACCCTTGAAACACGCAAGGTGGTTGTGGACTACGGCGCGCTGGATCGGTTTGAGGAATACATGCAGGAGCTCGGGCTTACCGGCAGACGCGCGGTTGTTTACGATACCGTCATCTATAAGCTCACCGAGGGCAAGCACGTAAAGGCGGATCAGGAGATAATCCTCGAATCGCAAGGTCTGAGAGCGGAAGACACGCTCATTGAGGACATGATGACGAAGCTTGATCACCCCGATGTAATCGTGGCGTTCGGCGCGGGCACGATAATGGACTTCGGCAGATACCCCGCATACAAACTCGGTATACCCTTTGTTGCAATCCCGACTCTCGCCTCTTCCGACGGTTTTACAGCGAATATCTGCTCCGCCATACTCAACGGGCAGAAAAAATCCACCCCGATGTGCGCTCCCGTCCTTGTCGTCGCGGATCTTGACATTATCAAGGGCGCGCCGAAGCGGCTTATCGCCAGCGGAATAAACGACATTCTGGCAAAATACATCTCCATCGCGGACTGGAAAATTTCAAAGCTGGTCGCAGACGAGTATTACTGCCCCATGGTGGCGGAGCTTGCAGATCATGCTTTGAAGCTCATGCGCGACGCGGCAGATAAGTACGCCGCAACGGGCGTGGCGGACCATGAGGCGATGACGATGGCGCAGATGGAGAGCGGGCTCACCATGCAGCTTCTCAATCACTCCCGCGCCGCTTCCGGAGCGGAGCATCTGATGGCGCACCTCGTGGAGATGCATCCGCCGCGCTTTGAAAATGCGGAGGGTATACACGGCGAATGCGTCGGCGTCGGCACCTTTGCATGCGTCAAGGAATATCACCGCATTGCGAAGCTTACCCCAAAAGCGAAGAAGTTTGAGCCTCTCACGGCCGATTGGGTAAGAGAAAAGTTCGGAGAGAGACTTTTTGACGGCATTATGAAGGAAAACGAGAACGATGTTCTCGGCACGTTCCCCTCTCAGAACATTGTTGACCATTGGGACGAGATAAAGGACATTATCGCGGCGATCCCATCGGTTGAAGAAATGGAAACCCTTTATAAGAGTTGCGGCTGCAAATATCTGCCGGAGCATATAGGCATAGACCCGGCTCTCGGCGATGAGATGCTGCACATCTCCGCGGCAATACGCAACCGCCTCACGCTCGTGAGGATGGAACGCGTGCTTGATTTCGAATGATTTGTAACAGAAAGCAAACGACGGCGTATATAGGTGTGAAAACAAAATCGGCGGATTTGAACCGACTTTGCAATAAAAAAAGGAGATGACTATCATGGCAGAAATCAATGAAAAAGAACTCAACGAAGTATCCGGCGGCGCTGCAAGCGGTTACTTTGCATACACCGTTGTCTACGGCGATACTCTTTTCGGCATAGCGAAGAGATTTAAGACTACCGTTGCCACTCTTCAGCAGCTCAACAACATTTCCAACCCCGATGTCATTAAGGTCGGTCAGGTTCTCATAGTTCCCACCACCGGCACGGTCGGCTGGATCTGATATCGTAATCCCACAAAGTTCAACTGCCCTGCGTCAAAGTTGACGCAGGGCAGTTTGCGTGTGATTTAGCATCAGATGATGAAATTGTCGAGATAATGCTTGGAGAGCTTGATGGATTTGAGGATATCTTCACGCGAACCCTCGAAGGCCTTGTCTTCTACTTCGATCACGGCGTCGCCGTCATAGCGGATATCGTTAAGCGCGGAGACAAACGCGCTCCAGTTGACATCGCCGAGCCCCGGAATTTTGGGGGACATATATTCGAGCGGATACGCCAGCACGCCGACCTCCGCAAGCTTTTCGGGATAGAGCTTGATATCCTTGAAATGCACATGGAATATCCGGTCCTTAAACTCGTGTACGGTCTTTATATAATCAAGCTGCTGCCAAACATAATGGCTCGGGTCAAAGTTAAGGCCAAAGTTAGGGGAGGGGATTATCTCAAAGAGCTTTCTGAATATTGGCGGCGTGCACATAAGATTCTGACCACCGGGCCACTGGTCTTTGCCGAAGAGCATCGGGCAGTTTTCGATCGCCACTTTGACGTTGTTATCCTCCGCGAGCTTGATTATTCCCGGCCATATTGCCTTGAAAAGCTCAATATTTTCCTCGACGGTCTTATGCTGGTCGCGGCCGATAAACGTTGTGACCATGCCGATGCCGAGCTTGCCGGATGCGCGTATGACGGCCTTGAGATGCTCTATGGCGGCAGTGCGCTTGATGAGATCGGGATCCATCGTGTTCGGATAGTAGGCGAGAGAAGAAATCTTCAATCCCTTGGAGCGGACATAGTCGCTCACATATTTTGCGTAAGCGTCATCTTCGCAGACACGCTCGCAGTCAATATGCGAAACGCCGGCATAGCGGCGCTCCGCCTTTCCCACCGGCCAGCAGGCAACTTCGATGCAGTGAAAGCCCATCTCGGAAGCGATATCCACTGCCTCCTCAAAGCTCCAACCGTCAAGAATTGCAGTGAGTAAGCCAAAATTGATCATGTGAATTCTCCTTTTTATGATTATTAGTATAAGAAAGACAGGAAAATCATTTCTCCCGCCGTTATCTTTTTATTCACCGGACTTGATGATATCACGGCGTCAATCTCGTGTCAATAAGTGTAAAAACATGTTAACAATATTATGTATACTATATTATGACTATTAAATTATGTAAACTATCTATTTGCCCACTTCCATGTCGACTGCGGTTGCTTCCGTTATTCGGTAAAACTCATCGCGGGACATAAGGGCGTTCAGAACCGACAGAAGCGCGTCAGATGAGAGCTTTTCCGGCAGGTCGAGCTTTTTTATGAGCTCAAGGCGCTTACTTTTGCTGCCTTGCCCGCCGCTCAGTCCTGCTTTGAACATATCCGCCTTTGTTATTCTCTCCTCCGGCTCCTCATGCTCGGTAACGCTCGCCCCCGCGCGATGCAGCGCGGACAGCAGAATTTCGGGCTGCATCCCTTCGACGCCGAGAGTACCCTCTTTGGATGCGGTTTTCTTTCGCCTCTCCTTACCGGCAATGTCCGGAATGTAGGCATGTTTTATATATTTCTTATCAACACATCCGTTGATGAAGTTTCTTATCACAAATCCCGCTCCGTCGGAGTCGGTAAGCACGATAAGCCCTCGCGCTTCCGCCATTTTCCGAAGGAGCTTTTGCTTTTCCTTGTCATTGAAAATTCCGAAGCCGCCCGTCTCGATTATAACCGCGTCAACCACCTGACTGAGCGTGTTTTTATCGTATCGGCCCTCGACCACGATGACCTCATTTATCCGCTCCATCGCTCTCCCCCGCCGCAATGCGCATTAATGTCTCCTTCAGCAGCTCTTCATCATCGTCGGAGCTGCTTTTCATTTTATAGTCCGCCTCCGCGCACAGCTCTATCGCGCGCCTGAGCTGCGCGAAAGAAAATCCGCGCGACTGCGCGACAAGCTGCCTTGCGTATGACTCAAATTTCATTTTGCAGGTTGACATAACGTAACTTATGTCCAAATTTTCTTCAAGCGCGAGCTTTGCCGCGTACAGCTTGCGCATCTGTATCCCGATGAGAGCAAGTATAAAAATCGGGTCGTTGTTCTCCGTGCCGGAAATAAGCTCAGCAAGCATTTCTGCGGCGATATTATATTCCCGCTTTGACACATGCCCTATCATCTCAAACACATCCGCCTCCGGCAGATGATGCGCGACGGCGTTAACCTCGGCGCAGGTCACGCAGTCTCCCTCGGTGTAGGCGGCAATCTTTTCGATTTCGGGTATCAGCCGGTTCATCAAAGAGCCGCTGACGAATAAGAGTCTTTGCACGGCCTCAAACTCAATTCTCTTTCCGGCGGCGGCAAAACGGCGGCTTACCCAATTGAAAAGCTGGCTGTCGGACTGCGTGGAAAAGCTCATGTCGTAGGCGATTTCAAAAAAGCCCTTTGTAAACTTAAGCCTTTTATCCGGCTGATATCCGGCGCCGATGATAAATGCGACGGTGCAATAATCGGGTATATCCTTCAGGGTATTCAAAAAGTGATCCGCATCCTGAAGCTTGTTTATGTCGGCGTCTCTGACCTCCACAAAGGTTCTCTCCGTCATGAATGGGAGAGAATCGACCGCCTCGGCAAACGCGAAATAATCTATTTCGGGCCCGTCAAGCCGTTTATAGCTGAAATCGTCCTCACCCTCGGGCAGACATATTTTTTTCAGCGTGATGAGAAACTGCTCGCGCAGGTATTCTTCTTCTCCGCGCAGAAGATACAGCCGCTTGGGTCCTTCGTTTTTCAGCTTTTTGATTTCCGCCGCATAGTCAAGTTTTTTCTCGTTTGATTTCTTCTTCGCCATATCTTTCTCTTATCTTATACGTATTTCAACCGTTCCGTTAAGATCCGTTCTGAAGATATTATATCCGTAAGCCGCCAAACGCGCAAGCGTTTCATATGTGGGATGCCCGTACGAGTTATAGCCCACGCTTATTATCGCCGTCTCGCCGCCTACCGCTTCGAGGAGCTTGCCGCCGCTTGAATAGCGCGAGCCGTGATGCCCGGCGACAAGATACTCGATGCCGCTCAGATCCGCGCTGTCGACAAGCGCGTTTTCGGCGGATATAGGCGCGTCTGCCGTAATCAGCATATCCTTGCCGAACGCGCCTATTCGGCACATAAGGCAGCTTTCGTTTCCGCCGCCCTGCTCGCGCGGCGCATACAGCTTAATCTCAATATTCCCGATGTTCATATCGGTGTCTTCATCGACATAAACAAGCTCCGTTCCGCTTTGCTCTGCCGCGGCGGTAATCTCCGCGAGCGCGTCCGCGTCGCAGGCAGCGTTGTTGGAGAGGATAATTTTTTTCACATCGGTTTTTACCAGAAGATTTGTCACGCCGTTTACATGATCGTCGTGAAGGTGCGTAAGCACAAGCGCGTCTATCCGCCGCCGTCCCCTGCTCAAAAGATGCACGGCGGTAATTTGCCCGGCGTTGCTGTTCTTGCTGCCTCCGCCACAGTCCACCACCACGCAGTTGCCGCCCGAAATCACCGCGATGCTTTGCCCCTGCCCGACGTCCACCACAGAGAAGCTGCATTTATCCGACGAATAAGACAGCGCCGTAACGCCGTAAACCGTGAGCAGGAGGGCGACCACCGATGCAATCGACGCGAGAAGCTTCGCTCTCGGAGAAAAGCGGGAGAGCAGAAAAATCGCCACGACAACAAACGCCGCCACGATCCATACGGTCATTATCTTATCGGGAAGATACACAACCGCAAACGGAATGTCCGAAATAAACCCAACAACCGAGAAAATATATTTTTCCGCGAGGGATACGGCTATCGCCACGATTTTCCCTATGGGCGCAAACACAAACGACAGCAGCACACCGGCAAAGCCCGCGCAAAAGCAAAAGGAGATCGCCCACATTGTCAACGTGTTTGTGACGACCGCAAGCAGCGAAACGCAGTCAAAATATATTGCCGTCAAGGGCAAAGTAAATATTGTGACCGCGATGGAGGCGGAAATTATTCCCGCGGGGTATTTCAGAATTTTCTTTGCTGTATCGCCGCAGTCATCGAGCATCGCGGAGTAAATTTTCCCGCTGAAGCAGAGCATTCCCGCCATCGCCGCAAACGAAAGCTGCAGACTGAGACTGCACGCGGCGTATGGATTTTTGATAAGCACCATCGCCAGCACCGCGGACAGGGATGTCATCGGGTCGTTTTCCCGTCTGAAAACAGGCGCCAGCAGAAGCAGGGACTGCATAAATCCCGCTCTGACAGCCGAAGGAGACGCGCCTGTTATCAGGACAAATGCCCAAACAAGGATAATAGAGGCAATCGCGCCCGCTTTTCCCATTCCGAAAAGCAGCGCCAAAAGCCCAACGAGAAACGCAACGTGCATGCCGGAAACCGCAGTGGCGTGCATTATTCCGGCATCGCTCAGCGCGTTGTACAGCTCCGTTTCCTCGTACAAATCGCTTTTATCGCCCAATATAAGCGCTTTGAGAAAAGCGGCTTCCCGTGTTTCATAAAATTTGTCAATTTGTTTTACGGCAAGCGCGCGTATTTCGGAGGCAACGGTCGAAACGGCGATTGTCTTTTCTCCTGTGAACGAGGCGGTCTTGGCGCTCGCAGTGAGAAAAATATCGCGGGCGTTGTAGCGGTCATACTCCTCGCCGTAGCGTATATCCGCCGTATGCAGCTTCGCCTGCGCCTCTATTATCTGCCCGGGCTTACCGTCGGCAAGCGATGCGTCGTTCACATACAGTATGGCGTTGACGCGCGGAAGATCGGCGCCCGTCAATCTGACATCAACGCGATAATAGCTTTCGCAGTCAACCGGGTAATCGCGCAGATAGGCGCGAATTGTTGCCGTCTGCCCGTCAAGCGCGCGGCACGGCAGAGTGACGATATTATACTTTATAAGAAATACTCCGAGTCCCACCGCAAGGCCGAACAGCGCAAGCTCCGCGCCTCTCAGCCATTTGCGTCTGAAAAGCAAAAGCAAAGCGCCCGAAAGGGCAAAGAAAACAGCAAGAGGAAGGAGAAATGTTAACGGCAGAACATAGTTTGCCGCAAACACTGCCGCGGACAGTGCAAGCGAAAACGTCGCCAGAATGCGCATTATTTTCTCCTCCCTCCTATTTATCGCATAATGCCGCAGGGGAAAATCGCCTGCGGCATTATATGTCTTATATCATCTTTTCAGGCATTTTCACACCGCCGAGGATATGAAAATGCAGGTGCATCACGGTCTGTCCCCCGTCTTCGCCGCAGTTACAGATAACGCGGTATCCGTTGTCAAGACCTTCGGCCTTCGCTATCTTGGCAATTGCTTCGTACGCCTTGGCGGCGTATACGGAGTTGCTCTCGTCGATATCCGCGGCGCAGGCAATATGGGTTTTCGGCACAACAAGCACATGCACCGGAGCCTGCGGATTTATGTCGCGGAATGCGTAGACATACTCGTCCTCATAAACCTTGGCGCTCGGAATATCACCGCTGATAATTTTACAGAATAGACAGTCGTTCATATTTTTCTCCTTTCGGCTGATTAATCTTTTGCATGCTCGATAATGTACTCGTCCACAGTGGCAAGCGCGTTATCCAGCTTCATAATATCCTTGCAGCCGCCCATTGCGGATTCCGGCTTGCCTCCGCCGCTTCCGCCGCACTGCGCGGAAACGAACTTGATAAGCTCGCCCGCTTTGATGCCGCGCGCAACCGCATTTTTACAGCATACGGCCAGCATGGACGCTTTTTCACCATCGACAAGAGAGAGCACGGCGACGACATTATCATACTTATCGCGAATTCTGTCACCCATCTTGCGGAGACCGGCGACATCCGACGCGCAGTTTGTCAGTGTGACAACTTTAAGCCCCTGGACGTCCTTTGCGCTGAGCATAAGGTTTTCCGCCTGCCCCGCCATAAGCTTGTCCTTCGCTTGGTTGAGCGCCTGCTTGAGAGTGTGCACCTCTTCGACAAAGCCCTCTATTTTGCCGATAAGCTCCTTCGGTCTCGTCTTGAGCCGTTCTGCCGCGCCCTCGACAAGCCTTGTGATATTGTCATAATATCTGATCGCTTCAAGGCCGGTATAAGCCTCGATGCGGCGAACGCCGGAGGCAACCGAGCTTTCGGAGACTATAACCGCAGTGCCGATTTTTGCAGTGTTATCAAGATGCGTGCCGCCGCAGAATTCAACGGATTTGTCGCCCATTTTCACGACGCGGACAACATCGCCGTATTTTTCGCCGAACAGCGCCGTCGCGCCAAGCTTTTTTGCTTCCTCAATCGGCAAAACGAGCGTTTCTATATTGTCTCCGTCGAGTATCATGCCGTCAAGCGCCGCTTTGACTTTGCCGAGCTCCTCTCCCGTAAGGGCGGAGAAATGCGTGAAGTCAAATCTCAGATGATCGGGCTCGACGAGAGAGCCGGCCTGATGCACATGCTCGCCCAGCACCTTGACAAGCGCCGCCTGCAGGAGATGCGTTGCGCTGTGCGCGCGGCGGATGGCCTTGCGGCGCTCGGTGTCAATCGAAACCGTGACGCTGTCACCCAGCTTGAGCTCACCCGATGTGAGCACGCCGTAGTGCATATACTTGCCGCCCTTGTTCTTCTGAACATCATTGACGGCAAACACCGCGCTGCCGCAGGTGATTGTGCCGTGATCGGCGACCTGCCCGCCCATTTCCGCATACATCGTGGTCTTATCAAGGACAATTATGGCTTCCTTGCCCTCGCCAAGTGTTCCGGCAAATTCGCCGTCCTCAACTATGGCGAGAATTTTGCCGTCGGTGACATCCTTGTCATAACCTTCAAATACGGTTTCGGGCATTTCCTTGCCGAAGTCAATGCCGGCCCAGCCGAGATCGCCCAAGGCCTTTCTCGCTTCGCGCGCGCGAACGCGCTGCTCCTCCATGAGAGCCTTGAAGCCGTCTTCATCAACGCCCATTCCCTCGTCCTCGCACATCTCTATCGTGAGGTCTATGGGGAAGCCGTAGGTATCATAGAGTTTGAATGCGTCCGCGCCTGAGAAAACCGTCTCGCCCTTTGCCTTGTGCTCGGCGAGCAGTTCCTTAAATATTTCCATGCCGGAATCTATCGTCTTGGCGAAGTTTTCCTCCTCGCTTTTTACAACGCGGGTAATATAGCTCTCTTTCTCGCGAAGCTCGGGGTACTGGCACTCGTTCTCGTGGATAACCGTGTCGATAACCTTGTAAAGAAACGGCTCATTCACGCCGAGAAGCTTGCCATGACGCGCGGCGCGGCGGAGAAGGCGGCGGAGAACGTAGCCGCGCCCCTCGTTGGCAGGAAGAACGCCGTCGCAGATCATAAAGGTCGACGCGCGGATATGGTCGGTTATAACACGCAGAGACACATCCATCTTATGAGATTTGCCGTAGTATGCGCCGGTAAGCTCGCTCACCTTGTTGGTGATGTTCATGACGGTGTCAACATCGAAGAGAGAGTCAACCCCCTGGCAGACGACCGCAAGACGCTCAAGCCCCATGCCGGTGTCGATATTCTTCTGCGCAAGCTCGGTATAATTGTTGTGCCCGTCGTTATCGAACTGCGAGAAGACGTTGTTCCAGACTTCCATATAACGGTCGCAGTCGCAGCCGACGGTGCAGCCGGGCTTGCCGCAGCCATACTGCTCGCCGCGGTCATAGTATATCTCAGAGCACGGGCCGCAGGGACCTGCGCCGTGTTCCCAGAAGTTATCCTCCTTGCCGAAGCGGAATATACGCTCCGCGGGGATGCCTATTTCCTCGTTCCAGATTTTAAACGCCTCGTCATCATCCACGTAGATTGACGGGTAGAGACGATCGGGATCGATGCCAACCCAGTCGGGAGAGGTAAGGAACTCCCAGCTCCATGCGATGGCTTCATGCTTGAAGTAATCGCCGAAGGAGAAATTGCCGAGCATCTCAAAATATGTGCCGTGACGCGCGGTTTTGCCGATATTCTCGATATCGCCGGTGCGGATGCACTTCTGGCAGGTGCACACTCTGTGGCGAGGCGGCTCCTGCTCGCCCTTGAAATAGGGCTTCATCGGCGCCATGCCGGAGTTTATCAAAAGAAGAGACGCATCGTTCTGCGGTATGAGGGAGAAGCTGGGCAGACGAAGATGCCCTTTGCTCTCAAAAAAGCTCAAAAACATCTCGCGAAGCTGATTAAGACCGAATTTTTCCATTTTTTCCTCCAAAAAAAAATACACCTCCGTCCCAACTATACAGGGGCGAAGGATAATTCGCGGTACCACCCTGATTTTCGCCTAATGCGAAATCTCAAGCTGTCCTTAACGCGGACTGACGTATCGGTCATCCCGATCCGGCTCGGAAACGGCTGTCGGGACAGAACGCGAAATCTCGCACCAAACGATTTCTCTCTGAAGCGCCTGCTATCCGACTATTTTCGTCACAGCCATTTAACTTTAATCAGTTTACCACAAGATGCCTGTTTGTCAAGATATTTCCTTATTAAAAGCATTAAAGCCTTGACGGCGGATTTTGCCTCGGATATAATTGTAATAATCAGAATAATACGGAGGAATACCATGGATATCGAAAAAACCATAAAGAATCTTAAGGAGCGAGGATTTGCCGTTTCGCATTTTCCGGACGGCAAACAGGCGCGCGATTATATCTGCGGCGCGGTGAATGACGTTACAGTCGGCATTGGCGGATGCAAAACCGCGGATCAGCTCGGTCTGTACGACATGCTTTGCGAAAACAACACAGTTTACTGGCACTGGAAGGACAGCAGCCCCGATGTGCGGAAAAACGAAAACAGCGCGGATATATTTATCTGCAGCGCAAACGCGGTCAGCGAAACGGGAGAGCTTTTGAACATTGACGGCGCGGGCAACCGCATCGCAGGTCAGGTTTTCGGGCACAAAAAAGTGTATATTATTATCGGAACGAACAAAATCTGCCCGGATTTTAACTCCGCGCTTTACCGCGCACGCAATGTTGCCGCGATTCAGAACTGCGCCCGCTTCGGCAAGAAAACGCCCTGCCAGATTGATGGGAAGTGCCATGACTGCCGCTCAAAGGAACGTATCTGCAACGCGCTGACGGTCCAATGGGCGCCCATGATGGGCATGGAGACGGAAGTTGTAATAATCGATGAAGAGCTTGGTATGTAACGCATAAAGGAGATAATAAAATGAGTTTTGTCAGACGCAATGATGAAAGAATTGTCGCCCGCGCATGCCTTTTCAACGGTCCGGGCGAAGCGGAGATGCATAAGATACTCAATACGCCCGAAGAAATGTTCGGCAAAGGCCGCCTCTTCAACCACATATTCCTTGAGCCGGGCGCGGCAGTCGGTTGGCATGTGCACCACGGCGACGGCGAGATATATTATATCCTCAAAGGTGAGGGCGAATACAGTGACAACGGCAAGATCGTCAAGATTCACGCAGGAGATGTCACGTGCGTAGGTGACGGCGAGGGACACAGTCTCTTAAATACCGGCAGCGAGACCATCGAAGCAATCGCTCTGATTTTATATGCCTGATGCCGGAAATTTGAAACAGCCCGGCATTATGCGCAATTGCAATCAAAAATTCCTGCACTCGAATGGGTGCAGGAATTTTGTGTTTTAGATCAGACGATTCTCATACTGAAAACTGATTAAAACATTTAATGGCAATTAAATGTTTTAATAGCCGCCGCAGCGGCGTAGTTTTCGTATGATAAGTAAGCGTCCAAATCTTTGATTTGGCAAACGCGCACTTATGCCGTCGGCGGACGCCTTTTGAAGCCTAACCGCGCTTCAGCGCGGCTCT
>CAVHIP010000054.1:0-14200 GCA_963636125.1 Oscillospiraceae bacterium | reverse complement strand
CGGCTCTTACAGGCTTCAAAAGATTTCATTAAAATTGAAGATTTTAATGAAATATTAGTATGAAAAGCAAAAACTCACGGGAACATCTGATTTCAGATATTCCCGTGAGCAGACTGCGGAGTATCAGTCGTGAGCGCATCAGTTGACTTTGCTTTTATAGAATATCTCCATACATGCAGCTTATCCGGAATTATTTTCAAGCCGGGAAGCTTAATCGATTTGTCTCCGGCATATATTCCTATGCCTACATTTTGACGGCAGAGATTCATTAACAGCTTTGTATCGGTTACTGCAACATTAATATTTGGGAAAAACCCCGCTTTTCGGCAGCGATCAAGAAAACTTGAATGTCCTTTGCCACCGTCACCCATTGCTATGAAACAATCATTTTTAAGCTGCCGCAGGTCAATAGAAGTCTCATCGGCCAACGGGTGCTTGTCACTTAACATAAAATAGAGATTCATGCTGCGCGTATGCTGTATTTTCAGCTTTTTGCCGTCAACGGGAGAAACGCAGAAGCCGATGTCTATTTCTCCGTTTATTAACGCTTCATCAACGTCTGTATCGCTGTATTCTTTGATCGAAATTTTTGTCGCGGGGATATGCTTTCAAATAATCCTCGACGAGTCCATCAGGGAAAAATTAGCGATACCGTTGGCAAAACCAATCCTAATAACGTCTTTATTGCGGTTTTTTTCGTCGTTTATTTTCGTGAGAACTTCAGAGTAGTTTTTTACAAGCTCTTTCGCATAAGAAAGAAGAATCGTGCCGAAGTTTGTCAGTGAGAGGGAAGAGCTTGTCCGAAAGAACAGCTTCACTTCAAGCTCGTCCTCAAGAGATTTTATGCTTTTGCTGACACCCTGCTGACTTATATATAAATTGTTCGCGGCTTTTGTAAAGCTCATCTGCTCGCAGACTTCCACGAAATTTCCAAGCTGTCTGAAATCCATAAAAAGCCTCCTGTTGTTTTGCGGCTGTCAGCGAAAAAGCAAATAAAGTTTAGCCTATCAGCCTATACCATATGCCGCAAGCAGATGACATAAATTACCGACCGGATTTTGCAGGTGGTTTGCGCAGCGTTTTTTTTGCACATCTGTTTTGATTATCATCCGTATTGATTTGCCGCAGCCTGCATTTCCGCTTCCGCAAGACCGACATAATACCAGCCGCCTCTTATTTCTCCCGTACAGCCGATTCCGAAGTAATCGTTAAACATTACATTGATGTTGTTCATCGTGATTTCTTCGCTGTACGGATTGAGGTAATCATTTATCATCGGAACCCACTGATATACTAAAATTACGGCATAACTGTATCCTTCGCCGAGAGTCTTTCCAACCGTAGGGACGGTATAGAAGTTTATGTTCTCTTCGCTGCACATAAGAGCCTGTCTGGCAAAATAAGCCATATTTGCAGCGGTAAGATCGGTATCGACATTTTCCGTCAGAATATTGACTACTTTCGCGAGATTGGGGATATTCCCGAGTGAGATCATCTGCTTTGCTACAGTTTTCAAAAAATCGTGCTGAACTTCAATCCTTCCGAGGTCCGCATCGGTGTAACCGGCGCGATAACGCACAAGGCACATGGCCTGGTAACCGTTAAGGTGCATTTCCCCCTGAGGCAGGTATGTGAATAGATTCTGCCCCGCGTCATCCATCCAGATGTCCTGCTGCACTGTGTAATCCACACCGCCTATGGCGTCCACAACGTCCATGAATACCTGCAGATTGATGACAGCGTAACAGTCCACTTCAAAACCGATGAGCTCTGTTACTTTGTCTTTCAACTCCTGCGCGGCATCGGCGCCTCGTTCCCTGGCCTTATAATAGATACAGTTGATTTTGCGCATGTCTCCGTCCATGTTCAGCAGCGTATCTCTCGGTATGCTGACAAAGTCCATCTTATGAGCGTTCGTGTCAATTTTGCCGACAAGTATTGTGTCGGTATTTCCGGAGCTTTGGTCTTCGCCTACCAACAATATGGTGTAAACACCGTCCTGCCTGCCGGTGGTGGGAGCAATTTCCTGAACCTGTTCCGGAGTAGGCTCGGGGGTGGGCTCGGGCGTTGCCTCGGACGATGGAGCGGGCTCTGCTTCGTCTGTCGTTGCCGCATCGGCAATTACCTGCGTTTTTTTATCCTTGGTTCCCGCAACATCCGGCGCTTGTTCCCATAAAAAATAAAATATAAGCGCCGTTCCGATTACAAGCGCAGCAGCTAATATTATGTAAACCACCGTAGTAACGCCGCGATTTTTCTTTTTTTGATGCATTTATACGTCCTCTGAAAAACGGAATTATTCTTCCGTTTTTTTCTTGTTAAAAACAAACAGTTTGCTGAATACGTAATTTCCTATAATAACGAGCACTGCGGAAATTAATGTGGCGGCGTAAAGATTCATGCCGAGAGCGCCCAGAACCTGCATTACAACAATATCAAGCACAAGCGTGGATACTCTTGAGAGTACGAACTTTGCACACTCCGCAAAAATTTTTGTATCTTTGCTCTCGAACACCCACGCTCTGTTTGTAGGGTAAGCGAATGCAACGCCTGCCGTCCAGTTCACGGCGCTGAGAATGAAATTCTGAACTGCGGTCGGATGAGCCGTGCCAGCGTAAAAAATAAAATTAAAAGCAAATTTTGCCGCCCAGGAAACAATCGTTGTCAGTACGCCGACGACAAGATATACTACTATCTCGATTTTATCGATCCAGAATTGGAAGAACGCCTCAAGCTTTCCGCCTTCTTTGCAATGCTTCTTAAAAAATTCGAGTATTGTCAGTATTAACTTTCTCATTTCTTTCCTCCGATCATGCCGGAAATTATATAGCGCGGTCTGCCCTTAATCTCTTCATAAATGCGGGCAATGTAATACCCGATTATCCCAAGGCTTATCATGACCACGCTGCTTGAAAACAGCAGGAGAAGAATTACCGTGGTAAAACCGGCGACGGCCTGTCCCGTCAGCTTTTGAACAAGGGAAATTATGCCGAAAACGACCGATATTATGAGCATCGCTACGCCAAGCCCGGTAATGAGATGCAGCGGCGCGGAGGAGAAAGAGCCGATATTCGTTATCGCATACTTGATAAGAGATTTTGTTGACCACTTGCTCTCGCCCTCGGTACGTTCGCGCACACAGTAGTAAACAGAGCTTTTTTTATACCCGACCCAAAATGACAGCGCGCGGAAGAATACGTTTCTCTCCGGCATTGCGTTGAGCGTATCCACGACCTTCCTGTCTAAAAGCTTGAAGTCTGATGAGGACGACATATCCATACCGACAGCTTTGCTTATAAGCGAATAAAAGCTGTTTGCGGCAAATTTGTGAAAACCGCTTTCTTCGCCTCTGTCTTCTTTTATCCCTTCAACAACCTCATAGCCCTGTTCCCATAGCCTGTACATTTCAACTATTTTCTCCGGCGGATGCTGAAGGTCACAGTCCATAACAACACAGCAATCGCCGCCTGCTTTTTCAAGTCCTGCGAACATTGCCGCTTCTTTGCCGAAATTGCGGCTGAAATGCACGCCTGTAACATTGGGATCTTTCTCATTTGCGAGCGTGATGTTTTCCCACGTCGCGTCCTTGGAGCCGTCGTCGACAAAAACAAGCTCGTAATCTATGTTCTCTTTTTTTAATATGTCGGCAATTGTTTCTGCCGCCGTTAAAATCATTTTTTCCTCATTATAGGAGGGCAGAATAACAGATAACATATTTATCTCCTTTTCATTCGCTCAAAAGGTAAACATCGGAAAAACCGTTGCAATACAGCGGCGTTATTACCGTATATCCGGTGCTGAGCCGCAGCTGCTCAAGCACTTCTTCCGAATTATAGCCGCTCGCCCAATCTTTGCTGATATCTATGAACACCACAGTCTCCCGAGCATCTCCGATATAATTGAGCATTGCCTCGGAGGAAGTGTTGTTCGTTACAATCAGATCGTCAAATATCATCAGTTGGAGCATATCGTAGGTGAGAGGGGAGCTGTAATTGTTGTCGATGTAGACACATGGCGCCGATTTATGCGCGGAGAGAAGCTCATCGTAATCGCTGTATTCGTCATAGAGATAATCCGGCGGAACACATCTCGCGCACCACAGAGCCACGCACGCAATGACAAGCAAAATACCTTTTTTTATCGCAGAATCATATTTGAAATTCCCGATGGATTTTTCCGCGAGATACATAAGAAAGCCGGCAGTGAGGGTAAGCATCGGAACTATGTTGTATATATATCTTGATTCCGTCACCGGGGAGATGACGGCAACGACAAGAAATGTCACTATCGCCGGAATAATAAGAATAAGCGAATCAAAATGAATAAGCGATTCAAAATCGGCATGCTTTTCTTTTACTGCGGCGGACAGCTTTTTGCAGAAGACAACGCACAAAACGGCGAAGCAGACGGACGAATATATTATCGCCCTCATCCTATGGCCGCATTCCTTCATGAAATACGTGATTCTCTGCGCGTACTGTCCGAACCTTGTCAGATTATCAACCGCGCTTCCGCCCGAGACAAGCGCATCTGCTGTGAGCTGTTTGATAAATGCCGGAAATACCGGAAGCAGACAAAGCACGCCGCAAACGGCGGCCAAGGAAAACATTACAAGTTCGCGGTATCTCTTCTTTATCAGGAGATATATATCAAAAGCCAGACAAACGAAAAATGCATAAAAAACATAATAATACTGCGTCATCATACCGGCAAACACGGTAATTGCCACAGCGGGATAATGCCATGTTTTCTTGCCGCGCATAAGGCATGTGATAAGATACGCGAGAAGTACTGTCTCAAGCGTGAGAAGGACATACATTCGTATCATGATCATTGTAGACAGCCCTATGCTGCTGAGTCCGTACAGCAAAACCGTGGCGACAGCGATATCGCGGCTTTTGAAAAGCTTCAGAACAAGCAGGTACAGTACAATCAGAGTTAAAAGATAAATGATCAAATCCAGTACAAGCCCGGTCCATAGGCTGAAATTACCGCTGTTGAGACTTGAAGCAAAGTTAAACAGCCAGTAATAGAGCGGCGGATGAACATCCTGCGTCTGATTATAATAAACAGAGTCCGCGCTGAAGCTGTCGACTTCGTCTACTGTGAGATATTCAAACAGTTCCTCTCTTGTGATTACCTTATCTATCAGATTGTCGTCCTTCAGATCGTCCACGAAGGGCGCGTAATAGCTGTTTGAAAGTCCGTATGTATAAACCTCATCGATGAACAGCCCCTCTTTGCGATTGGCAAAGAACAGACATACCGCGCCTATCAAAACGAGCGCAAGTATGAAAGCAAAATGTTTTTTTAAAGCAGATTTCATAATTCCTCCGTGGAATGCCTTGTTAAAGCATTATATCCCCAACGGCGCTTATACGCAAGGCTTTTTACGCCCGTTTACGTTTTCGTAAAATTTGCGTCGGTTGCCAAAGCAAGCGATGCTTTTTTGCTTGTCCGTAGAATGCCGCAGACGTATTGTGCTGTGTAGCCTTAAGTGCCGCAGATGAACGGACGAATCATCCGCATATCGCTAAAAACACTTTGCCCGATGTCTTGAAGCTTACGGCAGTCTTGCTTGAGCTGTCGGAATCAAAAGCAACTTTATCCGGCACAAATATCTTGACTTCGCTGCCGTGTTCTTCGCCCGATAATTCGTATATTCTTATGTCGGAAGTATCGGCTTCCGAATCAAGCTTATTTATATATCTAGCGGCGGTTTTCAAGGCTCTTTTATATAAGTTTGAATCTGTTGAAAGCTGCTGCGCCGTTATATTGATTTCATTAATATTGGTGTCGGGCAGGTATTTCAGTGTTGCTATATCTTCTCCGCACCGGACCTCAACCTCGTAAATACCGAGCCATTTGTCATGAGCCTTTTCCATATCAACATAACCCACCACCGTCCAGTGGGGAACGGCAAGCTCAACGGTTTTTACCGCGTCGTCTTTGTTGCCCTGAATAATTTGCGCAAGTCCCGTGCTGTCGCCTGTCGATGCGTAAGAGCTTACTATGCCCATATGGTTTGGTATCGCTCCGTCATCGGCAATAAAGATAAGATCTCCGGGCTTGGGCGCATACGAATATGCGCCTTCCAGCATATCCTTTTCCCTGAGCATTTGAATCCAGGTTTCGACACCGGCGGCGTAGGGAACGGCATCCGTGGGTACGCCTGCATAGTTCAGGCAGAACGCTCCGAACATTGCGCACCAATCCCCGTAAGGATAGCCGAACCAGTGTCCGTATCGTGTATATCCGAGTCTCGTTTTCCCGTCTTCCGCAATAACCGAATTATTATAATTTTCCATGTATCCTATCTGAGATGCCGCGACTGTGAGAACATCCTCACCCCAATCGCCGGTAAGCTTGTTGAATGGGATTGTGCTTTCCCACACGGCCGCATTTTCTACCCCGTCAAAGGAAGCGAACATACAAAGAACAGGATCGTGTTTGTGCTCTTTTTTGCCGCAGGTACATTGCTTTTGCCAACATTCCTGCGTATGAACATGTATTTCAAGCGCGTTGCCGTTCTCATCCTTCGTGCGGCACTCGCTGCCGTGCATATGCTCTTCCAATCCGCATGCGAGCTTTTTTTCGGAAACATAGCAGTCCTCCGAATGGACATGCTCCTCCGAACCGTAGATAATATCGCTTTCTTCATCATAGAACAGCTGCTCATAGACATTATCGGCATATTGACATGCCAAATGTGTGACTGTCTGAATACAGCTCAAATCGTGAAGGTGCTCCTGTGTTATTCCGCACAGAGGGAAATGCTCTTCCTTCCCGCATATAAGCGCGGTATCATAACAGCTTTCTGAATGAGTATGTTCCTCGTCATATCCGCACCTGTAACCGCCGGTTAAAGCGTATGAGCAAGAGGGGAGACACAGTTCTGTAAACAGCAAACAAACAGCTGCCGCCGCCAAGATATTTTTGATTTTTTTCTTCGGTGGCTTCAAGACCTTACCCTCCCCTCCGTAAATCTCTGACAGTTCATTTTGAAATTATATATACCTTTCTATTATATCATTCTTTCCGCGGAAAATCCGCAATTTTTTTCACGCATCTGTAATATTTCTATAAATTATCCGCCGGATGCCGCAGAGGTATTGCGCGGCGCTGCCTTTACTTTCGATTTCAAGAAAATACACACGGGGGCGATTGACAAAAACAACATGTTGTGCGAAAATTTGACAAATCCTTATAACGGCGCATAAAGATAGTAGGTAATTGATTTACGGAATATTATAGACATAATTAAGCATACATAATTAAGGACACATAATCAGGATTACATAATCTCATTTACGTAACTTAAAGACATGACTTATGTTACATAACATTATTAACATAACGTGGATAACATAAATAAATTCAAATAAAATAGTCTACATAAATAAGTTTACGGAAAATAGGAAACATAACTAACAAAACATAATTAAATAAACATAAAAAGTAGACAGAAATTAGTATACAGAAACAAGTGGACATAAGCAAGTAGACATAATATTTTACCGATAAAATTGCGATTATCGCAATTTACTGAAACATCGTGACGGAGGGAAAATGAACGTATCTGAAAAATTGTCTGCGCTTCGGCGCCTTATGGATGAACGCGGATTAGCCGCCTATATTGTCCCGAGCGAGGACTTTCACGGCGGCGAATATGTCGGCGAATATTTCAAAGCGAGGGAATTTATGTCCGGCTTTACCGGCTCCGCCGGCACTCTTCTTGTTATGCGCGCCGGCGCTTATCTCTGGACGGACGGCAGATATTTCCTGCAGGCCGCAGAGCAGCTTGAGGACTCGGGCATAACGCTGATGAAAGCGGGGGAGGCGGGTGTACCGACGATTACGGGCTTCCTTATGTCAAACCTTGAAGAAAATTCCAAACTCGGCTTTGACGGGCGCGTTGTCAACTCCGCCCTTGCCGATAAGTTCTCGGCCTCGCTGAAAAATAAAAATATCAAATTCTGCTCCGATGTGGATCTTGTCGGCAAAATATGGAAAGACAGACCCGCCCTTTCTGCGGAAAAGGTCTGGGAGCTTGATAAAAAATATGCCGGCAGCCGCCGCGAAAAGCTTGACCGCGTAAGAGCCGCATTAAAAAAAGAAAACTGTGATCTCCTTCTTGTCGCTTCGCCCGAAGAGATCGCCTGGCTTCTCGGACTTCGCGGAAACGATGTTGCCTGCACGCCTGTTTTCCTTTCCTTCATGCTCATTTCCGCCGAAAAAGCCGAGCTTTTTGCAAACGAGAATATCTTTGATGCCGAGATAAAAAAATCTCTTTCGGATGATAATATTATTCTTAAGCCGTATTCCGATGTTTACGCGGAAGCTAAGCTCGAAAGCGTCGGAAAGCGCGTATGGGTCGACCCATCAAGAACAAATTTCGCTCTCGTTCAATGCCTTGAGAAGGCAAAAACGATAATAAAAAAACCGTCCCCCATTGAGCTTATGAAAGCGGTAAAATCCGGCGCGGAGCAGGACGGAATGCGCAAAGCCCATGTTCTTGACGGCGTTGCCTGCGCTAAGTTTATCTTCTGGCTCAAAACCCATGTTGGGAATGAGAAAATAACGGAACTTTCCGCCGCCGAAAAGCTGCTTGAATTCAGAAAAGCGCAGGATGGTTTTATTGAAGAGAGCTTTGAAACAATAATGGCCTACGGCGCTCACGGCGCGATTGTTCACTATACCCCGACCGAGGAAACCGACTGTGAAATTCTTCCGCGCGGGCTTTGCCTTATAGATTCCGGCGCGCATTACGCCTTTGGTACGACGGATATTACCCGTACCGTCGTTTTGGGTGATCTGACTGATGAGGAGCGCCGCGCCTTCACTCAGGTTTTAAAGGGTCATCTCCGCCTGGGCAACGCGAAATTCAGATACGGCTGCGGCGGGGGAGCGGTGGACTGCCTTGCTCGGGAGCCTCTGTGGGAAAACGGCCTCGATTATAATCACGGCACGGGGCACGGTGTCGGCTTTGTCCTGTCGGTGCATGAAGGCCCCCAGCGCGTGCATTGGAATAGCCCGAATAAGGCGGTGCCGTTTGAACCGGGGATGATCACATCCAACGAGCCCGGATATTACGCGCCCGGCAAATTCGGCGTTCGCCATGAAAATCTTGTGCTGTGCGTCGAAAAGGAAAATACCGAGTACGGTCGATTCCTCGGCTTTGAAAATCTCACGCTTGTTCCATTTGACACGGACGGGCTTGACATCACCCTTTTGGACGAAACTGAAAAAAAGCTCCTCAACGATTATCACGCGGAAGTGAGAGAGACCCTTTCACCGTATCTCACTACGGATGAAAAACTTTGGCTTGAAAAAGCTACCAAGATGATATAATGAAACAAGGACTCTGCCTGATGATACAGGTTAGAGTCCTTGATGTATATGCGTCGATTCCTACGCGCCGACATTTATCCACAAAGCTGGGCGAACACAGTCATTGCCGCCGTTTAGTGCCTCAGTGCCATAAAAAACTCGATTGGAATCGATTAAACCATGATAGTCGATAAGGGCAGCGTGAATCCAATGGGAGCTTGGTGACCTGAGCCACCACCAACAGGCGGGTTTACCATCTACGATATATTGAGAGTTTGTATATGCTCCCTGCGCGATCGCGTAATCAGTTGGTATGCATTGACGTTCATTGTCAGCCGAAAAATATTTTTCGGCTTCCGGAATGCTCAGCAGAAATACATTGTCTGTTGTGCCTGCATCGGAAATGGTGCCGTTTTTGTCGTCGGTTATATTTGCCTGAACAATCAATAGTTTGTCTTCCTCACTGAAAGCTGTATTGTAAAAGTCATTATTCAGCCAGCTGCGAAGAGTGCATTTCTCCCATGTAAGATTACCGCCGTTCTCATTGTATGGTTTTGCATCCAAAGCATATTTGCTGATAATAAATAGCATATTGTCATATCTATCAAGCACAAGCCATTCTATATCTTCTTTGCCGTTGAATGCACTGTTGTCCTGCTCATATGAGCCGAAATATATATAATCTCCGACTCGGGCGTTCGCAAGAAGAATAAGCTGCTCGCACTTTTCAATCAGCGCTGTGCTGTCATTATATCCGTTCAACGCTTCAAATGCCGCAATTGCTTCTTCATACTTGCCGGCGTTCTTCAAATCAACCGCTATTCCATAGCTGCATTCTGTAATTCTATCTGCGCTGTCTTTATAACTGTTCAGTGCTTCAAAAGCGGAAATCGCCTCCTCATACTTGCCTTCATCCATCAGGGCGGTGGCGTTATTATAGTCATTTTCAAGAATAGCCGCATTGCATTCCTCTATCTTATCCGCACTGTCCTTGTAGTCATCCAGCGCTTCGAACGCCGCGATTGCTTCTTCGTATTTGCCGCTTTCCATAAGCTTAACGGCGGCTTTGTAATTGCTGTTCGGGATTATCACCAATGTGACCGCAAAGAAAATTACAGCGGTGATTATGGCTGCGCAAATTGCGATTAACAGACCGCGATATTTGTTGCTTTCATGATTATTCATCGCTTTTATCCTTTCGTGGTACATATTAATTCTGCACTATGTCCCTTTCACCCGATAATTGCGTCGCGTCCGGCGCGGTATGCGGCAATGTTCAGCTCGATAAATTTCGCCGGGACTGTCGCGCGGATAATTTCCTCCCAATCAATGTCGGGCAGATCAAGCGCCTTTGTGAGCGCGCCGAACAAAACTATGTTCATGCACTTTTCGCTGCCGACCTGCTTTGCGATTTCATCCGCGCGGATGGAGAAGCATTTGAAGCTTTTCTCCATCGCCTCAAGGCAGCCCTCCGGATATTCCGCGAGACCTGCGGCAGTTGTCGCGGATGCCATTTCATAATCGTTTATTACCGCCACGCCATCGCTTTTTAGAAATTCCGAATATCTCACCGCTTCCATTTTTTCAAAGGCGACCATAACGTCCGCGGCTCCTGCGCCTATGAGAGGGGAGTAGACCTTGTCGCCGAAGCGAACCTGCGTGGATACGCTTCCTCCGCGCTGTGACATGCCGTGAACCTCGCTCATCTTGACATCGTATCCTGCCTGCATGAGTCCGTTTACAAGCACCTTCGCGGTCAGTATCGCGCCCTGACCGCCTACGCCGACGAGAATAACAGATTTTGTTTCCATCTCTCAGCCCTCCTTGCGTGAGATTGCGCCGACGGGGCAGACCTGCGCGCACACGGTACAGCCCACGCACAGCGATGCGTCTATATAGGATTTCGTATCCTTTATCATTATAGCGGGGCATCCTACGCCGAGGCACTTTTTGCACCCTATGCATTTTGAGGTGTCAACAGCGCACAGCTTCTTTTCGAATTTTTCCCGTTTTATCAGCAGGCACGGGCGGCGCACTATTATCGCGGCGCGCTTTTCGCTCTCGATTGCGTCGTCGAGAGCTTTGTTCATCGCCTTGAGATCCTGCGGGTCGACTATGATGATGTTCTCAAATCCGTATGCGCGGAGAATATCCTCTATTTTCAGCGCCGCGGCCATTTCTCCCATAAGGTTGTAGCCGCTGCCGGGGTTGTCCTGATGCCCCGTCATGCCGGTGATATGGTTGTCGAGAACAACGGGGATCATGTCCGCGTCGTTATAAACTATCTCCGCCGCGCCTGTCATCCCACTGTGGAAGAAGGTTGAGTCACCCACAACGCCGAAGACGGTTTTCTTAACTCCGGCCGCCTTGAAGGCTTTTGCCATGCCCGCGCCGACGCTGAAGCCGCCGCCCATGCAAACGACCGTGTCAACCGCGTTGAGCGGTGCGGAGCCGCCGAGAGTATAACAGCCGATATCGCCCGTGACAACGCAGTCCTTCCTCTTGCCTATGCAATAGAAGAAGCCTCTGTGCGGACAGCCCGGGCAAAGCGCGGGAGGCCGCGAAACCGCCTTTACGCCTACATCGACCTTGGCCGCCTTTTTCCCGAAAACGGCCTCCTCCAGAATCTGCGGATTAAGCTCGTACATGTTCGGCACAAGCTCCTTGCCGATGCAATCTATTCCCGCGGCTTTTATCTGTTCCTCCATATATCCGTCAAGCTCCTCGATTACATAGAGCTTTTCGACCTTTGAAGCGAACTCGCGTATCAGCTCCAGGGGCATCGGGAATGTGAGACCGAGCTTCAGGAATGACGCGTCCTTCGGGAAAACCTCCTTCGCGTAGAGATATGCCGCGCTTGAGGAGATAACGCCGATTTTGCCGCCGTTCATTTCCGCAAAATTGAGCGGGCAGTTGTTCGAATATTTTTCAAGCTCCGCAAGGTTTTTTTCAAGTTTTGCGCGGCTCCTGTATGAGTTGCCTGGATTGCAGATATATTTTGCGCCGTTGCGTTGATAGGGAAGCAGTGCTTTTTCGGTACGCTCGCCCGGCTCTACAAGACTTTTCGAGTGCGCTATTCGCGTGACGATGCGCAGCATCACCGGCATGTCGAATTTTTCTGAAATCTCGCATGCGTATTTCACGTAATCCTTGCACTCCTGAGAATCCGACGGCTCGACCATGGCGATTTTCGCGTGCTTTGCGTACCAGCGGTTGTCCTGCTCGTTCTGCGAGGAATGCAGACTCGGATCGTCCGCAACCACGATGACAAACCCGCCCCCTACGCCGCTGTATGCTGCAGTGAAAATCGGGTCCGCGGCGACGTTCATGCCGACGTGCTTCATCGCCGTAAGAGAGCGTACGCCCGCGATGCTCGCGCCGTATGCGACCTCCGTCGCGACCTTCTCATTCGGCGCCCATTCGCAATACAGGGTATCCTTGTATTTCGGCAGATTTTCGAAAATCTCCGTGCTCGGTGTGCCGGGATACGCGGAACAGACCTTTACGCCGGCTTCGTAAGCGCCCAGTGCAATGGCCTCGTTGCCGCTCATCAGCAATTTCATTTTTCGGTTCCTTTCTTTATTATATTATATTATCCGTTTATTGTTTTTTATTATCTTAGAATTCTCTTTTCATCTGCATCATATAGAATGCTTTGTCGTCTATCGCGCGCATTGTCGCAAGTATCCCGTCGAGATGGTCATATTCATGCTGCAAAAGCTCCGAATAATCCCCCTCAAATCTCATTTTGCGATCCTGCATGTTGCCGTCAAGATAGGAGATTATTATTCTTTTGTGCCTTTTCACCTTGACGCATAATCCCGGAAAAGACATACAGTCGTCCATGACCTCATAGGTTTCTTTGTCCGGAAATTCAATCACCGGGTTTATGAACACATATTCCTTGTCCATGAGCATGTATATAAGCCTCTTTTGTAAGCCTATCTGCGGCGCGGCGACGGCTCTTCCGGCTCCGTATGTTTTCCTGTAATCGAGAAGCGTATCGCGCAGATCGTTGACCCAATCGTTGAGCAATATAAGGTCGTTTTCCGTCACCTTCGCGCTTTTTTCGTATAATGCCGGATTTCCCAGCTTCAGAATTTCCTTAACCATGCCCTGCGACCTCACAAAACCGATATTTTGATATCATTCCGGTATTCTGTTATCATTATATACATTATATAGGCGCCGGATATGTATGTCAACCGCGAACTTAGCCGCCGCTCCGATAGAGAAAAATACGGAAAGTATTTATACTGCTTTTTAATAAAACTCTTCACTTTTTGAAACGGATGTGATAAAATACAATAGGGTGATAAAGATGGCATCGAGATACAAATTTAGCAGCGAAGAAATAGCGGAAATAGAAGCAGTCCGGAAAGAAAATAAGAATAAACGTGCAGAAGCAAGATTGAAAGCACTCGAACTGAGAGCTAAGGGGAAAAAATCGGCAGAAGTGGCAAAAGAAACAGGGTTTCACCCTGTATATATAACGGCGTTAGTACAGAAATACAGAGATGGCGGCATAGAAGCAATATCCGGTAATCACTATGGCGGAAATCGCCGTAATATGAGTGTTGAAGAAGAAGCGGAAATTCTTGCGCCGTTTAAATCTCGTGCGGAGAGAGGCGAAATGATCGATATTAGCGAAATCAAAGCAGCATATCAAGCTAAAGTGGATCATCCGATCGCAGACAGCCAGATATATTTTGTGCTGCATCGGCAAAATTGGCGCAAAGTCATGCCGAGAAGTCGGCATCCGAAGAAAGCAAGCGAAGAGGTCATCGAGACCTCAAAAAAATTAAAACTAAAATCAAAGAATTAAAAAGTTATGTAAACCAGAATGTGCGGCTGATGTTTGAAGACGAGG
>CAVHIP010000053.1:0-14662 GCA_963636125.1 Oscillospiraceae bacterium | reverse complement strand
TCTGAGTGAAGAGTAAAGATTTGATGTCGCTGTCGCGATGGATTATATCATGGCTCCCCTGATAAGTAAGCATCCGAATCTTCGATTTGGCTAATGCGCACTTATGCATAGCAGAGGGGTTGCCCCGCTGATTCCTCATTTCTCGGTAACTTTACACTGTCCGTGACCCCTCCGAGTCGGCTATGCCGACCCACCTCCCCTTTCAGGGGAGGCATGAGGCCACTTGCTTATTTTTACACAAGGGAGCCTTTAAAGGACGTATCACAGGAAACTTTTGAAAAAAATAATAAAAACCCCCTTTACAAATCCACAGCGGTATGGTATATTAATTTCAACAATAAGAATTATTCTTATTCTTAGTTTGGAGAAGATATGGACGGTCGGCATATTACCAGCAAAAAGAGAAAAGCCATATATGACCTGCTCTGCGCGGACACGGGGCATCCCGCCGCCGAAACGGTCTACAACCGCCTCAAGGCGGATTATCCGGAGATCAGCCTCGGCACGGTATACCGCAATCTCGCGGTGCTTGAGGAAGAGGGGCTTGTGTTCAGAGTCGGCACTGTGGACGGGCAGGAGCGGTATGACGCGCGGCTCGATCCGCACGCGCACTTTGTCTGCTCCCGCTGTCACCGCGTCTCGGATATCGAGCTTGACGAGGACACGGAGAAGCTTTTAGCGGATATCGAGCGCCGGTTTGACTGCTCGGCGCAGTCGTTCCTGCTGACGATAAAAGGTCTGTGCGGCGAGTGCAGAAAAAAGCTCCCCGACAGAGAAAAGTAATCGGTTTTTATTGCCGAAACGGGATGGGCGCGAATCCCCCGCTCCGGCAACGAAAATATATAAAAAGTTATAGGAATTATAGAATTTATCAAAAGTATGGAGGATTTTATTATGAAAAAATGGGTTTGCCCCGTATGCGGTTATGTTCATGAAGGCGATACTCCCCCCGAGTTTTGCCCGCAGTGCAAAGTCCCCGGCTCCAAGTTTACCGAGCAGAAGAGCGATATGCCCTGGGCGGCGGAGCATGTTGTCGGCATCGGCAAAAAGTTCGGCGCGGATGTTCCCGAGGATGCGCAGAAGGCGATTATCGAAGGCCTGAACGCGAATTTCATCGGCGAGTGCACCGAAGTCGGCATGTATCTGGCCATGGCGCGTGTCGCCCACCGCGAAGGCTATCCCGAAATCGGCCTGTATTGGGAAAAGGCAGGCCTTGAGGAAGCCGAGCACGCCGCGAAGTTTGCCGAGCTCCTCGGCGATGTCGTGACCGACTCCACGAAGAAGAATCTCGAAATGCGCGTTGAGGCCGAGAACGGCGCGACCGCCGGCAAGACGGAGCTTGCAAAGCTCGCCAAGCAGTACAATCTCGACGCGATCCACGACACCGTGCACGAAATGGCGCGCGATGAGGCCCGCCACGGCAAAGCCTTCGCCGGACTTCTCAAGAGATACTTCGGCAAGTAAACGAAACAGAATAAAGCATATTGAGGGGAAGCGGATAATTTCGCTTCCCCTCTTTTGCGTATTCGCAATGCAGTTTGCGATTGCCGGCATCAAAAAAACAGCGCGGAGCCCACGCCCCACGCTGTGTAAACAACAGTTTTAATATTCTTATTTATCCTGCATTTTTTCTTTGAATGCGTCCGATTTTAATGCGTCTTTTATTTCCTTGCTGTTTTGCACCAGCTCGCCGAAACCGGTAAGTATATAGCAAATAATGTAGGAAGCCAGCAAAAAAACCATGAGAATAATGATATATAAGAACGTTCCCTCGGGTACATAGATTATGGTACCAATAAAAAGTATAACCGATATTATGACCGATAACCAGAATAAAAATTTTGCAAAACTCTTGATGTTTCCTCCTGAATTTTCAAACATAACTATACCTCCGATGTCAATTGTTTTTATTATCAATTACGGACATGTGGGTACGCTCGCTCACAATGGTGAAACTGCATCAATATTACAAATGATTCATCGCAATCTATCCCCCTTTATTCATTCATTCCGATAAATCTGATTCGAGATTAACACATAAGTATTCAAATGTCAACAAATGTGTTCAAAGCATTGAAATAAATATACTACATTCAAGCAGGGGTGTAACTATGAGCCAAAACCAATTGGATCCCTGCCTTGTCGGGAGGGTAATTGCGCGCTTGCGGACGGAAAAGGGTATTACGCAGGAGGTACTCAGCGGGCTGGCAGACATCGGCAGGACGCATTTGAGCGCCATCGAACGCGGCGAGCGCAAGCCGACTTTGGAAACGCTCTACAGAATCAGCAACGCCATTGATATTCCGATGAGCGCGATTGTGCTTGAAATAGAAAAGGCAATAGGCGAAAACAAGCTATAACCGCATACTTTTTGCATTAGCGGCTGCCGCAAAATTTGCGGCGGCTTTTTTGCGTAAATCTCCGCAATTTTACTCTTTGAAAATCGCGCCGGGTATGTTATGATATAATAGAAATCAAATGCGACCGGAAAACAAGCGCGGCATCGCATGAATACGACGGAGGACACAGCTATATGAATCTATCGGGAATCATTTCCCTGCTCGGCGGGATAGCGCTTTTCCTTTTCGGCATGGCGCTCATGGGAGAAGGGCTCAAAAAAGTGGCGGGAAACAAGCTGGAGATAATCCTCTACCGCCTTTCAAACACGCCCCTCAAGGGAATACTCCTCGGCACCGGCGTCACCGCCGTGATACAGTCCTCCTCCGCCACGTCCGTCATGGTCGTCGGCTTTGTCAACTCCGGCATGATGAATCTCAAGCAGGCGGTCTCCGTCATTCTCGGCGCGGTCATCGGCACAAGCGCCACGGGCTGGCTGCTGTGCCTGTCCGACGTTGAGGGCAGCGGCTGGGTCTCGCTGCTGTCAAGCTCCACCATCGCCGCCGCCGCTGCCACCGCCGGAGTAATATTGCGCATGTTCTGCAAAAAGGCCACGAACAAGCATATCGGCGACATTCTCCTCGGCTTTGCCATACTGATGTTCGGCATGCAGCAGATGAGCGGCGCCGTTTCCCCGCTGAAGGAGAGCGAGAAGTTCATCGGCATTCTGACGTCCTTTTCAAATCCCTTCCTCGGCGTTTTCGCAGGCGTGATTTTCGCCGCGATATTGCAAAGCGCCTCCGCCGCCGTGGGTATTCTTCAGGCGCTCTCGGTCACGGGCGCGATTACATTTGCTACCGCATATCCGCTCACCATCGGCATCGCGGTCGGCTCGGCGGTGCCCGTGCTGCTCTCCGCTATCGGCGCGAGGGCGGACGGCCGCAGAAGCGCGTGGTCGTATCTTATCATCGAGGCGATCGGCGCGGTGCTGTTCTCCGTAGGCTTTTACGCGCTCGATTATTTCATTGACTTCCCGATAAAATCCGTTGTTATGGACACGGTGTCCATCGCGCTGCTGAATACGCTCTTCCGCGCGGCGAACTCCGTCCTCCTCCTGCCGTTCCTCAACAAAATTACAAAGCTGCTTGTCCGCCTCATCAAGGAGAGCGACGACGAGCGTTACGCCAGCGAGGAATTCAACCGCCTGGACGAGCGCTTTCTCGTTCATCCGTCCCTTGCCATTGACCAGAGCCGCATGACCGTCAACTCCATGGCGCGCCTCTGCCTTGAAAATTTCGCGGACGCGCAGTCGCTTCTTGCAAACTACGACAGTAAGATGTTCGATAAGGTTGACCGCACCGAAGATCTGATAGACCGCTTTGAGGACAAGATCGGCACATATCTTGTCAAGCTCAACGCATCGGAGCTTAGCGAGGAGCAGAGCGCGAGGGTTACGAAGTATCTGCACAGCATAAGCGATTTTGAGCGTATCGGCGACCATGCCAAGAACATCTCCGAGGCGGCGCTTGAGATATACGAAAAGAAGATCGGCTTTGCCGCCGAGGCGAAGCAGGAGATGCGCGTGCTCGAAGACGCCGTGACCGAGATACTGCATCTTGCGGTAACCGGCTTTGTCGACGAGGACATCGAGCGGGCGTATTCGGTGGAGCCGCTTGAGGAGCGGATAGACGCGCTGTGCGATGAGATAAAGCTCCGCCACATCGGCCGCGTGCAGAACAACGTCTGCTCTCTCTCCGACGGCTTTGTGTATAACGACCTGCTCACCAACTACGAACGTGTGGCGGATCACTGCTCGAACATAGCCATCGCGATGATAGAGCTGCAGTCCAACGAGATGGAAGCGCACAGCTACGTCCTCAACCTCATGGAAGCCCGCTCCCACAATTTCGACAAGCGCTACGCCGAATTCTGCGAAAAGTACAAAATATAATAATTGCCGTAAAAACAACGGGGCTGCGTTTGCAGTCCCGTTTTGCATGCTGTGGCAATTATCTGAATTTATGCTGATTTATCTTTTACAATCACATTCTTCTCTCGGGAGAATATCCTTGATATATGCTTTTACGCTGAGATACACCTCGTCAAACGACGGCTTATTCACATCTCCGGAAAAACGGAACTTTTCATAAGAATGCCGTAAATCCTCCGGACTATGCAAAAATCCGCTGAAAGGTTCCAAAGTTCTGCAATTGTTTTTCAGGATTTCAAGAATCTCCGCTTTATCGAACTCAAAAACCTTTGAGATATAATAAAGATCAACCACGTCTTTTATCCTGCGAAAGACCTTATCGGTCGAGATTGCCGAAATCTTATCGGCAATCATCTGCGATGGAGTAACCCCGCAAAAACGAACTCCGTCGATCTCATAAATCTTTGTTTTTGAAGCAGGCCTGTTAACATCAACATCCATGGTAAAAAGCGCGTCGCCGGTAGCCGCGTCGGCAAGCTCGAATCCCGCGGAGCGTCCCTCGCCATACATTCGGTAAAGACTTACATTCAAGTCAATGCCGCAATTTCGAAGCGCTTTTTGCAGCGAGCCTGCCATCTGCTCCGCGCTCGGCGCGGTATCGGAATACCAGTTTGCGTCAATGTCCACGGTGTGCCTTGTTTCCTCCGTGAATCCCGCCTCCAGCAAACAGGCTTTCAGAACCATCGCGCCCTTAAAGTTCATTGGGATTCCGCTGTCATAGATTGCCTTCATCACGGCATACATCAGCTTTTCTTCTGCTGAAATATTCATATGCAATCACATCAATTTTCGTAATAATATTTGGCGTCATTCGCCAGCTTTTCAAACTGCGCCTGATACTCGGGAGCGACAAAAATTCCGCTGAAGCTGTCTCCGTTTGAGGTATAGTATCGACTGACCGCCTCTGTAATTCCCTGCATATCCAAAATGGATTCGTTTGCAAGCGCGTCGGAAAGCGTTCTGTTAAAATTGGTATATTCAAGCCCGTTTCGCTTTTCGACATCATATGCGCTGATTCGGTTTCCGAGCACGGCCACGCCGTTAAACCGTGTAACGGCGTCGCTTCCGTATACCCAGACGAGATACTCATCGCTGCGGCCGCCGAAGCTTCCCTGACACATAAGCGCTTCGTCCAAGGCAAAAACAACCGGCTCGCCAATACTCTCCCGAACAGCCCTGAGCCACGCTGCAGCCCCGATATAATCTCTGCGCTTGGGCAGATCTTGCTTATGCGGATCATGCTTTGGCAAAACAGCCGTCTTTCTGTTGATCAGATCCTCTTCAACCCGATGTTCCAATAAACCGACAATATATTCAGGCGGTTTGCGTACGCCGGCTTCCCAATTCTGAATTGTGCGGAAGGGAATATTGTATCTTGCGGCGAACTCGCTCTGCGTGTCTCCCAGCTGCTTTCTCATTTCGCGAATATCCGTAATAATCACCTCAGCCATATAATACACCCAATGAGTGTATTCGTCAAGGGCGCACACAAGAGCGCTTTTGATTTTTGCAGTCCCGTTTACTATTATATATCCAGCACGGAGGCGGTTTGGGTTTGCTTTTCGGCGTTGTCGGCGAGAAGCTTTATGAGCGCGTCGTCCGTGAAATTTACCTGCTCGCCGGTTGCCATGTCCTTGCAGGCGACGACGCCTTGACTCAGCTCGTCCTCGCCGAGGAACAGCACGAAGGGCACCTTGAGCTTGTCCGCGTAGCTCATTTTCGCCTTAAACTTCTTCTTCTCGGTGTAGAGCTGCGTTTTGAATCCCGCGGCGCGGAGCTTTGCCGACAGCGCGATCGCCGCGTCGAGATTTTCCGTCATCGGGAGAATGAGCGCGTCCACGGGGCAGGTGTTGACGGCGTTGTTGAGCATGCCCTGCTCGTCGAGAACGTAGAAAAGCCTTGTAAGCCCGATGGAAATGCCGACGCCGGGGAGCTTCTTGTTCGTGTAGAAGCCGGCGAGATTATCATATCTGCCGCCGGAGCAGACGGAGCCGATTTCCGGATGATTGAGAAGCGTCGTCTCGTAGACGGTGCCGGTGTAGTAGTCAAGCCCTCTCGCGATGCGCAGATCGACCGTGAAATTCTCCTCCGGCACGCCGATAACGCGCATATAGTTCGCGACGGCTTTCAGCTCGTTAAGCCCTGTGTCGAACATCTCGTCCCTGCCGGAATAGCCTTCGAGCGCCGAGAGAATTTCCGCGCTGCCGCCGGAGATGTTGATGAATTTAATAACCTCGTCAACATCGCTCTCCGCGATTTCAAAATCCTCTTTGAGAATTTTCCGGACGGCGTCCTCGCCTATCTTGTCGAGCTTGTCCACCGTGCGCATGATATCGCCGGATTTTTCCTCCAGCCCCTGCATGCGGTAGAAGCCGTTGAGCACCCTGCGGTTGTTTATGCGTATCTGAAATTTCTTAAGCCCGAGGCGCGTGAAGACGGTATAGATAATCGCGGGGATTTCCGCGTCGTTAATGATGTCCAGCTCGCCGTCGCCGATGACGTCGATATCCGCCTGATAAAACTCACGGAATCTGCCGCGCTGCGCCCGCTCGCCGCGATAGACCTTGCCTATCTGATAGCGGCGGAAGGGAAACGCCAGCTCGCCGTAATGCATCGCGACATATTTCGCCAGCGGAACGGTCAGATCGAAGCGCAGACTCAGATCGGAATCGCCCTTGGTGAAACGGTAAATCTGCTTCTCCGTCTCGCCGCCGCCCTTCGCCAGAAGAATCTGCGAGGACTCGACAGCGGGCGTGTCGAGCGGAGTGAAGCCGAAGGAGGCGTATGTGGATTCGACAATGTCCATAATGCGGTTCATCTGAAGCTGCTGCGCGGGCATAAGCTCCATAAAGCCGGAGAGCGTGCGCGGTTTGATTATATCCATAAATTGTTGTCCTTTCAAAAAAACGCTGTGTCTATTGTACAGTTTTGATGCGAAAAGTCAAGCATAAGAGCGTATAATGCGGCATCGAGGACGCTGTCAAGAAAAAATGCTTGACAGGGCGTGAGGGAAAGTGTATACTCTGACAAGGTGTGAAACTTGACAGGAGGTGCTTTGCGTGGAAAATGACCGATTGAAGCGCTGCCTTCTGCTTGATTTTTACGGCGAACTCCTCACGGACAAACAGCGCGAGTGCTGCGACCTTCATTTCAACGAAGATCTCTCTCTCGGGGAAATCGCCGAGCAGCTGGGAATATCCCGCCAGGCGGTGTGGGACAATATCCGCCGCGGAGAGAGCGCGCTTGAGGAGACGGAACGCAAGACCGGCCTTATCCGCAGATTTTCCGGAAATCGGGAGAAACTCGACGAGCTTGCGGGAATTTTTGAAAAGCTGACAGCTTTGACGGACGGCGAGGCGAAAGCGCTTGCCGATAAGGGCGCAAAATACGTGGAAAGCATGAAGCATGAAGTATGAGGTGTAATTATGGCATTTGAAAGCCTTTCCGATAAACTGAATGCTGCGTTCAAGAAGCTTCGCGGCAAAGGGCGGCTCACGTCGGCGGACATTAAGGACGCTATGCGCGAAGTGCGTATGGCTCTGCTCGAGGCGGATGTCAGCTACAAGGCCGTCAAGGAGTTTACCAAAACCGTGACCGAACGCGCAAGCGGCGCGGATGTGCTTGAGGCGCTCAGCCCCGCGCAGATGGTCATCAAAATAGTCAACGAAGAGCTGACCGCTCTGATGGGCGGCGAAAACCACAAGCTCAACATCGGCTCCAAGTCCCCAAGCGTTGTGATGCTGGTAGGTCTGCAGGGCGCGGGCAAAACCACGAACGGCGCAAAGCTCGCCGGATACATGAGAAAGCAGGGCAAACGCCCGCTGCTCGCCGCCTGCGATATTTACCGCCCCGCCGCTATTAAACAGCTTGAAACCGTCGGCGCGCAGCTCAACATCCCCGTTTTCCAGATGGGGCAGACAAACCCCGTGGACATCGCGAAAGCCGCGATAGAGCACGCCAAGGCGCACGGGAACGACCTTGTTTTCCTCGACACCGCAGGCCGGCTTCATATAGACGAGGCTTTGATGAACGAGCTTCGCGAGATAAAAGCGGCGACAGATCCGGCGGAAATCCTGCTTGTTGTCGACGCGATGACCGGTCAGGACGCTGTCAACGCGGCGACGGCGTTTGACGAAGCGCTGGGCGTTACCGGCGTCATGCTCTCCAAGCTTGACGGCGACGCGAGAGGCGGCGCGGCGCTCTCCATAAGATACGCCACCGGCAAGCCGATTAAATTTATCGGCGTGGGCGAAAAGCTCGACATGATAGAGCCGTTTTACCCCGACCGCATGGCATCGCGTATCCTCGGCATGGGCGATGTGCTCACGCTTATCGAAAAGGCCGAACAGAGCTTTGACGAGAAAAAGGCGCGCGAAACCGCCGAAAAGCTCAAAGCCAACCGCTTCACGCTTGCCGATTATCTTGACCAGATGGCGCAGCTCAAGAGCATGGGCGATCTGGGCGACATCGCGGCGATGATACCCGGCATGGACGCAAAAGCCCTCAAGGGCGCGAAGCTCGACGAAAAGGCGATGGCGCGGCAGGAGGCGATTATCCTCTCCATGACAAAGGGCGAGCGCGACAATCCCTCCGTCATCAACTCCTCCCGTAAAAAGCGCATCGCGGCAGGCTCCGGCACATCGGTGGTGGATGTCAACAGACTGCTCAAGCAGTTCGAGGCGATGCAGCAGATGATGAAGCAGTTCTCCGGCAAGAACATGAAAAAGCTTCAGAAGAAAATGGGCCGCATGGGCGGCATGGGCGGCTTCCCCAAAGGCGGCTTCCCGTTTTGATTAAGCTTGCAGACGCGCAGGAGCGTTTGTAATATATAAGAAATATATTGTATTTGAAGGAGAAATATACAATGGTTAAAATCAGACTTCGCAGAATGGGCGCAAAGAAAAATCCCTACTACCGCATCGTTGTCGCAGATTCCCGCTTCCCCCGCGACGGACGCTGCATTGAGGAACTCGGCACTTACGATCCCTCCGCAGACGGCGAGAAGCTCAAGGTCGACACCGAGCGCGTAAAGTACTGGATCGCCAACGGCGCGCAGCCCACCGATACCGTGCGCGGACTGATCAAAAAGCTTGAGGCCTGATAAGGAGCATTAAAGTGAAAGAACTCTTGACCTATATTGTGCAGAGCCTGGTTGATAATCCCGATCAGGTTTCTGTGACCGAGCGCAAAGCCGACGGAGAGACCGTTTTCGAAGTCAAGGTTGCCGACGGTGACATGGGCAAGGTCATTGGCAGACAGGGAAGAATCGTTAAGCAGATTCGCATCCTGATGAGAGCCATTGCTCAGAGAAAGGGCAAAAAAGTTTCGGTCGAAATTCTTGACTGATAATATCCCTTGTCCGCAAGGGCGGCGCCGCAGATATATTGCGCGCCGCCCTTGACTTTTTTGTGTTCTTCTATTAGAATAGTGACGAAAATAATAAGATTATCGCGAAGCTGCCGCCGCGCGGCTTTTCAAATAGGAATGAGTTAGAGTAGATTAACTCACAATCCCGGAGGCTTACGTCAATCCGTAAAAAGGAGAATCGGCTATGAAGTGGATTATCGCAATCGCATTTTATTTTCTCTATTGGGGGATATGCTTCCTCTGCACGGGTACGGACAAGAAAAATCTTGCCGGCCTGCGCTCATATCCGGACGCTGTGCAGAGCGTTGTACGCGAAAAAATTACGGAGGGCGTTCCGGAGAGCAAGTCCATCCCCTCTATCCTGCTCGGCAACCTTGTTCTTTTCACCGTTGTGTTCTCAATTTTAGGGCTGATTTTCAAGCGCGTCTTCGCTTTTGACGGTTATCTCTCCGCGTTTTGGTATTTTCTCGTTCTCGGCGAAGGGCTGGGGCTGTTCGACCTGCTGATAATCGACCTGCTCTGGTGGCGCAATACAAAGCGCATCCGGTTTTCATTCCTGCCGGAGAAAGCGCCGTATCAGGATCCCACCAAGCACCTCGGCTCATTTGTCCGCGGAATTCCGCTCTTCGCGGCGATCGCGGCGCTGACCGCCGGAATCGTCACGCTGATTTAAGGCTATACCGAAAGAAGGTCTGTTTATGCTCTTATTGTTTATCGAAGCCCTTGTCATCTGCCTCCTCTTTACCGTGACATGCATGTTCCTCGTCGGACGCGTCACGGATAATCTTGAGCTTGTGAAGCTGAATTATCCTCCCGAGATTGTCCAACGGCTGATAGATCTCGGCATGGTCTCCGGCGACAAGCCGCTTCCGCTGATACAGCGCTTGAAAAAGAAGTGGCCCGCGATGATTGTCATGGGCGTACTGCTCGGACTGATTGTCCGCTTTATAAACGGCTGCGAAACGTTTCTTTCGGGGTTTGGAACATCGTATCTGCTCTGGCTGATTGTCGACTGGTACGACGCGCTGATTCTCGACTGCGTGTGGTTCTGCCACTCAAAGCGCTGCGTTATCCCCGGGACGGAAGATCTGACAGATGCGTATCGCGATTATATGTTCCACATCAAAGGCTCGTGCGTCGGCATGCTGATAGGCATCCCCTGCTGCCTCGTCGCCGCCGTGATAGCCGCGATTTGAGTCGCATCCCCGAAAATATCAATCCGGCGGCAGGATTTCTCCCACCGCCGGGTTTTAAAATGTTCTCATATAAAATACAGCTCGGCTTTTTCGATGACGGAGCGATCCGGAGCGAAGCCGGGCACTTTTTTCTGCATTTTTTTCATAACCTCTCTGAGCCGCGCGCATTCTTCAAGTACGGCTTTCGCGTTGACAGGTTTCGGCGTTTCGCCGGTCTGCCGCATAAAGTTGCCGCCGAGAATGTCGGCAAGCGCCTTTTCATCAAGAGAGAGGGGCCGCATCGTAAAGGGCGGATTGTTCACAAGATAATGCCCGTCGGAGCAGATTTCACGTTCGGCCTTTCCCGTGAGGAACTCCCGCACAACCTGCGGACGGCGGATGTTTTCAAGCGGATCGAACTCCTTGCGCTCGCCCATCAGTATGCATCTGCCGCCGATGTCGGTGCCGTAGCATATCCTTTTGCCGTAGCGCGAGAAGAACTCCCTCGCCTTGTCGATGTCGCCGGAAAAGTTTTCGTACATCTCGATTCCCGGCGTGAGGTCGACCATCACATTGGCAAACCTGTCGAGAACGGCGGAAAGCCTCTCAAGCTGAGCAGACATGAAGAAAAAGTGCGCAAAGATTATTTTAAGGCTCGGATGCCGCTCCAGCACGGCGAGAACCTGCCTGTACTGCTCCTCGTTGTTGATATAACTTTCGTCATACAGCCACCCTTGCGAAACGGCGAAGGACGGCGCTTTTGATGCGTCCCAGAAGCACTCGGGATCGTTCACGTGCCAGAGGATGGGCGTTCCGCTCTCCTCCGCCCACGCCCAGAACGGCTCCCAAACCGGAAGGTCGAAATCGGGGATGGGATATTTCTTGCGCATCTGCGGCTTGCCCTCTAGCATCTTTATCCCGTCGCAGCCCATTTCCATGAGTCTTTGACCGTACTGCGCCATGTACTCCCCCAAATCTTCGGCATGGAGATAGTACGCGCTGAGATCCGGCGCGGCGTAGACATAGAACCGCCCGGGATACGCGCTCTTCATCATCAGCGCCTGCGGGACAAGGGAAATACAGCGGCTGTGCGAGCATGCGGCGATATTTGCCGCGTCCGTACCGGTTCCGGAGAGAAATCCGGCAAGGTAATTTACATCCGTCTGCGAGGATACGTGAACATGACAGTCGACGACTTTGATATTGTTTACCATGGCGGCCTCCTTTGTATGACGGCGGATTATAAACCGGGTTGAGAGGAGTATACCACGATTGAATTTAATCGGCAAGCGTGGTAGAATGAACAAAAAACAGGCAGAATAAAAAATCACGGAGAAGAGAAATGACAGACAACTTTTTTGCGTATATATCCCGTATGCGGTATATCGGGCGATGGAGCCTGATGAGAAACGCCATGCCGGAGAATATTCAGGAGCACAGCCATATGGTGGCGGTCATCGCCCACGCCCTCGGCGTGATACGGCGCGATGTTTTCAAGATCGACTGCGACCCGAACGAGTACGCCGCCGTCGCGCTCTACCACGATTGCAGCGAGATTCTGACCGGCGATCTGCCCACGCCCATCAAATACCACAGCGCGGAGATAAGCAGCGCGTATAAGCAGGTGGAAAAGCTGGCGTGCGACAAGCTGCTCGCGACGATTCCCGAGGAGATACGCGCATCCTTCGAGGATGTGCTCACCGGCAAAACTCACGATGAGAAATATGACCTTGTCAAGGCGGCGGATAAACTCTCCGCGTATATAAAGTGCATCGAGGAGCGCCGCGCCGGCAACGACGAGTTCGCTTCCGCCGAGAAGCAGACCCGCGCCATTCTGGACGCGTGCAATCTGCCCGAGGTCGAGTATTTTATCGAGCATTTTATCCCCGCTTTTGAGCTGACGCTGGACGAATTGGGAACTTTGGAGGAATAAACACAATGCTGAAAGAAAAGCTGGACAGAATAAACGAGCTTGCCGCTCTCGCAAAAACGCGGGAGCTGACGGCGGAGGAGCTGAGCGAAAGAGACGCGCTTCGCAAGGAGTATATCGCAGACTGGCGCAAGGGCGCGATAGAGGTGCTCGAAAACACCTACATCGTGACGCCGGACGGGAAAAAGACAAAGCTTAAGAGAAAGGATAAAACAGAAAAATGAAGCATCATATTCTCGCAAAATTCAATGAGAGCGTCGAGGACAAGTCCGCTCTGCTGCTGGACATTCAGAAGCTCTTCGCCGCCGGCGGGGAGATAGAGGGCGTCGAGTCATACGCCGTTATTCCCAATTGCGTAGACCGCCCCAACCGCTACGATGTCATGATAGTCATCGAGATGGAAAAGGACGCGCTTGCGAATTGGGACGCGTCAACCCTGCATCACGAGTGGAAAGACAGATTCGGCGGCATGCTCGAGAAAAAAGCGATATTCGATTGCGAGTAAAAGTGCCGATTTCAGCGCGAAAATTTCCATTTTCGATAAAAACGGCAATAAATTTAACCCTTTTGCGATTGACTTTACCGCGAAGTTGGTGTATCCTGTTATACGGAGAAAATTGCAGCTGTCGGAAGGTCGTGCGTTAATGAAAAAACAACTTTTTGCCTCCGGGAGAATGGAGCTGGCCGGGAACCACACCGATCATCAGAACGGCAGAGTTCTTGCCGGCGCTTTGGACTGCGGCATTTACGCGCAGTTTGAGGCAAACGGAACAAATTTAATACGCATCCGCTCTGCCGGCTTCAAGCCGATTGAGGTGCGTGTCAACCAAAGCGGCGTTCGCACTACTGAGTTCGGCACGCCCGGCGCGCTTGTACGGGGCATGGTCTGCGGCTTTCGCGATTTAGGACTCAGCGTCGGCGGTTTTGACGCGGTTATGAAAAGCAACCTGCCTGTCGGCGGTGGGCTCAGCTCTTCGGCGGCGTTTTCCGTGCTTGTCGGCAGAATTCTCAACGAGCTTTTCAATGACTCTCAGGCTCAGCCTATCGTCATTGCCCGCACCGCGCAGGAAGCGGAAAACAAATATTTCGGCAAGCCCTGCGGATTGCAGGCGCAGCTTACCATCGCCCTCGGCAAGACGGTTTATATAGATTTCAAGACCGGCGAGATAGAACCCGTCAAGGCCGACTTTGCCTCAATGGGGCTTACGATGTGCCTGACGGAAACCGGCGGCAGCCACGCGGGACTTGATACTTCCTACGCGCGCATCCCCGGCGATATGGTATATATCGCCAACCTCTTTGACAAGGGCGTTCTGGGCGATGTGGATCCGGAAGAGTTCCGCAGCAAGGGATGGGATCCCTCAAGCCGCCCCGTACGCCGCGCGATGCACTTCTTTGACGAGAACGAGCGCGTTCCGAAAATGCGCGACGCTCTTAAAAGCGGCGACGGCGAAACCTATATGCGCCTGATGAACGAATCGGGCCGCTCCTCCGAAAACCTTCTGACAAACGTATACACCTCCGTGACGGACGATACCAAGCTCACAGAGGGGCTCGAGCTCAGCCGGAAGCTGCTCGAGGGCAAGGGCGCGTGGCGCGTTCACGGCGGCGGATTTGCCGGCTGTGTGCAAGCCCTCATGCCGACCGATTACTACGCGTACTACAAGCAGGAAATGGACGCGAAGTTCGGCCCAAGCGCCTGCCGCAGAATGAAGTTGATATAAGACATGAAAAGGCCTCTGCAATTTTGCAGAAGCCTTTTTAACATTTTCCCACAGCATCGGCGTTTAATAACAGAAGACCGGATCATACTGAAAACTGATTAAAACATTTAATGTCAATTAAATGTTTTAATAGCCGCCG
>CAVHIP010000052.1:0-14756 GCA_963636125.1 Oscillospiraceae bacterium | reverse complement strand
TGTTAAGTATTTTCGGCAATCGTTGACCTTGAGAATTTGAAAGAATATAATATGAGCGATAAAAAGAAAAGGGTGGTGTTATGAGACAATTTGATGTTACCGGCATGAGCTGCGCCGCATGCTCGGCAAGAGTTGAGAAGGCGGTGTCGAAGCTGCCCGGCGTCACGGAATGCGCGGTAAGCCTGCTGACAAATTCCATGGGCGTCGAGGGAAGCGCAAGCGACGGCGAAATTATCGCCGCGGTCGAGGCCGCGGGGTACGGCGCAAACGTCAAAGGCGCAGTGAACGCGAAAAGCGGAGAGAGCACCTCTGCGCTTGAGGATAAGGAAACCCCCAAGCTTAAACGGCGTCTGTTCGCATCGTGCATATTTTTGCTGGTGCTCATGTATGTGTCGATGGGGCACACAATGTGGGGCTGGCCTCTGCCTAAATTCTTTGACGGCAATTGTATAGCGATCGCGTTGACGGAGCTTTTGCTGACCGTCATAGTGATGATTATAAACGGCAAATTCTTTACAAGCGGGTATAAAGCGCTTTTTAACCGCGCCGCTAATATGGACACGCTTGTCGCGCTCGGCTCGTCCGCCGCGTTTATATACAGCACATATATTCTCTACGCCATGACCGCCGCCGATGAGGCGACCGCGATGACATATATGCACAATCTGTATTTTGAGTCCGCCGCCATGATTCTGACGCTTATCACCGTCGGCAAGACGCTTGAAGCGCGCTCAAAGGGAAAAACCACGGATGCGCTCAAAGGGCTCATGAATATGGCACCCAAGACGGCGACCGTCGTCAGAAACGGCAAAGAGCAGGTGATACCCGCCGCGTCCGTTGTACAGGGAGATATATTTGTCGTCCGCCCCGGCGAGAGTATTCCGGTTGACGGCATTGTGCTGGATGGCGGCACGGCGGTTGATGAATCCGCCCTCACCGGCGAGAGCATACCGGTTGACAAAACCGTCGGCGATAGCGTATCTGCCGCGACGATTAATCAGGTCGGCTTCATCCGTTGCCGCGCAATGCGCGTCGGGGAAGACACGACGCTTTCCCAGATAATCCGCATGGTGAGCGACGCCGCCGCGACAAAGGCGCCTATCGCCAAAACCGCGGATAAGGTTTCCGGCATATTTGTGCCGACGGTCATGTCAATCGCGCTTGTGACTTTGATTGTTTGGCTCGTTCTCGGCAGAAGCTTCGGCTTTGCCATCGGGCGCGCCATTTCCGTGCTTGTGATAAGCTGCCCGTGCGCGCTCGGCCTCGCGACGCCTGTGGCGATCATGGTGGGCAGCGGAATGGGCGCGAAAAACGGCATCCTCTTCAAAACCGCCGCTTCTCTTGAAAACACCGGGCGGGCGGATATAGTCGTGCTTGACAAAACCGGCACAGTCACCTCCGGTCAGCCTAAAGTCACGGATGTTGTTCCGGCGGACGGCGTCTCCATGGAAGAGCTGGAGAAAGCGGCTGCGGCGATCGAATGCATGAGCGAGCATCCCCTTGCAAAGGCAGTTATGCTCCATGCGGACGAAGGCGGCGTTTCATATCCCGCCGTCAGCGAATTTCACGCTCTCCCCGGAAACGGACTTGAGGGCAAGATAGGGGAAGTTCTCCTCTGCGGCGGAAATCTCGACTTTATCAAAAGCCGCATCGGCGCTGCGGGAAAATATGAGGTCATCGCCGCTGAGCTTGCCTCTCAGGGCAAGACGCCGTTGCTTTTTGCCGCGGACGACAAGTTGCTCGGCATAATCGCCGTTGCCGACACCATAAAGCCCGACAGCGCCGAGGCTGTTAAAGAGCTTAAAAATATGGGGCTTCGCGTTGTCATGCTCACCGGCGACAACAAGCGTACCGCCGAAGCAATCGGCAAAAGCGCCGGAATTGACGAGGTTATCGCCGGAGTTTTGCCTGACGGCAAAGAAAGCGTCATAAGAAAACTTTCTTCTGAAGGCAAGGTCGTAATGGTGGGAGACGGGATAAACGACGCTCCCGCTCTTACCCGCGCGGATGTCGGTATCGCAATCGGCGCCGGCGCGGACATTGCTATAGACGCGGCCGATGTCGTGCTTATGCACGGGAGCCTCCGCGATGCCGCCGCCGCGATTCGTCTTGGGCGGGCGACATTGCGCAACATCAAAGAAAACCTGTTCTGGGCGTTCTTCTATAACTCCATCGGCATTCCCATCGCGGCGGGCGTCCTCTCCGGCGTGGGCATTACGCTCAATCCCATGCTCGGCGCGGCGGCGATGAGCCTTTCCAGCTTTTGCGTCGTCTCGAACGCATTGCGGCTGAATCTTTTTAATGTGCATGATGCAAGTCACGATAAATGCAAAAAAACGAAAGCAAAAAAGAAACAGGAGGAAAAATCAGTGGAAAAAACAATCAAAATCGAGGGCATGATGTGCCAGCACTGCGAAGCGAGAGTCAAAAAATGCCTTGAGGCCATCGAAGGCGTCGAGGTCATCGAGGTCAGCCACGAGAAAAATCACGCGATCGTCAAGACCGAGAACGTAAGCGATGAAGCATTGAAATCCGCCGTTGAGGCGCAGGATTACAAAGTCCTCGGCATAGAGTAAAACGCAAAACCCGGAATCGTCAAAGATTCCGGGTTTTATATATCTATCGTGACGACTTTTACGCCGTTCCTCTGCGCGTAGAGGATGGTGTTCATTGTGCCGCCGGGGTATCCATTGAAGCATGTCAGCAACAGGGAGGAGTTGTCCACCATGTATTTGTTCCGCCGCATCATGCAATCGGCGCTGTATTCTTCCTGCAAAACCGTTATTTTGTCGCAGGCGTCGGCAATCCGCCGATAACGCTCTTTTTGCGCGCTCTGCCATCTGTCCGGCTGCGTGGCGCAAGGTATCGCCGCTTCAAGCGTTATGTCCGCGCGCTTATCTTTGAGCTCCAGCACGGCCTCCGCGAAATACATGTCGCAGCCCAGCGCCATGCCGCATATAAAATGCCTGTAGCCTGCCTCATATATTCCCTCAAGCCGGCAGAGAATTTCATGTTTCACCGCAACGCAGGCCTTGTCCGCCTCGTTTGCGCACCAGGGCAGCTTTGTCGGCCTGTGGCCCGAAAAGCAGCATGTTGTTTCCCTGTCCGACATAATATCACCTCACACGGATGTATACTACCACATACTCCGCCCGTTTGCAAAGCCTTTGTCAGAATTTCGCGTTCGGGCGATTGACAAACGTATGCAATAATTATAAAATGTCTACTTGACCGCAATGCGGAGAAATACGGCGGAGCAAGGGCTCTGGCGAGATTGGAGAATTTGATTTTATGGCAAAAGATAAGAAAGTTGAACAGATAACCGATATGGAGGTTGACTTTGCCCAGTGGTTTACCGATGTCTGCACGAAGGCGGAGCTGGTGGACTATTCCGGCGTAAAGGGGCTTTTCATTTTGCGTCCCTATGGTTACGCTATATGGGAGAACATTCAAAAAGAGCTTGACGCGATGTTCAAGAGAGACGGGCACGAGAACGTCTCCATGCCCGTCCTCATTCCCGAAAGTCTTCTGCAGAAGGAGAAGGACCATGTCAAAGGCTTCGCGCCCGAATGCGCGTGGGTGACCATGGGCGGCAGCGAGGAGCTTCCGGAAAGGCTTTGCGTGCGCCCCACATCCGAGACGCTTTTCTGTGACCATTGGAGCCATGTCGTTCACTCATGGCGCGATCTGCCCATGCTCTACAACCAGTGGTGCAGCGTTCTGCGTTGGGAGAAGACAACCCGCCCCTTCCTCCGCGGAAGAGAGTTCCTCTGGCAGGAGGGGCACACCCTTCACGCAACGCCCGAAGAAGCGGAGAAAGAGACTCTTCAGCAACTTGAGGTTTATGCGGATCTCTGCGAAAACTATCTCGCGATGCCTGTTATCCGCGGCAAAAAGACCGAGAAGGAAAAGTTCGCCGGCGCCGAGGATACATATACGATCGAGTGCATGATGCACGACAAGAAAGCGCTGCAGTCCGGCACGTCCCATTATTTCGGCGACGGATTTGCCAAGCAGTTCGACATCACCTTTACCGACAAGGACAACAAGCAGAAGTACCCGTTCCAGACATCATGGGGCCTCTCTACCCGTATTATCGGCGGTATTATCATGACCCACGGCGACAACAGCGGCCTTGTTCTGCCTCCGCGCATCGCTCCCGTTCAGGTCGTTGTCGTCCCCGTCGCGCAGCATAAGCCCGGCGTTCCGGAAAAGGCAAACGAGCTTTACGAAGTCCTCAAGGCCGCCGGAATCCGCGCGAAGATAGACACAAGCGACAATTCCCTCGGTTGGAAGTGCGCCCAGTATGAGATGAAGGGCGTTCCCGTGCGCGTAGAAATCGGCCCGAAAGATATGGAAAACGGCGTGTGCGTCGCCGTACGCCGCGATAACGGTGAAAAAGTGACCATCAGACTTGATGAGCTTGCCGAGAGCATCCCCGGCGTTCTTGACGATGTGCAGAAAGGCCTTTACGCCAAAGCGAAGAAGAATCTTGACGAGCATACCTACGCCGCTTATTCTCTTGAGGAAGCAAAGCAGATTCAGCAGGAAAAGGGCGGCTTCATCAAGACCATGTGGTGCGGCGAGCTTCAGTGCGAGCTTGATATGAAAGAAAAAGCCGGCATGTCCTCTCGCTGCATCCCCTTCGCGCAGGAGCATCTCGGCGATGTGTGCGCCTGCTGCGGCAAACCCGCCAAGCATATGATCTATTGGGGCGTCGCGTACTGATAATGGATAAAAAAGTTTAACCGACTTAAAACAAACAAAGGAGAATCGGGAATGAAATATATTATGGCTCTCGATCAGGGAACGACAAGCTCCCGCTGCATACTCTTTGATAAGGCCGGCAACATATGCGCCAGCGAGCAGAAGGAATTTCGGCAGATTTTCCCGAAGCCGGGCTGGGTTGAGCATGACGCGATGGAAATATGGTTCACCACGCTCGAAGTCAGCCGCGCCGCCATGCAGAAGCTCGGCGTGAAGGCAGACGACATTGCCGCCATCGGCATCACGAACCAGCGCGAAACCACCGTGATTTGGGACAAGGAGACGGGGGAGCCTATATATAACGCCATCGTATGGCAGTGCCGCCGCACCTCCGACATTATCGATTCTCTTGTAAAAGCAGGGAAATCGGATATTATCCGCTCGAAAACCGGCCTTGTTCCCGACGCTTATTTCTCCGGCAGCAAAATCAAATGGCTGCTCGATAATGTCCCCGGGGCGAGAAAACGCGCAGAGGCGGGGCAGCTGCTCTTCGGCACGATCGACACATGGCTCATCTGGAAGCTGACCGGCGGCAAGGTTCATGTCACCGACTATACAAACGCCAGCCGCACAATGCTCTTCAATATACACGACCTCTGCTGGGACAAAGAACTGCTTGAGCTGCTGGACATACCCGAGAGCCTTCTGCCCGAGGTCAAGCCTTCAAGCCATGTCTACGGCATTTCCGAGTTTGAGCTTTACGGCGGTGAAATCCCCATCGCCGGCGCCGCGGGCGATCAACAGTGCGCGCTTTTCGGGCAGTGCTGCTTTGAGCCGGGGCAGATGAAAAACACCTATGGCACGGGCTGCTTCCTCCTTATGAACACCGGCACGGAGCCTGTCGAGAGCAAAAACGGTCTTATAACCACCATCGCCGCGTCCTGCGGGGACAAGGTGGAATATGCCCTTGAGGGGAGCATCTTTATCGCCGGCGCGGCGATACAGTGGCTACGCGATGAGCTGAACGTGCTCGCGACCGCCTCCGAGAGCGAGAGCTTCGCCAGGCGTGTGCAGGACACCGCCGGCGCATATGTTGTCCCTGCGTTCACAGGGCTCGGCGCGCCGTATTGGAATCAGCGCGCAAGGGGCGTCATCACCGGCATAACCCGTGGCTTTTCTCGCGCGCATCTTATCAGGGCAACGCTCGAATCTCTCGCGTTCCAAACCTATGACATCGCCAGAGCCATGGAAAACGATGCCGGCATCCGCATATCCGAGCTCAAGGTGGACGGCGGCGCATGCGCGAATGATTTTCTTATGCAGTTCCAGTCCGACCTCATCGGCTGCGAAGTGTTCCGCCCACGCTGCATCGAAACCACAGCCCTCGGCGCCGCGTATCTTGCCGGACTTGCCGTCGGATATTGGGAGAGCATGGAAGACATACGCAACAATTGGGCAATCGACAAGAAATTTATCCCGTCAATGCCCGAGGAAAAGCGCGTCAAGCTTCTCAAAGGCTGGCACAAGGCCGTCAAATGCGCCCTTCTCTGCGGAGAAGACGAGGACTAAGACATAAGAAATCAAAAACCGAACAAGAGCATCCGCCGTGAAAATCGGCGGATGCTCTTGAATATTATCGAGTTTTTCCGTATAGACCAAATAGAAAATTTGCGCATTGCAAAATTGTTGAAAAAGCACTTGCAATTTTCGGTTATATGTGCTATTATACTCAAGCATTGAGACACGGTGCATATATCCGGGTGTAGCGCAGTTGGTAGCGCGCTTGAATGGGGTTCAAGAGGCCGCTGGTTCAAATCCAGTCACTCGGATTGAAAGTTCCCGAAAATCGGTTATTTAATCGATTTTCGGGAACTTTTGCATTCTGTTCTATGCATACAGGCAATAACGCATTATGCGCTATTGCCTGTATTTTCTTACAATGGAATATTTCGGCGCGTAGACCGGGAGCTTCATGCGGATTTCCATCATGGCATGGCGTGTGTCTTCTATCTCCTCGCCTTCGGCGTTGAACATCTTCTCAACCGTGAATTTTAACGGCGTCTCGCCGGGAATCAGCAGCTCAAGCTCATCTCCGCGGTAGAATTTGTTGCGCTGCGAAAGCACGGCGATGCCGCTGTCATCGCAGCTTTCCACCACCGCCGCTACATCGGTCAGCGAATAATAGCTTGTCGCCTCGTAATGCTGCCCCGGTTCGCCGAAATAGAAACCGGTCGTATACGGGCGATGGCTGAGCTTTTCGGTTTCCTCTACCCACAGCTTGTCAAGCGGCTTTCCGGCAACGGCGGCATCTATCGCGTGGCGGTAGGCGTTCGTGACGACGGCCGTGTAATATGCCGATTTCATCCGCCCCTCTATCTTGAAGCTCGTAACGCCCGCGTCAATAAGCTCCGGAATATGCTCTATCATGCGCATATCTCGCGAGTTTAAGATATAAGTTCCGCCGTCTTCCGTTATCTCGAAGAACTCGCCCGGTCTTGTCTCCTCCACAAGGTGATATTTCCAGCGGCAGGGCTGGGCGCATTGTCCGCGGTTTGCGTCTCTCCCCGTAAGATAGTTGGAGAGCAGGCATCGTCCCGAAAAGGAGACGCACATCGCCCCATGCACAAACGCCTCTATTCTCAAATCTTCCGGCGTATTCGCGCGGATTTTCCGTATATCCTCAAGCGGTGTTTCACGAGCGAGTACAACCGTGTCTGCGCCGAGGGCATAAAGGGCGTTGGCAGTCGCGCTGTTGATGACGCCGAGCTGTGTGCTGACATGCTTTTTTACATTCGGCGCATATTTCTTCGCCAGCTCCAGCACGCCGACATCGGCGATTATGAGCGCGTCAACTCCCACAGTCTGCAGACTCTCAAGATATTCCGGCAGCCCGGTAAGCTCGTCCTCTCTGGGGAGAGTGTTGCATGTGACATATACTCTCACGCCCTTTTCGTGCGCCGATTTTACGGCTTCCGCGAGCTGCTCGTCCGAAAAATTGCCTGCGGAGGCTCTCATGCCGTAACGCTGCCCCGCAAGATATACAGCGTCCGCGCCGTAGCGCAGAGCCATTGTGAGCCTTTCCGGATCCCCGGCAGGGGAGAGAAGTTCAAGTTTATTGTCCATAGCTTTGTGTCGCGACAAACGCGTTGAATTCTGATGAATGAGTAAAGAATCTGTGTGTGCCGGTTGCTTCGTCGAGAGCATAGTAATAATAATTTGTCTGCTCCGGATTCAGCACCGCGTAAATTGAGGCAAGTCCGGGGTTTGCAATGGGCGTGGGCGGAAGGCCCTGATAAAGCCTTGTGTTATACGGACTGTCCTCCTCGAGCATTGTGCCGGTCGGCGCGCCCTCGTGATCGGGATGAATATAGAGAATGGACGCATCTATGCCGAGCGGCATATAGGCGGCAAGTCTGTTGTAGATGACGGAAGCAATTGTCTTGCGCTCGTCATCATTCGCCGCTTCCTTTTCGATAAGAGATGCCATATTGACAACGGTTCTGATATCGAGCCCGGTATTATTCAGAGCCTTTTTCACATCGACGGTCAGCTTGGAGTTGAAGGTTTCGAGGAACTTGTTTATGGCGCTCGATGCCTGCATTCCCACATAGAATTCATAGGTGTCGGGGAAGAGGAAGCCTTCAAGCCTCGTAGCGTCACCGAGAGGCAAATCAGCAAGGAAGCTGTAATTGAAATTATGGTTCGCGGCGGCGTCCATGAGGTCTTCATAGCTACACACGCCGTTTTCCTCAAGCCGCAGGAATATCTGGTGCATCGTGAAGCCCTCGGGAAATGTCACTTTTATTGTCTTTGTGGCGCCGGAACCGGCCTGCATATTTTTGATAAGCGCGCGATAGTCGAAGCTCGACTGCAGCTCGTATTCGCCGGGGTCAACCTTTCTGTCGGCGTTGGATATTCTGCAATAGAGCTTGAAGAGCCACTTATACTCGATAAGCCCCGCTTCTTTCAGCTCCTGCGCAATATAGTCAATATCCGCATAGGTCACCTTTACTGTGCCGACCTTTTGCCCATCATCGTCATATTTGTCTTCCGTTTCTATGTCAAATATGCTCACGGGCAGGGAGACACTTGCCGTAAAGCTGTCTTTATTGAGGGCGAGCATGTCGCTCGCCGCCATCCATGCAAGACACGCGAGAACAATGCTCACGCACATTATAAAGCCGAAGTACATAAGACCGCCGAGACAGCCGGAACGGTACTCGTGACTTTGCCTGACGGGGCGGAAATCTCTTTCCGAGGCCTCGTCCCCCGTATAGTTGCGCACGGCGTGACCGGTATCATCGATAAACAGATCTTTTCCGGCTTTTTTGCTCTTATTGCTTACTTTGCCGCTGTTTTCCGACGTTTTTCTTATTCTTTTGCTGTTTTCAAAATTTTCCTGCATCGGTTACCTCCGATATATGAATGCGAAGCCGCTTTCCGGAAAGCGTTTGATAAAATCGCGCTTTATTTATCAATGCAAGCGCGGATGAGGCGGTAAATTTCGGCGTTTTTTTCGTCAATATCCCGCTCAATGCCGTCTTTAAGATATGGTACGGTTACCCAGTTATAATGCTTCGCCGCCATTCTCGCTGTGCGAAGGCATCTTTCCAGATACGCAAAGTCCTTTTCGTGGATGTCTGCGGTGGTATCGGTCTTTTCCTGCCTCTTGAGCATGCGGCGCTTCGACGTTTCCACATCTACATCGAGATATATAACGAGATCGGGTTTCGGAAGCCCCATTTTGCCGTATTCCAGATCGCTTAGCCACTCAAAAAAAGCGGGAAGCTCCTCGTCGCTGAGTTTGGAGCCCTGATGTACGGCGTTTGATGTGGTATATCTGTCCGAAAGGATTATTCCGCCGTTATTGTATATGCTGCCCCAATCGGTGCGGAACGATGCGAAACGATCGACCGCAAAGAATGTCGCCGCGGCATACGCGTTTACATCTCCCGGGTGTTCGCCGAATTCTCCGCCCAGGTACATGCGTATAAGCGCGCTGCTCTCCTTGTCATATCTGGGGAACACTATATGATTATATTCGATTTTGTCGTCTTCCAGTTTCTTGCACAAGCGGCGGTATTGCGCGGATTTTCCGCTGCCGTCTATGCCTTCAAGAACAATAAGTTTCCCTTTTGCCATGGTGTGTCTCTCTTACATTTTTATAATTGTTCAAAAACCCGGCCGATTTTTTCGTGTATTACAAGGTCGGCAAAGCTGTCTGCCGGCGTTTCGCTCAAATTGATCAAAACGAGTTTTCTGCCCTGGTAGTAGTTTATGAGTCCTGCCGCGGGATATACGTTCAAAGACGTGCCGCCTATGATAAGCATATCCGCATCGCAGATATATTTTATTGATTTTCTGATGATGTCGTCGTCCAGAGGCTCTTCGTAGAAAACGATGTCCGGCCTGATAACGCCGCCGCATTTGCAGCGGGGGACGCCTGCCCCGTGGTTGACTGCGTCCGCATCGTATTTTTTGCCGCATTTTGAGCAGTAGGCCCTTAAAATGCTGCCGTGCAGTTCCAGAACGTTTTTGCTGCCCGCCGCCTGATGGAGCCCGTCAATATTTTGCGTCACAACCGCCTTGACCTTGCCTTGACGCTCAAGCTCCGCCAGCTTTATATGCGCAATGTTCGGCTTCACGCCGTCAATCACGAGTTTTTCGCGGTGAAAGCGGTAATATTCCTCCGGATTTTTCTCGAAGAAGCTATGGCTGAGTATGGTCTCGGGGGGATAGCTCCACTTTTGATTATAAAGCCCGTCAACGCTGCGAAAATCCGGTATTCCGCTCTCCGTGCTGACACCCGCGCCGCCGAAAAAGACTATATTGTCGCTTCCCTCGACCATTTTTTTGAATTTCGCGATATTATCGTCCATGGATAACCCTCCTTTTCGGATAACTGATGTCAGATGGCGTTTTCAACCTTCTCGATAATGCCGTTGAAAACCTTGCGAAGCGCCTCAAAAGTAATTTCGTTCTCACGCCTTGTGACGTAGCGATAGGTATCGTCGCTGCTGCCGTCCGCCATGTTGACAATAAAAATTCTTGCGCTCTCGACAGCGCCCATCATAAGATGCGCCGCCTCGCCGAGCCAATGCAGCTTGTCCTTAGGGCAAACATCCGCAAGCTCGCCGGCGAAATCCATGAGCTGAACCATCATATTGATTATTTCCGAGTCAATGCATACGGCGCTCTGACGCGTCGCGTCTATCTTGCGTTCATCTCCCTCTTTGAGAGCTTGGCGCATTGGGCCACGGCTTTTTACATCCTCGTCTATCAGATGCACCATGTAGCCGCGTATGATTTCCGCGTTTTTCAGGATATACGCCAACCGCTCGTCGGATGCGTTGTTCTCGCAGCAGACGGACGCCGTCCGTTCAACCAATGCCGCCGCGGCCGCCGCGGTCATCGCCGAAGCGCTGCCGACCTCAAGGCGGCTTTGAGGAGAGGCAAGCTCTTTTGTTATTTCGTCGGGATCTTTTTTCTTCCAGATTTCAATCACGAGTTTGTCTGACATTTTCTCCTCCGTTTTGCACGTATAATCAACAATTCATTATTCTTTATTGAACTCTCCGAGCTCAAGCCCGGGATTTTTCTGTAGCGCCCAGTTGATGCACCAATCGGACGTAAACAGCAGGAGATTGTTTCCTTTGAAATCCTGCACCCATTTTGTATCGCTTGTCAGATTGAGCGCGGAAATATCTATATTTTCGTTCTCAACCCAGCGAACCAGCTCGTAGGGCATTGTACGGCGGCGTATGTCAACGCCGTATTCGCTTTTGAGGCGATATTCCAAGACTTCAAACTGCAAAACGCCCACAACGCCTACTATGACTTCCTCCACGCCTGTGTACGGCTCATGGAATATCTGTATTGCGCCTTCCTGCGCTATCTGCGTGATGCCTTTTTCAAACTGCTTGCGCTTCATTGTGTCTACACGCTCAACTCCGGCGAAATGCTCGGGCGCAAAGGTGGGTATGCCTTCGAAACAGACATTTTGCCCTTTTTCGCAGATAGTATCGCCGATGGAGAAGATGCCGGGGTCAAATACTCCGATGATATCTCCCGCATATGCCTCGTCGATAATCGCGCGCTCCTGCGCCATGAGCTGCTGAGGCTGCGCGAGGCGCAAAGGCTTACCGCCCTGAACATGAAAGTATTCTTTGTCCCTTTCAAATTTGCCCGAGCAGATGCGCATGAACGCAATTCTGTCGCGATGCGCCTTGTTCATGTTCGCTTGAATTTTGAAGACAAAAGCGGAAAAATGCCCATCGAACGGATCAATGATATCCTCTCCGGAAATTCTCGGTAGCGGCGGCATGGTAAGCCGCAGGAAGCTTTCAAGGAAAGGCTCGATGCCGAAATTATTGAGAGCGGAGCCGAAAAATACGGGGGACAGCTTGCCGTTTCTCACCTTTTCAATGTCAAAATCATATCCCGCGCCGTCAAGAAGCTCTATGTCGTCTGACAAAGTTTTTCTCAGCTTCTCTCCGATAAGCTCATCAAGCGTCTCGGTGTCATCAAGCGCGCATTCAACGGCTTTTATCTTGTTCTGACCTCTGTGAAACTCCGTAAAGGCAAGTATTTCCTGCTTTTCTCTGTCGTATACGCCCTTGAAATCATGCCCGCAGCCGATCGGCCAGTTCATGGGATATGTGCCTATGCCGAACTCGTTTTCCAGCTCCTCCATGAGCTCATATGGGCTTCTCGCCTCTCGGTCAAGCTTGTTGATGAAGGTAAATATCGGAATGTGCCGCATGGCGCATATCTTAAAAAGCTTTCTTGTCTGCGGCTCGATGCCCTTTGCCGCGTCGATGACCATAACGGCGGAGTCCGCTGCCATAAGGGTGCGGTATGTGTCCTCGGAAAAGTCCTGGTGTCCCGGCGTATCCAGAATATTTATGCAATATCCCTCATAATTGAACTGCATAACGGAGGATGTTATGGAAATGCCGCGCTGTTTTTCAAGCTCCATCCAGTCGGACACCGCGTGCCTCGCCGTTGCCTTGCCTTTAACAGAGCCCGCCAGCTGTATCGCCCCGCCGTATAGAAGCAGTTTTTCCGTGAGTGTTGTTTTACCGGCGTCCGGGTGCGAAATAATCGCAAATGTTCGGCGCCTTTCGATCTCCTTTTGCATATCTGACATATATTTTACCTCAAATCAATCGTTAACAACTTATATTAGCACAGCGTATCCCGAAAAGCAAAGAAAAAACATCAAGTCCCGAGTCGATACAGCTTATAGCTCAAATCGTTTTCATCGATCGCGTAGCCATGCTTTTCTGCATCGGAATATATTGCTTCCGGCGCGATGTTATCTTCCCCGAAAGCGGAAGTCTTGGGAATGTAGATATAATCGGGCGCTTTGTCGGGGTTCATCGAGAAATAAAGCTCAAGACGCGTGTCGGTTTTTTCATCAAGACCGGACAGCCACGCGGAAAACGACGCGTACGGCATATCCGCGGCGAGGTATTCCCACGCCTGCTGCGAATAAATCAGGATATTGCCGTTCTTGCCCTCGTATTCGGACATATCCGCGATGATGGATTCGTAAGATTTCTTAAAATATGCGTTGGTTATTATTCCCTTCGCGGGGCCTGTTTCCAGCGCGCTGTCAAGCTCCGCGGGGTTTGCGTCCCAGAAGCAGTGATTTATTTTCACGGTAAGCATCATGGCGCAGAGCATGGCCACAGGTATAAAGCAGACCGCCGAGAAAATTCGTCTTTCTTTTTTGCCCGTCAGTTCGCCTATCAGCATGCCGACGAATATAAGGTTTGCAACATTCACAACCGAAAAGCCGATCGCGAGGATGTCGTACCCCATGTTTGAAGTAGAGCAGACGCAGAGCGAATATATTATGCCGAGCGCAAAAATAAAGTCAAACACCGCCCTCGGCTTGTTATCGAGCAAAATGTATGCCGTGAAACCAAGCGGAAGAAGCGGAACCGTGACGGCATTGTAATTCTTTTCCACAAGCTGCGGGATAAAAAGCGCAAGCCAAAGCGCGGATACTGCCGCCGAAACCGCTATATATACCGGAGCATGATTTTTTCTGTGCTTATCAAAGGCGAGAAACGCAAGCAGCGCGACGTATATTCCCATCGGAACAAGCGCGTAAGCGTGACTTGTCGCAATACAGTAGAGATAGTGCTTGAAGAAATAAAAAATCGAATATCCGGGATGCTCCGGGTCCGAAAATAACCCCGGCAGGCTCTCGATTATTTCTTTTACGCTTGTGTGCGTGAGAAGAAAAATGACAAACAGCGCAAATATAATTCCCACGCCGATAGTCGCAAGCCACAGCGATTTCAGTGAAAGCTGCTTAAAATCGAAGAAACCGAGACCGGTTTTGCGGTAAGCTGCCCTGTAAACGATGCAGGTAACGGCAAAGAGAAAATACGCGAACGCGAGATACGGACAGCATACGACGGCGCAAGCGAAAAATGCGCCCGCTGCAATCATGTCCGCCGCTTTTTCATATGATGCCGCGAACGCTCCGCAGAGGGCAAGGGCGTCTATCGCAATGGTGTTGTAGCTGCACGTCATCATATCAAAGGGCGTGAAAATCAACAGGAAGATGCTGCCCAAAGCCGACAGCGCTCCGTATTTCCGGAGACGCAGATACACAACCGCCGCAACTGCCGAGTGGCAGAAAAAATAGAGCAGTCTTGACGCAAGCAAAATCCCGTCCGTCCCTCCGGTCAGCGCCTTGAAAATGCGCGCAAACGGATAAAGGAAAAACGATGAAAGCTGGGAGAGGTGCCATTCGTCCGTGAAAAGCCGATCTCCGAGAGTCAGGCGGTTGGCAACGGTAAGATAAAAGCCCTCGTCATCTCCGCCGAATCCGTACGGCAGCTTCCAAAGCATAAGCGCAAGCGAAGCGGCAAAAAGAACAAGCCAAACGATATTCTGTTTTTTTTCATTCTTTCTCATTCCGCGCACGCCCTGCCGTTCATAATTTATACTGAAAACTGATTAAAACATTTAATGACAATTAAATGTTTTAATAGCCGCCGCAGCGGCGTAGTTTTCGTATGAGACGCCTT
>CAVHIP010000051.1:0-14850 GCA_963636125.1 Oscillospiraceae bacterium | reverse complement strand
TATCATACTGAAAACTGATTAAAACATTTAATGGCAATTAAATGTTTTAATAGCCGCCGCAGCGGCGTAGTTTTCGTATGATAAGTAAGCGTCCAAATCTTTGATTTGGAAACGCGCACTTATGCCGTCGGCGGACGCCTTTTGAAGCCTAACCGCGCTTTAGCGCGGCTCTTACAGGCTTCAAAAGATTTCATTAAAATCAAAGATTTTAATGAAATAATAGTATCAAACGCAGATTTCGCGTACCCCTAATTTTTTAACCAAGGAGCGGACACTGTCATGGATGAAAACCGCAGAAACGATGAAGCCCCGGTTGAGAGCATGGAAAAGCAGCAAAGAGACGAGGAGCTTTTCGATTCTCTCAGCAAGGCAAAGAAACGCAAGAGGCGCAAGCTGATCATAACGATAACGGCAGTTGTGCTTATAGTCGCGGTGGCGCTGGTGGTTGCAGTTATATTCCTGCGCAAGAAGGTCAACACCGAGTTTGCCGGCAGCGACGAGGACATTATAACCGCAGAGGTCACGACCGGCAACATCAGCACGACGGTATCCGGCAGCGGCACGCTCGCGAATGTCGACATTAAGCAGCTCCACATTCCGGACGGTGTGGATGTCGACGAGGTGCTTGTCAGCGTCAACGATACCGTTGAAGAAGGCGAGATTATCGCGACCGTTGACAGCCGCACGGTTCTGGCGGCGATGTCGGACGTGCAGGAGGATATCGTAGAGCTTGACAAAGAGCTCGACGACGCGGGCAGCGACTACACGAACGACTATATCAGCACGGGGATTGCCGGCAGGGTGAAAAAGCTGTACGCCGCGGTGGGCGACGATGTGGCAAGCGTCATGTACAAATACGGCGCGCTTGCGGAAATCTCGCTTGACGGATACATGGCGGTCAAGATAGACGCCGGCTCTCTCGAAAAGGGCGACACGGTAACGGTTATCCGCGAAGACGGCAGCGAGATAAACGGCCTCGTGAACGACATTTATTCCGGCAGCGCGGTTGTCGTCGTGAGCGATGACGGACCGTATGTCGACGAAAAAGTGACCGTGATGAGTGAGGACGGAGAGCAGCTCGGCGAGGGTGAGCTTTATATCAACTCTCCCCTGCGCGTAACAGGCGTTGCGGGCACCGTGAACGCATGCTATGTCACGGAAAACCAGAAGCTCTATTCCTCCGGTCTTCTTTACACCCTCACGAACACGGAATATTACAACAACTATTATGCGCTTCTCAAGGAACGCGAAGATCTTGAGGAAACCTTGCAGGATCTTCTCTCGCTCAACATGAACGGTGGGCTTGTCGCCCCCTATTCGGGAACGATATGCTCCGTGGAGTACGTAGAGACAGACGATGACGACGTTGTAGTCACCACGACGACAACAACGCAGTCCTCCGGCAGCTCCTACTCCTCGTTCTTCGGCTCATCCGGCTCATCCGATACCACGGTATCATCCTCGTCCACCTCGAATGACGACGGGACGGTCGATATATGCACGATCTGCCCGGACAAGACGATGGAAATCACCATGAACGTCGACGAGAGCGACATTCTCACGCTCGAGGTCGGGCAGGAAGCGAACGTTTATATTTCCTCCATAAGCTCCACAGAAGCTTTCAGCGGCACCGTGACGGAAATCAGCAAGAGCGCGAGCACTTCAAGCTCCGGCGTTACCAAGTACTCCGCGGTGGTGTCGATAGATAAAACCGACCAAATGCTCTCCGGCATGTCCGCGACGGTGTATGTCACCATCCAGGGCAAGGAGAACGCGCTTATAATCCCCATTGACGCGCTCCATCAGACCAGCTCCACATCCTATGTCTACACAAGCTATGACTACGAAAACCACGAGTACGGCGGCAGGACAGAGGTCACGACAGGACTTTCAAACTCCAGCTATGTTGAAATCAGCTCGGGGCTGAGCGAAGGCGATGTTGTTTACTATGTTGAATCCGAAGACGACAGCTTCCCCGGTTTCGGCGGCATGGGCGGCGGTATGCCCGGCGGTGATTTCGGCGGCGGTGGAATGCCCGGCGGCGGTGACTTCGGCGGCGGTGGCGGAGGTATGCCCGGCGGCGGTGGCGGCATGGGCGGCGGTATGCCCGGCGGCAGAGGTTGACCTATGATAGACTTAAAAGACGTTTCGAAATTTTACCTTGTCGGCGATGAGAAGGTAAAGGCGCTTGACCACGCCACAATGCATATCTATCCGCACGAATTTGTCAGCATAATAGGGCCGTCCGGCTCGGGCAAATCGACGCTTATGAACATTGTCGGCTGTCTGGATATCGCGGACAGCGGCGTATATAAGCTTGACGGCATACCCATAGACGATTATACGGAAAACCAGCTTGCCAAGGTGCGCAACAATAAGATAGGCTTTGTTTTCCAGAGCTTCAATCTTATCCCCAAGATGACCGCCGAGGAGAACGTGGAGCTGCCGCTCATCTATCAGGGCGTGAAGCGCGCCGAGCGGCAGGAGCGTGTGCGGCAGGCGATAAAGCGCGTAGGGCTTGCAAAGCGCGCCAAGCACATGCCAACCGAGCTTTCCGGCGGCCAGCAGCAGCGCGTTGCGATAGCCCGCGCCCTTGTAACACGCCCCTCCCTTATTCTTGCGGACGAGCCCACCGGCAACCTTGACTCAAAGACGAGCATGGAAATCATGGACATTTTCCACGAGCTGCACGAAGCGGGCAACACCATCGTGCTCATCACGCACGACAACGATGTCGCCGCGCAGGCGGCGAGAAGCATCCGCATCCGTGACGGAAGACTTACGGAGGTAGTGAGATGATACTGTCATTCAAAATGGCGCTGCGCAGCATCAGCACAAACAAGTTCCGCTCAATGCTCACAATGCTGGGCATAATAATCGGCGTTATGGCGCTGGTGGTCTTGGTAAGTCTTGTAAACGGCGCGACAAGCTCCGTCACGGACGCGGTTTCCAGCCTCGGCAGCAACCTTGTCACCGTCACGATTTCCGACGACAAGGGCGATCCGATAAAAATGTCGGATCTGAACGAGTGGATGGATGAGGACAACCCCATCGGGCTGATAGCCCCGACGGCGACAAGCTCATGCACCGGCAAATTCGAGGGCGAGTCCGATTCAGTCACGGTATACGGCACGACGCCGGCTTATTACGATGTTGAAGGTCTCTCCCTCGCTCTCGGCCGCTTTCTCAAGTCGAGCGATATCGACAACAACACGAGAGTGTGCGTCGTAAACAACGCCCTCGCGACAGAGCTTATCGGCTTTGAGGACTGCGTAGGGCAGGAAATAAGCCTCAACGGCATGAGATATACCGTCGTCGGCGTGCTGGCGGAGGAAGACTCCGTCATGGGCGCGATAACCGGCGACACGCTTATCGCATATATCCCGTATACCTCGCTTATGCGCCTTTCTTCCTCCGTGAGCGATAATATCACAAGCTTCACGGCGAGCGCGGGCGAAAATTACACGATGGAACAGCTTGAGGCTTATTTCAATGTCATTATGCTGGAGCGATTCGAGCAGGACGACGACGCTTACGAGGTCAGCACGCTGGCAGTGCTTGAGGACGCGATGAGCAGCATCACGAACGTGCTGTCGATACTCTTGGGCGGCATAGCGGGCATATCGCTTATAGTCGGCGGCATAGGCATCATGAACATCATGATGGTCACCGTCACGGAGCGTACCCGCGAAATAGGCATACGCAAAGCGATCGGCGCGAGCCGCGGCACGATACTGCAGCAGTTCCTCATGGAGGCGGTCGTGCTGTGCATGATGGGCTGCGCGATCGGCATATTCCTCTCGTGGAGCATTCTGCGCACGGTTTCCGTGGTTGTGTCAAGTCTGAGTCTGAGCTTCGATCTTGACGGCGGTGTTGTGCTGCTGAGCGTTGTATTCTGTTTTATTATCGGCGTTGTCTTCGGGCTTTACCCCGCGAACAAGGCGGCAAAGATGAAGCCTATCGACGCGCTGCATTACGGCGGCTAAAGGAGGGCGCGGCAAGTGGAAAAGAAATCGATAAAAAAATATATTTCCGGCGGCGTTGCGGTCTTGCTCATCGCCGCGCTTGTAATCATCCCCTTCGCCCTTGAAAACGCAAAGGAAACATCCGAGGATAAGACGAGCGTGTTGTCCGCCGAGGTCACATCCGCAGATATCAGCAAAACCGTCTCCGGCGCGGGCACGCTCACGGACGAGGACGCGGTTGAAATCAAGCTCCCGTACGGAGTTGAGGTCACGAAGTATCTTGTGAGCAACGGCGATTTCGTCACCGAGGGGCAGGCGCTCGCGGAGGTCGACAGGATAGACGTCATGAACTCGATATACGAGTATCAGGAAGACATAGAGTATGTCGAGACGCAGATGGCGCTCTATACGGACACCGGCGCCGTGAACTTCCTTACAACCTCCTCCGCCGGCCGCGTGATGGAGATTTACGCGAATGTCGGCGACAGCATAAGCGACGTTATGCTTGAGCACGGCGCGCTCGCGGTGCTCTCGCTGGACGGGCTTTTAGCCGTTGACATAGAAAGCGACACTCTCCCCGTCGGCAGCAGCGTAGGCGTCGCGGCGGCGGATGGGACAATTCTCTCCGGTCACGTGGAGAGCAAGAAGAACGGCGTGTGCGTTATCACGGTCGATCAGGAGGGCCGCGCCGTCGGAGAGCTTGTCAGCGTATTCAACGAAAACTCCGAAACCATAGGCGAGGGCGAGCTCTATGTTCACTCCCCGCTCAAAATCAGCGGATACAGCGGCACCATTGAGGCGGTGCATGTAAAGATAGGGCAGGATATGCAGGTCGGTGGGACGGTCTTCACCTACTCGGGCAACAGCAACAGCGCGGAATATGACGTATACGCCGCCAAGCACACGGAGCTTACCGGATACGTGGAGGAGCTTTTCAAGATGTACACCGACGGCACGGTGAACGCGGAGTGCGCCGGCGTTGTCAGCGGTATAGACGAGGACGCGGCGGCGGAGCTGCTCGCGGCATCCGGCGATGAAAGAGCCACTCTTGATTTCCTGACGAACGTCACGACGCTTGAAAACGGCGCGTCCGACAATACTTTAGCGAGCAGTGTCGATGTCACATATCCCTATGTCTACTATGAGGCCGGCAAGGTCAATTACATGGTCACAAATTACGACGCCGCCGACAATCCGGGCAACTCCTGGATAAACATCCTGCGCACGGACAGCAAATATACAAACCGCCTCGAGGCGATAAACTCGGTGGCGAGCGCGTCATGGGTTGACAATCTGAGCTTCGAGCAGCTCAATAACTACGGCGTCGCCACATCGCAGATCACCGAAAGCAACGTCGGCGATATAATCTTCGTGTTTGAGTATTACTGCCAGAGCCCCGACACGTATACTCTCAACTCCGTCACCACCGAGATAAGCGGCGTCACCGTCTGGGCATCCACAACGGCGGAAAAGAGTGAGAGTGGGGCAACGCTTGAGTCGCTCGTCAATAACAGCGGAAAAACGCTCATGCTGCTGTCTGATGTTGCGCCGGAAACAGACTCTGACGTGCCAAACGACACGCAAGGCGGCGTAGGAACTGTGCCGGCAAATGACGGAACGACGGAGACACCGGATGCGGAATTGACTTCAATACCAGACTCAACATTAAGCACTGAGCCAACAGCACCAGCAACAACGACGCTAACAACTCCTACAACCAAATTTGCAGCCGGTATAATAATTGGAATAATACGAGATGCCAACGACCAGATTACAGGAATTAAGTACAACGAAGAACGCGAAAGGTATGATACCGCTCAAATAGCTATGAGCGCTTTATCAACGGCGGACGTTGATGTGAATGAAGTACCTTCTGCTTCCGTTTTGAATAAATCATCTATCACAATGGGTACGTATCTAATGTTTACATACTCCAGTGAAACCGATTCTGAAGCAGACAGCATTTATTGCTGTGATCAAAACGGCAATATAATCTCATCCGGCGCCGGTCAAGCCTCCGGAGCCGCCGGCGGAGGGCAGAGCTCCGGCATGACGGGCTCTACGACACAGGCGAGTTATGAGTATTACCCAACGAAGAAGACGACGATAATGTCCGTCACACCGCAGGACACCATGACCGTTGACATCACCGTGGACGAGCTCGACATTCTCTCCATCAAAAAGGGGCAGAGCGTGCAGATTACTCTCGACGCGCTCGCCGGTCAGGCTTTTGACGGGGAAATCACGGATATCGGCGTTTCCGGCAGCAACAGCGGCGGCAACACCAAGTACACCGCCGAGGTGACGATAGACCGCGCCGCCAACATGATAGCCGGCATGAACGCGACCGCGCTCATTACCCTCGAAACGGACGAAAACCTTGTCACGGTGCCGTGCGAAGCGCTTGTCAACGAGGGGACGCGGACATATGTCTACACGAGCTACGACAGCAAGACCAACACGCTCGGCGATCCCGTTGACGTGGAAACGGGCGTGTCGGACGGCGCGCGTACGGAGATAAAGTCCGGCCTCGCTGTAGGTGACACGGTATGGTACGCCTACTATGACAAGCTCGACAACGACGCAGCTTCCGCCGGAGGGAACGGCATAGCCTCCTTCCACGACAGTATGAGAGGATAAAAACAGCATAGCAACTGCAATTTCCGGGTTTCGCGGACATTTTTCCGTGAAACCCGGATTTTTAATTTGCTTTTTGTCCGCATATAGGTTATTATAAAAAACAATATTAAAAAATAATGGATCGAGGTGAAAGGATGTCGGGAACAATTCGTGATATAAAACGGCTTACGGGGCTGTCTCTTGCCACCATTTCAAAATATCTGAACGGTGGCAACGTCCTTCCTCAGAATCGCGAGCTTATAGAAAGCGCCATCAAGGAGCTGGATTATGAGGTCAACGAGGTGGCGCGCTGGCTCGCGACAAACAAGACAAAAACCATCGGCGTTATGGTGTATGACATACAGAGTCTTTTCAGCGCCACGCTTGTGAGCATAATAGGAGCGGCGCTGAGCAAGGCGGGGTACGGCCTGCTCATCTGCGACAGCGCCAACAGCTTACGTCAGGAACAGAGCAATTTTGAGTTTCTCCTCAGCAAAAAAGTTGACGGCATTTTGATAGTTCCGATAGGGCACGGGGAGTTTATCCCGGAGGATGCGAACATCCCCATCGTTTTTATGGACAAGCCGTCGGCAAACGGTTCCCATAGCTGCGTCAAGATAGACAATGAGGCGACCGCGTTCGAGGCGGTGGAGTATCTCATTTCAAACGGGCACAGGCGCATCGGCGTCATCAGCTCATACAGCGAATATACCGGCCGCGAACGGCACAAGGGCTATCTCGCCGCGATGGAAAAGAACGGGCTTGAGGTGAGAGAGGAATATGTGAAAATCGCGCCGTACGCGGGCATAAACAGCGGGCATGAGAACATGAACGAGCTTATTTCCCTCCCCGAGCCGCCGACAGCGGTTTTTATGACCAACTACGAAATCACGCTCGGCGGGATAATGGCGGTCAACGAATCGCATCTGAAATGTCCGGAGGAGATCTCGCTGCTCGGTTTTGACAATCTTATTCTTCCGCAGATAGTTAAGCCGAAGATCACGACCGTGGTGCAGCCGATGAACGAGATAGGCGAAACGGCGGTGAGGCTGATACTCAACGAGATAGACCGTGGCGAAGATCGGCGCGCGCAGACGATAAATCTCGCCGCGCATATCCAGCCGGGGAACTCAATCTGCCGCCTGCCGGAATAATCCGGAGACTACCGAAAGAACGATTTCAGTTGTTGTAAGCTGTCAAAAATGCAACATTGTTTTTGTGCGAATTTCACAAAATCAAAGTGCATAAATCGGCAAGTGCTACAATTGACTTTTTGGGCGAATAGCAATATACTTACATCAAGATTTCTTTTTTTGCGGGTAAAACGAACCGGTTCGCCCATTGCGAAGCGAGGCTTTTCTATGAAAAAGGCGGCTTTTCGGAGCGAAAAAACCGGCAAATTTTCACAAATCTCCGGCAATCGGGGCGGCGTGATTCCCGCAGAACGCATAGAAAACACAATCCGACAGAAACGGGGGGCAAAACATTGGCTCAGTTGCTCGAAATGCGCGGCATAGAAAAGTCTTTTCCGGGCGTTCACGCTTTGGCGGACTGCCGTTTTGACCTGAACGCAGGCGAAGTGCACGCGCTCGTGGGTGAAAACGGGGCCGGTAAAAGCACCTTGATGAAATGCCTGTCCGGTGTTTACCAGAAGGACGCGGGGCAGATACTTCTCAACGGGGAAGAGGTTTCCATCAACAGTGTTCACGACGCGCAGAATTTGGGCATAAGGATTATTCATCAGGAAATTAACCTTATGCAGGATCTCACAGTCGCGCAGAATATCTGGATAGGCCGCGAGCCTATGAAGGGAATATTTACCGACGACAAGAAGCTCAACAGCGATACAAGAGTATTGCTTGACTCTCTCCATCTCAATCAGCTTGACCCGACAACGCCGGTCAAAAAGCTGACGGTCGCGATGCAGCAGATGGTTGAAATCGCAAAGGCGCTCAGCTTTGAATCCACCCGGATCATGATTATGGACGAGCCGACCGCCGCGCTGACCGAATCCGAAATCGAGGATCTTTTCAAGTTCATAAAGATGCTCAAGGAAAAGGGCGTCGGCATCATATACATCTCGCACAGACTCGAAGAGCTGACCGTTGTGGCGGACAGAGTTACCGTCATGAGAGATGGGCAGTATATCGACACCAAATCCATGAGCGAGGTTACGCTTGGCGATATAATCAAGATGATGGTCGGCCGCGTAATATACGAAGAGCCGAAGAGCCATTCCATGGTTCCCGACGACGCTCCCGTTGTGCTTGAGTGCGAGCATCTCTGCTCCAAGGATGTGCACGATGTCAGCTTCCAACTCAAGAAGGGCGAAATTCTCGGCTTCGCCGGCCTTATGGGCGCAGGCCGCACGGAAACAATGCGTCTTATCTGCGGCGCCGATCCGATGGATTCCGGCACGATAAAGATAAACGGCAAGGAAGTTTCCATCAAAACCCCGCAGGATGCGGTTAAGCTCGGCATAGGATACCTGAGCGAGGACAGAAAGCGCTTCGGCCTTTGCCTCGGTCTTCCCGTTTCCGAAAATACCGTTCTGCCGGCGCTTGACGAGTATACAAAATCCGGCGTTGTGCAGAAAAAGCGCGTCACGGAAATGACCAACGGCTATATTGACAGCATAAAGATAAAAACCCCCGGCACGGAGGCTCTTGTCAGAGGGCTGTCCGGCGGCAATCAGCAAAAGGTCGTCATAGCGAAGTGGCTTGAGAAGAACTGCGATATCCTGATATTTGACGAGCCCACAAGAGGCATAGACGTCGGCGCGAAGAGCGAAATATACAAGCTCATGACAGAGCTTGTCGAAGAAGGCAAATCGATAATTATGATATCCTCGGAGCTACCCGAAATCCTCAGAATGAGCGACAGGATCATCGTACTTAACGAAGGCGTAAAAACCGGCGAAATGCTTATACAAGACGCAAATCAGGAAAAAATCATGCATTATGCAACAGGGGGCAAATGATGGAAAAGCTTGATAAGAAAAAGAATGTGGATATGCAGAAGCTGCTTGCTCCTGCCGCGCTTGTAATTCTTTATGTTTTCTTCTCTATATTCGGCAACAATTTCTTCACTCTCGACACCTTCAAAAACATACTCGAAGCGAGCTATTATATAGGCTTCATGGCGTTCGGCGTCACGTTCATCATCATCACCGGCGGCATTGACCTGTCTCTCGGCACCGTCATGATGTGCGCCGCGCTTCTCGGCGCGTACACCTTCAATCACGGCTGGCCCCTTATCCTGTCCGTGCTTCTGGTGCTTGTAATCGGCGTGCTGTTCGGCGTGGTCAACGGCGTGCTTATCGCGAAGCTGAAGCTCCCTCCGTTCATCGCAACTCTGGGTACTCAGATGGTTTCCATGGGTCTCGGCTCCATCCTCAGCCATGTCCAGTCTCAGCACTGGCCCACCGCTTCCGATCCTCGCGGCGGCTGGTTTAAGCCGGTGTTTATCCGCAACACGCTGTTCGGCATAAAGGGCTTCCCCGTGGGCGCGTTCTGGCTGATAGGCGGCTTCATCGTGGCGTGGTTCATCCTGCATAAGACAAAGTTCGGCCGCTATACCTACGCAATCGGCTCCAACGAAGAGGCGGCGCGTCTTTCCGGCATCAATGTGGACGCATGGAAAATCGGCGTATATTCACTCTCCGGTCTGTTCATAGGCTTCGCAGGTCTCATGTACGCCGCGGCGTACACCACCATCACCCCGGGCACCGGCAACGGGCAGGAGATGAACGGTATCACCGGCGTTGTCATCGGCGGTACGTCCATGGCGGGCGGCTCCGGCACAATGGTCGGCACGCTTATAGGCGTGTTCATAATGTCTGTTCTTAAAACCGGTCTTTCCGCCTGCGGCCTGCAGGCGCCGTGGCAGACATTCTTCACAGGTGTGGTTGTAGTGCTTGCTGTGCTGCTTGATATTCAGCGCAACAAAGCTGCAAATAAAAAATAATTTATCAAAGGAGACAACAAAATGAAAAAGTTCCTGGCACTGCTTCTGGCGATGATCATGGTATTTGCCATGTTCGCAATTTCCGCCTCCGCAGAAGAAACCATGTACATCCCCGTCATGGCAAAAGGCTTCCAGCATCAGTTCTGGCAGGCAGTTAAGGCCGGTTCCGACGCTGCAGCCGCCGATCTCGGCGTAGAGATCTACTTCGACGGCCCCGCTTCCGAGACTGAAATTCAGGCTCAGGTTGACATGGTCAAGAAGGAAATGGCAAAGAATCCTAAGGCTCTCTGCCTTGCTGCTCTTGACACCAAGGCTGTCACCGAGATTCTCGAAGAGTGCGCCGAAAATGGCATTCCCGTAATCGGATTTGACTCCGGCGTTCCCGATGACACCACCGGCGCTGTCGTTGCCACCGCTTGCACCAACAACGAGAATGCTGCAGCTATCGCGGCAGAGAAGTTCGGCGAACAGGAAAGCCTCGTTGAGGCCATGAAGGCCGCTACCCCCGATGCTCCCGTTGTCATCGCCTGCATTTCTCAGGACGCTGTTTCCGCATCCGTTACCGGCCGTACCACCGGCTTTGTCAACAAGATGAAGGAAATCGCTTCCGAGTACGGCACTGTCGCCGTTGAAGGCCACGAGCTGTGGGAAGACAAGGTTGACGATGCTTCCATCATCATCCATGTTGAGATTTCCGCCACCACCGAGGCAACCGCAGTTCAGACCGCTTCCAACACCGTTCTCGGTCTTGATGGTCTGAAGGCAATATTCCTCTCCAACGAAGGCGCTGTCACCGGCTTCCTCTCCGCTGTTTCCGATGGTGAAGACCTCGCAGAGGGCGGCAAGTATGAAGACCTCATCGTTGCCGGCTTCGACGCAGGCCTGACTCAGAAGAACGCAGTCCGCGAAGGCTGGTTCCTCGGCTCCGTCACTCAGGATCCGTACCAGATCGGCTACAAGGCAGTTGAGATGGCTGTCAAGGCCGCAAACGGCGAAGAAGTTGAAGATGTTGACACCGGCGCTCAGTGGTACGATGCTTCCAACATTGACGACGAAATGATCGCAATGCTCGTTTACGACTAATCTCTTAGTTCCTCTTCATACTCCTCTTGGCAATTACCCTAAAGGCTCATCGGGTTAACCCCGATGAGCCTTATCTATCTGGTTTTCTGTAATAACGCAGTTTCGCATACAAGCATGCAAAACCCCTCCCGAAATCGGGAGGGGTTAAAGCTTATATTCGATGGATTACTGCGGGATGTACAGCCTCTGGCCGACTCTGATGAGGTTGATATTCTGGATGCCGTTGAGCTGCGCGATCAGGTACATGTTGGCGTGTGTGCGCTGCGCGATAACGCTCAGGCAGTCGCCGGCGGTAACCTGGTAAATTCTGCATCTGTAGCCCATGTAGGTGACGTATCCGCTGATGAATCCGCCGCCGCCGCTGACATTGTCCAGTTCAGCGTCGCTGATAACGTTTTCCTTAACTTCTTCTTTGATTTCTTCGGTGATTTTCTTTTCCTCAGACATTTTTATTTCCTCCCTTATTGTTATTGGGTTTTCACCTTAAAGTACGCCATAGACGGAGTATTGTTACACGACTTTATTATTTTCTTCTTGCTCTTTTTGCGCTTTCTTCTCGGCTCTCTTTGCCCGGCGTTTCTTAATTGCCGGTCTTACCGCCGCAAAGACGCCGAATAAAATCGCCGCGGCAATCACGATCGTGGGCAGAGCTTCGACAAGCCAAAGGACAAGGTCGCTCAAAAATTCGCCGGCGGAGCGAAATCCGTTCTTAACGGCTTGGGCGAGCTTTTCGCCGAAGGTTTTTGTGACAACAGCCGGCGGGGTATAATCCGAAACCTCATCCACGGAGAGATAAACGGTGGAGTAGCTCACCTTTCTGTCCCAATTGTTGATAGTTGTCTGCAACGACTCTATCGAATAGCGGACGTCGGCAAGCTTGCTCTCGATGGTGATGATGTCCTCCACGCTCTCCGCCTTTTCCATCAGCTTGAGCAGAGACTCTTCCTGAGTCTTGTAGGAATCTATCCGCGCCTGAGTGTCATAATACTGTGATGTGACGTTCTCTGTGTAGATGTGGCTGTAAGGTACGTTGCCGAGCGCACTCAGTCCGTTCATAACCGTATTGAAATCATCGGCAGGGATGCGGATTGTATATGTCGCGCCGCGGTTATATGCGTTTCCGCGGGAGATGCTGTAATAATTGGCGCCGCTGATGCTGCTCGATTCGATCCAGCCGCCGTATTCGTCGACAAGCGCGGAAATTTTCTCAAGCGTATCCTCAAATTCCGTTGTCTCGAGATTTACATCGGCGGAATAGATTATCTTATCCGGATTTTCATCGGGCGCTTCGCCATCCGCCTCCGTCGCCGATTCCTCAACCGCCGCGCTCTCGCGGGCATATCCGTTGGCAAGGCTTGCGGTCGAAGCGGCGTAATCCATGTCATAGGCGACATCCGCCGCCGCAGGCTCCGGCGCCAATGCGAGAGTGTCCGTGCTTGCCTCTCCGCATGCGCAGAGCGACAGGAGCATTAAAACCGCGAAAATAAGAGCGAGAGATTTTTTCATATAAGTCTCCTCCTCGTTGTTGTATCGCTGTTTTGACGCGAAAACGGGGCGGTTTGTTTCATGGAAATTATTTTCTGTACAGCTTTTTCACCTGGTAGCGCGGCTCGCAAGTGAGGTTCATGCCGAGCTTTTTGAACAGGTGCTCGTCTACGTGGGAGAGGATGACGGTGGAATGCACCTCGCAGTCCTTGAGGAGATTGATCTGATCTATCGCGTACCCGGCAATAGGATTTGTGACGGCGCATATGGAGAGCGCGATGAGCAGCTCATCTGTGTGCAGACGCGGGTTGTGGTTGCCCATATGTTCTATTTTAAGATGCTGGATAGGCTCGATAATGTTGGGCGGAATGAGCAGCATCTTTTTGTCGATACCCGCGAGCTTTTTCAACGCGTTGAGCAGGCATGCTGAAGCCGCTCCGAGAAGAGAAGAGTTCTTGCCGGTGACAATCGTGCCATCGGGCAGCTCTATCGCAACGGCGGGGCCGTTTGTCTCCTCCGCGCGCTTCAAGGCGGCGCCGACAACCGGTCTTGCGGACGCATCAAGGCCGAGGTTGCTCATAATAAGCTCAATGCGGCGCGTCTCGCTGCTGTCGGACAGGCCCTGAAGAGCCGAGCATGCGCTTGTATAGTAGCGGCGCAAAATCTCCTGCTTTGCCGCCTCAGAGCAGAGCTCATCGTCCGTGATGCAATAGCCTATCATATTGACGCCCATATCCGTGGGGGATTTATACGGGCTCTCGCCGTACATGCCTTTGAACATCGCTTCAAGGACAGGGAAAATTTCTATATCGCGGTTATAGTTGACGGTTGTGGTGCCGTAGGCCTCAAGATGGAACGGATCTATCATGTTCACATCGTCGAGATCCGCCGTCGCGGCTTCATACGCGAGGTTTACCGGATGCTTGAGGGGGAGATTCCAGATCGGGAAGGTCTCGAACTTGGCGTATCCGGCGTTTATGCCGCGGCGATGCTCATGATAAAGCTGACTGAGGCAGGTCGCCATTTTGCCGCTGCCGGGGCCGGGCGCGGTGACGACAACGAGGGAGCGCGATGTCTCGATATAATCGTTCCTGCCGAAGCCGTCCTCGGAGACTATGAGAGGGATGTTTGACGGATAATCCGGTATAATATAATGGCGATAGGATTTAATTCCGAGCGTTTCGAGCCTGTTGCGGAACTTGACCGCTGCGGCCTGCTCGCGCCAATGCGTGATTACGACACTGCTGACATAGAGACCTATGCTGCGGAAAGCGTCAATAAGGCGGAGGGTATCCTCATCATAGGTTATGCCCAGATCGCCGCGCCGCTTGCTGCGCTCAATGTCATCGGCGGAAATCGCGATAACTATTTCCGCATCGTCCTTCATCTCAAGAAGCATTTTCATCTTGCTGTCGGGCTGGAAGCCGGGCAGAACGCGGGACGCGTGATAGTCGTCAAAGAGCTTGCCGCCGAACTCCAGATAGAGCTTGCCGCCGAACTTGGAAATACGGTCGCGGATGTTTTGCGATTGCAGCTTGAGATATTTGTCATTATCAAAGCCGGGTTTCTTCATCTCTCTGTTCTCCTACAAATTTTTCAATATCGCATTTAATAATAGCACTTGTGATTTCTTCGGGCAAGGAAAATTTTCTTTTTCGACATATAATACTATTATTTCATTAAAATCTTCAATTTTAATGAAATCTTTTGAAGCCTGTAAGAGCCGCGCTAA
>CAVHIP010000050.1:0-14896 GCA_963636125.1 Oscillospiraceae bacterium | reverse complement strand
GTTTTCGTATGAGACGCCTTTTGAAGCCTAACCGCGCTTTAGCGCGGCTCTTACTGGCTTCAAAAGATTTCATTAAAATTGAAGAATTTTAATGAAATAATAGTATCAGATTACATTACCGCGTGAAAATCGGAGGTTTGCTTTATGAAAAAAATTATATCTCTTATACTGATTTTATCTTTTGTTATGCTTGTCGGCTGCGCGTCCGCCGCAGAGCCGGCACAGAAATCAAAGAGCCTTTCCGCAGAGGAATTGTCCGACTACAACAAAGGATTTGAAATGGTAAAAGACGGCAAGACAAACGCGCTGTGCTGTTTTTTGATGTCGGATTACGAAAAAATCGAGGACATGGATTTGTCCGCGTTTCTGTACAATTTCCCCGACGGCGAGAGCGTTGAGGATGAAGAAGAATTCAACGCGCTCAAAGAGCTTGACGGCTGGCAGTTCGGCGATGTGACGCTTGATCAAATGCCGGTTCCGATTCATAAATTCAGCCGCGCCGTCGTGGATGAAATTCTCGAAAAGCACGGCAACACAAGCTCCGACAAGCTGACAAACGGCAGAGATAACGTGCTGTATCTGGAAGAATATGACGCTTTTTATAATTTTACAAGCGATTTCGCTCTGAACGGTTTTGAATGCGTTTCCGGCGAAAGCGACGGCGATGTTATAACGCTTCACTCCGAGAGCGAAGTTTTGAAAATCACACATTCGGAAAGCGGGGATATCGTTTTCCTCGCGCATCAGGCGGAAAACTCATGAAAAATACTTCGCTCTGCTATATTGAACGCGGTGACAGCTATCTGATGCTGCACCGCGTCAAAAAGGACAATGATGAAAATCACGATAAATGGATAGGCATAGGCGGCAAATTTGAAGAGGGAGAATCGCCGGAGGAATGCATGCGCCGCGAAATGCTCGAGGAAACGGGGCTTACGGCAAAAAGCTGGCAGTATCGAGGGATAGTGACCTTCGTGTCCGATGAATGGGGGACGGAGTATATGCATCTTTTCAAATGCTCCGATTACTCCGGCGAAATAAAAGAATGCGACGAGGGCGTTCTGGAATGGATAAAGAAAGATGAGCTTCTCTCGCTTCCGATATGGGAGGGCGACAAAATCTTTCTGCGTCTGCTTGACACAGACTGCCCGTTTTTCTCACTCAAGCTCTGCTATTCCGGCGATAAGCTTATAAAAGCCGCGCTCAACGGTGAGGAGATATAACTCATATTATTGAACAAGCCTGTTGAGTACCGGAATTTTTTTCAGGATGAATGCCAGCGCAAACGAGAGAGCGACAGTAACGATGAAAATAAACGGATAGCGGAGATATTGCATGTTTTTCGTGAAAAGGGCGGGAATTGCGCCGATATACTCAAGCCGGTATATCTCGTCGATAACAAACGGGTGAACGAGATATATGCCGAGGCTGAGGCCGGAAAGCAGCATAGCAAAACCGTTCGGCTTTGATGACTTGAGCGCGATATATCTGCAGAGTACAAAGGCGAAGCTTGAGCACGCAAAGAGCATTAACGACTGCGGAAGCATGGTTGCGGCGGTAAGATCTGAAATAACGGAGTCGTATCGTTTTAAAAGCCACACGGAGAACGGAATGGTAAAAAACGTGACCGCGCCGAGAACCGCCGTAAATTTTCCCGTGATTTCACGCTTTGAAAGATAATACCCATATGGCATATAGACCAGAATTGGGACAACGTTCGCAGAAAACATGGTAAGAGGGCCTCGCCAAATTTCGGGAATAAAAATTTCCGCATTGTATTTGACGATGGCAAGGGAGACAAAGAGAATAATTATATATCTGAGGCTCACCTTGACACCGTGAATCGCGCCGTGAAGCAGCGGCAGGAAAAAATATGCCGAGGCGAGCGCGGTAAGAAACCAGAGATGATAATGGCCGGTAAAAAGAGCCGCATAAAACTCATTAAACGTGTGATACGTATGGAAAAGATACTGTGACCTTGCGATATACAGCGCGGACCACACGAGGAACATCAGCAGAAGCTTGAAAGCTTTTTTCACGGTTTTTTTAACATCCGCCGTCTCTTTGCCGAGATACAGACTGCCCGTAACCATATAGAAAATGGGAATGACGGCGCGGCAGAAATAAATAAAGCCCGAGCGCAGATCTGTCACAAACGGAGAAAGCCCTTCGGCAGAACAGATATCCGGTATATGAAGGGCAATTGCCATAAGGCAGGCGATAGCTCTGCACAGGTCAATATCATATCTGTGTTTTGAAGCAGGCATACCTTTTCTCCGTAATAAATAATCAAATGCGCGGTAAACCACTGCCGAGCAGTCAGTTTTCCGCTATATTCTCGCCGATTTTATATACATCCCCTGCGCCGACCGTGAGGATGATATCGCCGGGGCGCGCGATAGCTCTGAGCACGTTTTCGATGCCGTCAAAGCTGGGTATGAAGCTGGCTCTGCCTATCTTTTTTGCGAGATCGCCCGAAGATATGCCGATGGTGTTCGTCTCTCTGGCGGCGAATATCTCCGCCAGCAGCAGAACATCCGGGCGCTTGAGCTGTTCAACGAAATCATCGAACAGCGCCGCAGTGCGGCTGTACGTATGCGGCTGAAACACCACAATGCTGCGCTTATAGTTGAGCATCTGCACGGTGTCCAGCAGGGCCTTAAGCTCGCCGGGGTGATGAGCGTAATCGTCATATATATCCGCGCCGTTGAACTTGCCCTTAAATTCAAACCGTCTGCCGGCGCCGTTGAAGCCCGCCAGGCCGTATTTGACGGAGCTGGGGCGTATGCCGACGCTTATGCACGCGGCGGTGGCGGCAAGAGCGTTCTTGATGTTGTGCAGCCCGGGAACATGCAAAATCACGTCCGTAAAAAGCTGCCCCTTGTACATAATATCAAATCTGGAGTTTGCGCCCTTGAATTTGATGTTTTCCGCGTAGACATCCGCCTCCGGAGTGAGACCGAAGGTGACCACGTTGCGGTTGATGCCGCGAATGGTGTCCATCGTGTTTTTATCATCGCGGTTGACGACGGCCGTGCCGCTTTCCGGCGTGCGCTCGGCAAAGGCACGGAAAGACTTTTCAACGTCCTCAAGGTCTTTGAAAAAGTCAAGATGGTCGGCTTCAATGTTGAGGATAACGGCAACGGTGGGGTGGAAAGACAGAAAAGAATTATAGTATTCGCACGCCTCCATAATTATCGTGTTGCCGTGCCCGACTCTGTGGCCGGCTTTCAGCAGAGGCAGAGTCCCGCCTATCATGACGGTAGGGTCTTTTTCTGCCGCCATAAGGATATGGGTGCACATGGATGTGGTTGTCGTTTTGCCGTGAGTGCCGGATATGCACAGCGCGTTTGTATAATCCTTGGAAATTGCGCCCCAAGCCTGTGTACGTTCAAACACGGGGACGCCCATCTCGCGCGCCCTGATTATTTCGGGATTGTCATCGTGCACGGCGGCCGTTCTCACGATAAAGTCCACGTCGGAGGCTATGTTTTCCGGATTGTGGCCGATGAAGACGTGGATATTTTTTTTCCGCAGAGAGATGACATTGGGGTTGTTTTCGTTCATATCGGAGCCGGTAATGGTGATGCCCATGCCCGACAGAACCTCTGCCAGCGATGACATCGACACGCCGCCGATTCCTATAAGGTGCCCCTTTCTTCCGGGGGACATATAATTATCAAAATCCAGCATATTATTTTTTGTTCTCCAAACAGATTTTGCTTTTTCCGCTTTTGCGGCGGTCAAAGCTATTGATATTGCAGAATCAAAATGTTAAAATACAGCGCATAAATTTGCTTGCGCTTTGCCATTAACTGTCATATTATACTACTCGAACGCCGTCATTGCAACAATTATATGCCCGACTGCGGCGGCACGGGATATCGGAGGGATGCGCCTTGGACGAAAATTGGAGAAATCTGAAAACCGGATGCGAGGCTTGTCGGCAGTGCGGGCTTTGCGAAACGCGCAAAAACGTTGTTTTCGGAGTCGGCAACGAAGACGCCGAGGTAATGCTTATCGGGGAAGGTCCCGGAGAGCAGGAGGACTTGCAGGGAATACCGTTCGTGGGGCCTGCCGGAAAGCTCCTTGACAGCATGCTTGAGATGATCGACCTTGACAGAAGCAAGGTATACATAGCCAACATTGTTAAATGCCGCCCGCCGCGCAACCGCGACCCGAAGCCGGATGAGCAGGCGGCCTGCCGCCAATGGCTCGATGAGCAGATAGAGCTTGTGCGGCCGAAGCTTATTGTGTGTCTGGGGAGAATCGCCGCCTGCGCCCTGATAAGCGACAGCTTCCGGATAACGAAAGAGCATGGACAATGGTTTGATATAGACGACAGACGCATTATGGCGACATACCATCCTTCGGCATTGCTGAGAGATGTATCTAAAAGGCCGGAGGCATTTTCCGACCTGCGCACACTCAGAAAGGAGATAAAAGCCGTTTGCGGCAGCACCTACGGCTCTGAATAAATGCTTGAATTCAAAGAGCTCACTCTTGACGACAGGAGTTGGGCAGACAAAATACTGAAAAGCGAAAACAGCCGCAGCGCGGACTATAATTTCGGCAACATGTATATGTGGGTGAAAAAGTACCCTCAGCGTGTGGCGAGATTTGAGGACAGATTGCTTATTCACAACTGCGGCGCGGCGCCCTGCTTTTCTTTTCCCGTCGGTACGGGGCCGGTGCGTCCGGCGTTGGACGAAATAATGGAATACGCCGCGGATTTCGGCGAAAAGTTCTGCATGCTCGGGCTTACCGAGGAGCAGCGCGCCGCCGTTGAAATAGAATTCCCCGGAAAATTCGAATTCCGGGAAAACAGATTTTTTGCGGATTACATCTACGATGCCGAAAAGCTCGCCACATACTCCGGGCACGCCCTTCACGGCAAACGCAACCACTGCAACCGTTTTGAAGCGGAGCACGAGTGGAGCTTCGTCCCGCTCACCGGCTCGCTTCTGCCTGACTGCGCGGATATGCTGAAAAAGTGGAACGAGGAAAACGCAGAGAGGCTCGAGAGCGACATTGCTTATGAATACGACGCCATCGCCAGAGGCTTCGCCGCGTTTGACCGGCTTGAGTTGGAGGGCGGCGTATTGATCGCAGATGGCGAAATTATGGGCTTTTCTCTGGGGGAAATGACTTGCGACGACACTTTTGACGTGCATTTTGAGAAGGCTTTCGGCGACTTTGACGGCGCGTACTCTATGGTATGCCGCGAGATGACGCGCATGATGATGAAAAAGCATCCGGCGCTCAAATACATGAACCGCGAGGAGGATATGGATAACGAGTCACTGCGCTTCTCGAAAATGAGCTATAAGCCGGAATTTCTGCTCACAAAATACGACGCGAGGTGCAAAAATGAGCGATACATTGATTCGTGAGTACACCGCGGAGGACGCGCCGGAGCTTATAAGGCTTTGGACGAAGGTTTTCGACGATACTGCGTCAATGGCGGAGAAATTTTTTGCCGCGCTGCCGGATATGGGCGGAGGCGTTGTCGCGCTGATTGGCGGAGAAATAGCGGGCGCGGCGTATACAATTAACGGGCCGGAATTGATATGCGGCGACAGACATACGCCCATCGGGTATATCTACGGTGTCGGCGTTCTTGAAAAATACCGGCATCGCGGAATCGGCGAGAAGCTTGTCGAAGCGGTATGCGAGCTTTCGAGAAAGCAGGGCGCGGATATTATATCGTGCCTTCCCGCGGAAGAAGGGCTCTACGCGTGGTATGAAAGAATTGCGAATTTCAGGTATACCATGAAATGCGAGAAGCTCACGGTAAAGTCGGCGTCTTCCGCCCCGGTTACGAGACTTTCGGCGGCGGAATATATGACGCGCCGTGAAAAAATGCTTGAGGGCAAAACACATGTCCGCCTTTCCGAGCGCGCCATGGAATTCGAAGGACAGCTTTTAGAAGAATACGGCGGAGGTTTCTTCGCTACGGAAAACGGAGTGTGCGCGGCGTACATTGACGGCGGCAAAACCCTTGCGCGCGAAGTCATAGCCTGCGGCAGCGATGCGGCGATCCGCGCGGCGGAGTCAGTCGGCGCGGCGTTGGGAGCGAGCGAGTGTGAGCTTCGGCTTCCTGCGGTGAGCGGCAGCTTGTATGTCGCCTCGGATAAGCCGCTGCCGGGCGGATGTGTCTGGAATCTTACGTTTGACTGAAAAAGCCGAAGCGGCTTGAAATATATCGGAGATAACGGTATAATAACCGTACAAAGAACGGAAAAGCGGTAAATAACCATGAAATATGATGCGATTTTATATGATATGGACGGCACGGTGCTGGATACCCTCGGCGATCTTTGCGACAGTGTCAATTATTCCCTTGCGCAGTTTTCTTTCCCCGCAATAACGATGAGTGATGCGGCGCAATTCCTCGGTAACGGCGCAAGAAGGCTTATCACTCTCGCCTGCCCGAAGGGGACGGACGAGGAGACGGTCGAGAAGGTGCTCGCGTTCTATCTGCCGTGGTATAACGAGCATTGCCGCATTAAAACCGCGCCGTATGACGGCATTTTGGAGATGATGCGCAAGTTCAGGGCGCTGGGTGTGAAGCAGGCGGTTATTTCCAACAAGCCCGACCCTGCGGTGCAATCCCTGGCAGAGGATTTTTTCTCCGGCCTTCTGGAGCTCGCGGTTGGAGAGAGCAAGAATGTGCGCAGGAAACCGGCTCCGGACGGCGTACTCAACGCGGCAAAAAAAATGAACGCGCCGCTTGACAGATGCGTGTACATAGGCGATACCGAAGTTGACATAGAGACCGCAAAAAATGCCGGAATGGACTGCGTCAGCGTGACATGGGGCTTTCGCAGCGCGCGGCAGCTGATTGACAGCGGAGCGTCGGTCATGGTAAACAATGCCGAGGAGCTTATTGACCTGCTCACGCGCGATTGATTTGATACGAACATATAGGTTTAGCGTAATTTTTGTTTTGAAGGTGATTATTTGAGCGCACCCGCTTTTAATTTGAAAAAAATATCGGATAACTCGCCGCTGCTTTATGCCGTGGCCGCCGCGCTTGCCGTCGGATTCGGCATATTTGTCATACTCACGGCGGAAAAAGTGAATGTGGACTATCCCCTGTTCACGGCAATATTCTACGGAGGCTTGTTTTTCGCGTCCGAGGCGATACTTATCGCGCAAAAACGTTTTGACGCGCTGACGCTGCTTGCGGGATGCGCTTGCGTTGCCTGCGTTATGTTCGCAAGGGTGAGCCTCTTATACTATGTTTCGGACGACTATGACGCGTTTTTGAAGGAATGGGTAAAGTCTCTGGGTGGAATGAGCATTAAGGAAGCTTTATGCGCATCAATCGGGGATTATAATCTTCCTTACATATATATTCTTCTCATTTTCTCCCGCATCAACTTTAACTCCATGATGCTGATAAAGGCGCTGAGCTGTCTTTTTGACGTGCTGCTTGCATACTACGTGATGAAGATAGTCATGTTCGGAGTTGACGACAGGAGGCTGCAGATGGCGTCCTTTGTGCTGACACTTGCCGCGCCCACCGTTATGATAAACAGCGCGCAGTGGTCGCAGTGCGACGCGATTTTTGTCACGTTCTGCCTGATGTCGATGCTGAAAGCCCTTGAAGGCAAGGGCAGACCGTGCGCCATATTCTGGACTGTGGCGTTCTGCTTCAAAATGCAGGCGGTGTTTATTCTCCCCGCTCTCGGCATAGCGCTGTTTATGGGCAAGGCGCAGTGGAAGCATCTGCTTTGGATACCGGCGGTTTATCTCATTTCGATTGCTCCCGCGCTCCTCGCCGGCAGAAGCCTTGCAAGCTGCGTCGGCATATACGCGCATCAGACGCAGGAATACGCGTTTCTCTTCCACAATGCGCCGACAATCTGGCGCTTCTTCGAGGGGGCGGACTTTGAAAGCTTCAGCGTCGTTTCGGTCTTCTCCGCCGGCGCCGCCGCGATACTCTTTGTCTACTTCTGCGCGACCTTCGTCAAAGAGATGGACGATAAGGATCTCATAAAGCTGTTTTTTATCTCCGCCATGCTGATTCCGTATCTTCTCCCGAGAATGCACGAGAGATATTTCTATCTCGCCGATATATTGGCGCTTATATATTTCATGTACGACAGGCGCAAGTGGTATATCCCCGTCGCGCTAATCCTCTCATCGGTAATCGGATATATGTTCTATTTCACCGAAATAGTCATTATAGACCAGAAGTATATCGCGATAGTATTTCTTGTTATCCTCGCGACCGAAACGAGAGAGTTTTTCAAAAAATTCTGGCGCAAAACCCCCGACGAAATAGTTTTATAAAGCGCAAGCTTCCGTTTGAAGCGGAGCAATACGGTATATTGGTGATTAGCAATCTACCCATTCAATTTCTTGCTCAACTTGCCAAAATGTTTTTCCGTTAAATATAGGAGCATTTTCAAACTCCGAAACAGGATAGCTCTCATTTTTTGAAATTTTACGCCATTTAAAATTGCTGTCAGCGGGTTCTAAAATATATAACTCTAACATGGGCTTCCCTGCAACATAGTAGCCTTGAATAAAATATTTATTTCCTTCAAAATAAAAAAAACGTTCATCACCATAGTACAGTCCCTCAATAAATTCCTTGGTGTCACCGTTTATCATTTTATTTTCACTCCCTTCAAATATTTTCTGTACATTTCGGTTTCCTCCGGCCTAAGGAGGCGAGGTTTACGATCTTTGAAGTTATCCCTTTGATATTCGTGAATATGTAAGACATTATCTTTTCTGTTTCCATTATTAAGCTCCGGCTCAGGGTGAAAAGCTATTTCTTTCATAAGGTAATGTTCTTCATCATATATTCTCATTTCATGAAAAGTTCCGTCAGGTTTAAGCTTGATATAGGCGGTACTTGAATGTGCTTCTTCCGGCAGTCCGTGTTTTCCATTTAATCCCTTCAAAACCTTTACTCCTTCAATAAAGCCAACCGTCTCATATGTGTATGCTACAGTATTTCCCACTGCAAATGTGCCTCTGCCACCCATATCAACGCACCACCTTCCTTGAAGTTAAATAGTCTACCGGTATCAGACTGCCATGCATCTCAGGGAAAGGGGCTCCAAATACAATGATATGCTCCGGCTCTATGCGTTCCAACATTTCATTGTAACCATGCATAAAGGCTCTTTTGTCACTCTTACAGCCTATCATGCCAACCGCCACAGTACTCCCTTTTTCAATGCCATCAAAACAATATTCATAACTGTTCGGTGTGCTCCAACTTACAGTCGGGAAAACTGTTAAGCCTTTACTTTGCCAAAAAGCCCCAATCCAACGGTTCTTCGCAACGCTCTCCATCTGACGCCAGCCATTCATATCTGCATATGTAGAAAAATCCGGAGTGAGTAGAAAAGAGTATTGCGAATATTTTTCTAATGTACGTTCCGGTTTGTCATAAATACCATTAAAACGATAATCGTCAACGAAAAAGTGAACTCCTTTTTTCTTGTTCTCGTCATTATCATTTGCCCGAGTGTCAGAACACGCTATGAGCTTAATCTCAGAAGCCGAAAGTTCCTGTTTCCTCACGAGTGGGATGCCCCACTTGCCGACAGAAGGAAATGTGTTTCTCATAAAGAGGGGATTTCCTCTCATATTTTTACTCGTCATATTAAATTATCCTTTCTCCGGCATAATCAAATCGCCGGAATCTCTAATTATTTTTTTATTTTTTAGAAACCGGCTCGTCAATTTGACAAGCCGCAAAGGATATGCTAAAATATGAATCTCGAAGGTCGGTATTTTAGCATATCCGACGTACCTGAAAGCATTTCATCGGTTGGTGCAACAACTTATGAAATGCTTTTTATTTTACAATCAATTCGCATCACTCCTTTTAAAGCTTTTTTCTGTTCTTCGCAAAAGCTTTTGAAACATGGTAAATATTTTCAATTGAAGTTACACTCATTCCTTGTGATTCTTCAAATGGTATCATTACTTCAGCGCAAAGCGCTTTTGCTTGCCATTCTACGCTGCAATAGGCCGGCAGTTCATTGTTCTCAAACCCTCGTTCAAATACAGGCCTAAATCCGATATAGAAGAGGAAAATATGGCAAATTTCATGGCAAATAAAGCCAAGGAAGGCCCCTATTTGCTTTTCATAAGCTCCGTCATATACTGTTTCCTTAATTTCAATGGTAAATCCCCCTTGATCATTGTGTATGCACCGCGCCATTGTTTGCGGCGGCAATTTTTTGTCTTCAATTATTTCATAATTGCAATTTTTGAAAACATCGCTTACTTTGTCCAGCGCTTCAAGGACCGGAAATGGTCCTGTTAGCGGAACATTAAAGATTTCGCGCAAAATTTGAGAGTATCGTCGCAGGTCTCGCCTGCTTGTTGCTTTGGTTTTATAATCCATTACTGCTTATCTTTCTCCTTTTGACTGAGAAGTTCGAGAATTTTTAAAGCTGTTTCATCATCCATTTCGTCAAAAGAACGCGCAAATTGCAATGCAGCCCGTCTTTGTTGAATTCCGGCATTCTCCATAGGTATTTTGTACTGTGTCCTTGACTCATCTATTGCCCGCGTGAGAGCATATTGTTCATCAAGAGATAAATTGTAATGCTTGATAAGTTTATCACTCCACTCAGGCGGGACATTTTTTTTGCCGTTCTCGACAGCGGATAAGAACGGAACTTTAACGTCAAGAACTTTTGCCATATCTCCCATTACTTCATGATGTTTAATTCTTAGTATGCGGACAAATTCTCCAAAGCTTGTATATGACAAATTTAAGCACTCCTTTCTGCCACTTATTATATCATTTGTTATGCCTAATGTCAATTAAAAAAGTTAACCGATTTTCGGTTAACTCAGATTGATTTTATATTGAATTGACTATCTGTGTAGGCGTATTATAATTTGGCTCTTTTTTTCAAAGCTGTTCTAATTCCTCAAGTTGGCGGATGATTTCCGTTTGGCGTTCGTAGAACATAAGCTCCTTGCTCTGCTCGTAATAGGCGTCGCAGCCGTAGCGGGAGATGAAACGGGAGCAGTAGTAATTCGCGGTCAGATCGGTGACGAGGATGAGCATTTCCTGCCCGTCATGCCAGACGCTTTTCACAAACGCGAAGAGATTTGAGAGCTTATCTCCGGCATCTTGTGCTGAGGCCTTCATGCCCGCGACAAGCGCGTCATAATCCGCCTTGATTTCGGCAAAGTCCGATTCGCGGCGGCTGTGGCGTTTGAGGAAATCCATAACCGCGTCAAACTCCCTGCGCTTCTCGGATGAGAGCGCGCCTCGGCGATATGCGCGCTGCAGCTTACCTTCTTCATCGGCAAGCGCCTTTTCGATAGCCGCGCCATTCTTGACCTCTTTCAAATCGGCAAGCAAAGCGGTGACGACATCCTCCGTGCGAATGACAGAGCGTATCTCGCCGCCGACCTTGTCGAGCAGAAGCCCGAGCAGGCTGAGCCGTTCGTCAAACGGGGCGTTGGCGGCTCTGTCCGAAATGTCCGCGCCGCAGCTGCCGGCGAGAATCGCGTCGATTTTATAATCCGCGCGGTACTTGTTGAAAAGCTCATAGTAGGCGGCAAAATCCTCCGCGATGTCCTTGGACTGCAGATATTGCGAGATGAGAAGCTCGTCCACGGCAATCCCCTCACGCTCGGAGAGGGTGATCATGTCGCTTAAATCGACCCAGCCGCGCGCCGTGACAAAACGCTTGCCGTCAACGGTGTTTTCAACCTGATAGAAGTTATCCTTGCGCGCGTCGAGATAAGTGATTACGGCGGCATGCACGCCGCGCTTGCATGCGTATTCTCTCCACGCGGCATAGTCAGGATCGATATCGATGCGCTTGAGTCTGTCCCATGTGACAACGTCAAACTCTCTCGCGGAGCGGTTGTATTCCGGAGGGTTGCCCGCCGTGACGACTATCCATCCGCCCGGAACCTTGTGCTTGCCGAAGGTCTTGAATTGCAGAAACTGCAGCATTGTCGGCGTGAGAGTTTCGGAGACGCAGTTTATCTCATCAAGGAACAGTATGCCCTCTTTGACGCCGCTTTCTTCCATAACGTCATAGACGGAGGCTATAATCTCCGACATGGTATATTCGGTCGCGCTGACTTCCTCGCCGTTATAATTCTTCTTCACTATCAGCGGCAGACCCAGCGCGCTCTGGCGGGTATGGTGCGTCATGGAATACGACACGAGGCCGACGCCCAGCTCCTCCGCAACCTGCTTCATTATGGCGGTTTTGCCGATGCCCGGAGGGCCCATGAGAAAGACGGGGCGCTGTTCCTCGGGGGCGATGCAGAAGCGCCCGTATTCGTCCTTGGCGAAATAGACCTTCATCGCATTTTTTATCTGCTGTTTTGCCTGCGCTATGTTCATAATTCAAACTCTCCCTCGTCAAATCTCTCAGCGCCTTTGGCGTTGAGCAGCAGAGCGGTCATTTGCGTCATACCGTCTGCGTTTGCCTTGCATATATATGATTCAATATTTTCCTTTTTCAAAAGCCGCTGCTTTGAAAGTGTTGTGAGCGCGGCTATGTTTCCCTGACTGAAAACCCGCTCCATGATGAGAGACTCTTCTTTCGCGATAAAGCGCTTCGCCCGCTCGGAAACCTCCGCGCCGTGCTTTTGAGGACATGCGCACCACAAAAGCGAATACAGAAGCTCCGCGGCAGGGCTGCCGTCCTTCTGCGGGAAGCCGGGGGCGATATACCCCTCGGCAAGCTGATAACAGCTTCCGAATGCGTCTGAGCCGATACAGGTGTCTTTCCCTAAAACATCGGCGCGGCGCAGATTTTCACACGACCAAAAAGCGCTTTCGCCGATATTTTTTACATTGGCGGGAACGCTGATTTTTTCGATGGCGGTCTCAAAGAATGCCATGTCGCAGATTTCCTCAAGCGAGTCCGGAAGGACGACATCGCGCAGGCTTTCGCATCCGAGAAACGCGCCCTCGCCGATGCTGCGCAGCGCTTTGGGCAACTTCACTTTCGCGAGCTTCGGGCAATAAGCGAAGTCCGCCACGCCGATGGCCTGAAAGGTTTCCGGGAAAACGACCTCTTCAAGCTCATTACAGCAGGAGAAGACCTCCGTGCCGAGAATGCGCAGAGTATCGGGGAGGACGACCTTTTTGAAATCGTCCCTCTCGGCGAACTGCTGATCTTCAAGCTCGATAACCCCGTCGGAAATATAGAGTACGCCGTCGGAAATGTTAAAATCGCTTTTCAAGTATTTCATCCTCCGTCAATGTGATGTGTATCGCCCATGACGGGACGGGCGGCTGTTCGTAATCCTCGCAGCGCAGGATAAAGGCGGTGTCATAGTCGGGCTTTTTCGCGGGGAACTCGCCGAGGCCGTCGGTAAAATAGATCAGTCCCTGCAGATTGCGAAGCTCGCCCTTGCTCCGGAGCTCATCCACATAGCGAAACACCGGGCGAAAATCCGTCTGCCCGAGTCCGTAAATCCGCATCTGCGAAATATACTCGTCAAAATCCTCCTTGCAGGTGATTATCGCGTCTTCGCGCACGCGGTCATCGCACTGGATAATGTGGATGTTCACACGGCTGAAAAAACTCTCCTGCCGCCGCAGCATGTCATGCGTATGCTGAATGAACGACTGCGCCACATCTCCGCGCACGCTTCCGGAGGTGTCAATGGCGATGACAAACTCGCGTATTAGCTTCTGCTCGGCATATTCGAGTGGCTCGATAAGCGGCATGTTGCCGTAGAAATTGAGCCCGTACGTGTAATAGTTATTGTCAAACTCCTCGTCGGAAATGCACATCCGCTCCCCGTGGATGCCGAAGCGGCGCAGAAGCTCCGTATAACTGTATTTCGGCCGATTGAGCGAGCGCAGAGCCTGCACCATCGCGCCGTTTTTGTCATCATGCATGGTCTCAAGCTCGGTCTGCATCCGCTTCGAGAGCTTTTCCCATATTCTGCGCACGTTGATGTTTTTGTCAAGCTTTGCGTTCTTGTCCTTCGCGCCGTACCAGAGGCCGTGCCCGTCCGCAAGAAAAAGCTCGCGCTCCTGCTCGCATTCTTCGTCCGATATGCCGTTTTTCCCGAGCCAGTGATATACGCGCTCCGCCGTGAGGACGGGGACGTCTTTCTTAATCGTATCAAGGGTGAGCTTTTGCCGCGCCTGCCGAGGATCGGAGAGAATACGCGAGTCAAGCTCGTTTATCGCGCTCTCGACGGCTATGTCGCAGGCGAGATCCCAGCGCGCCCGATCGATATTGTCGCCCATGTAAAAATGGCGGAAGACACAGTGCAGCATCGCGTGCATTATATCGCGGTTGACAGACGATGCGCCCGTTTTATAGCGGTTCAAAACGAACCACGCGCCGTAATATAAAAATTCGCCGTCCGTGGTAAGGCTGACATTGTCATCCGGAACAAATTTCAGCGTCCCGAGCGCCCTGTCGAGGAAGCGGAACTCAACCGTGAGCGTGCCGCGGGCAAGCGAGATTATTTCATCCGCGAGCCGCTTCGCTTTCGCTTCCTTCGCGGAGTAATCGAGTTCTTCAAGCATCCGCGCCACCTCCTTCAGGCTGGTATAGCCACGATTTCTGCGCTTTTTATGGTTCTATAATCAACATTCGGCTCGGAAAAAGCATTGCCGATATTGTTATAGAACCTAATAGACGTTTCAAGTGTATTTCAGGTGATAAGAATATATTTATGAAGCCGCAGTATACTTAACAAATCGCGACTCTGCCGAGTTTTTAACATACTCTTGAGTGTTATTATAGTGTATCTCAGGTTACATTGCAAGAGAAAAAGCGAGGCGTGTTTAAAGTTTGTTTGCAATTGCTTAAAGAAATAGTAATTGTGGCTGTGGTAGAGTATGCGTTATGTCTGTCATACTGAAAACTGATTAAAACATTTAATGGCAATTAAATGTTTTAATAGCCGC
>CAVHIP010000049.1:0-15153 GCA_963636125.1 Oscillospiraceae bacterium | reverse complement strand
CCCTCTTTATTCAGCTTCCTTCTTTATGCTCTACCCCAACTATTGACATAGAGCCAAAAAACGCTGCCCGACAGGGCAGCGTTTTTTGAATGATTATTCGCCGTTGAAAATCTTGGCAATCGGTGAGTCAGATGAGACAACGAGAGTTTTATTATCTCCTGTCATGGAGGACGAGACCATATCAAGCGCTCTCATATACTCATAAAACTCAGCCTCGGCAGGAGTGTTATAAGCTTCGGAGAGAATGCGCATATATTCCGCTTCGCCCTCTGCCTTGAGCTTTTCTGCAGACGCATTTGCCTCGGAGAGAGTTATATCAACGGTTTTGTCGGCTTCATTGCGTATGCGCTTTGCCTCCGCCGCGCCCTCTGCGGAATATGATGCGGCAATATTTTCACGCTCGGATATCATGCGCTCATAGACCGCGGTTTTGTTCTCGTCCGGCAGGTCGATGCGCTTGGTTTCGATGGCAAGCACGGTTATGCCGTACTTTTCGAAGGTATTGCCTACATTTTTCATTATAAGCTCGGCAAGCTCTCCGTCGCGGCCGGATATGACATCCTCCTGCTTCATGGAGCTTATAACGGTTTTAAGGCTGTTATAGACAACAGTATCAATACGGTATTCGGCGTTTGCGAGATTGCCGGAAAGCGACTGAATAAACTTCAGCGGATCGGAAATATACCAGAGGACAAAGCTGTCGGCAACCATGGATTTTTTATCACTTGTGATAACATCGCTCACCGCAAGGTCATAGAGCATTTCCGTTTTTGGAAGAGTGCTTGTATTCTGAAGGAACGGCACCTTGAGCGAAAGTCCCGGCTTGTCCACAACTTTTACGACGGCGCCGAACTGTCTGACAATAGTATACTCGTTCTGCTCCGTGACCACAAAGCACCCGCCCATCACAGCGGCGATTATCAATACCGCAACAACGGGGACGATTATCTTAAAAGCCTTTTTCATTTATCTTCGCCTCCTATGTCCGCGTATTTATCAAGGGGAAGAGTGGTCTGAACACCTGTGTCCGCGTCAATGATATAAAGCTTCATATCGGGGAGGACGTTCTCCATGGCTTCATAGAAAAGCCGCTCTTTGGTGATGAGGGGATATTTCTGATACTCGTTGAAAAGCTCGGAAAAGCGCGCGGCCTGACCTTCCGCCTCGTTTATCTTGCTTTGTTTATAAGCCTCGGCTTTTTTTATTATCTCATCTGCGTCCGCCTCTGCGGCGGGAGTGACCTCATTGGCATATTTTTTGGCATTATTCACCATCGTATCGGCGGACTGCTTTGCGGTCTCAACGGCGGTAAAGGCCTGCTGTATTTCCTTTGTAGGCGGCTCGGCATCCTGAATGGTGATATTGGTAAGCTGAATGCCGATATCCTCGCTTTCAAGGCGATTAACAACCTTCTCCTTTATAACCGACTGTATCTCGCTCTTGCCGGTAGTTATTACGCTGTCAACATCATAAAGGCCGATCGTGTCTCTTATGTAGCTCTGGCAAAGCATCTTGAGAATGCCGACGGGATCCTGAGAGTTATAGAGATATTTAATCGGATCGGTCACTCTGTACTCGACATAGAAATCCACGTTGACAAAGTTATAATCATAGGTAATCATCAGCGACTCGTCGTCATAGTTCTCATTGCTGTCGGGACGGTAGCCGAGGGGAAAGCCTTGTATGGTTTTTGAGACCTTGGTGACTTTTTGGATGAAGGGAATCTTAAACTGCAGGCCGGATGCGGAAACCGAGTGCGGCTTGCCAAAGGTGGTAATAACAGCGTATTGATCCTCTTTAAGGGTATAATAGGAATCAAAAACGAGGACTGCGGCTATGAGCAGGATAACGATGAGCAGAATAATTCCCTTAGGAAAAGCTTTCTTTTTCCCATCGTCAAATTTAGCATCTTGGTATGCGCCGTTTGTGTTCATTGGGCGGAATTTTCCTTTCTGTTTTATTGTTTCTCGTTCAGAGAGTATTCGTCGATTATGTCGAGGACAACTATTCTCACGTCAAGCCAGGTTTCCTTGCAAGTATAACATATGAAGTCCCCCGCATTGCGGATCGGCTCATAGTTTTCGTCGACAAGGCCCTTATGGTTATTATTATGCCCGTCAATCAGCCTTGAGCAGACGAGTTCAATGACGCTGTCGGACGTGATAATATACGCTTTTTGTCCGGGAAGGACATTTATCAGCGAGGCAAAGCCTTGATTGTTATGATCGGCAATCACGGCGCCCTCTTCATCGCAATAGAGGGCGGCGCTGTCCTCCGCGTCGCAAATGCCTTGTCTTTTTTCGGCAAGAGTTTCTCCTGCGCCGTCCGTAAACAACGCGACATTTATCCCACTCTCGGGAATAACAAATCTGCCGAACATGCCGGCTCTCGCATTCATCTCAAGGGCGGTAACGGGAATATATTCCATCATCTGCTTTACATCCTCGGGTATGGGCTTGGGAGTAGGCGTAGGCTCGGGCGTTGGGGCTGCGGTTTCCGATAAGTCTGCGGTTGCCTCCGGCTTCACCTGCGAAAATGTGAAATCAAAGTAATCGGAAACGACAGATGCGAACGTCACAAGAGACGCGGCGGCAAGGCAGATTAATGATATTTTGAAAACTATGCTAAGTTTATTCATGTATCACACATATAAACTCAGGCAGGAGTGTTTTTTTAGCACCCCTGTCTGTTTTACTGTTCTTTATCTTCTTTTTTTATTTTCACAAGAACTCTGTCGACGCGGCGGCCGTCCATTTTCAGAACAGTAACGGTGAAATCGGCATAATCGAAGCTGTATCCTTCCTTGGGATACCCTCCGAACATCTCCATCACCCAGCCGCCTACAGTGCTGCTGTCTGCGTCAAAATTTTCCTCGCGGATGCCCACGAGCTCGAGAAAGTCGGAAATGACCATGTCACCGTCAAGTTCGAATTCGCCCTCGGTGCGGCGGATAATCTCCTGCTCAACCACGTCGCTCTCATCCCAGATGTCGCCGACTATCTGTTCGAGCACGTCCTCCATGGACAGCACGCCGAGCGTTCCGCCATATTCGTCGGAAACGATGGCAAGATGTTGCTTGGCCTTCTTCATCTGATTGAGGACAGCCGGCAGCTTCGCGGTTTTATAGACATAGCATGGCGTCATGAGAAGACTTCTTATATCGACTTTTGCGTCATCTGTCATTGCCTTAAGGAAATGGTTGAGATAGAGGATACCGATTATATTGTCAATACTTCCCTCATAAACGGGAATGCGGGTATGCGCGGAATCCTCGACGACTTTGAGAATATCCTCCCAACTGTCCTCAATGTCAATAGCCTCGACATCAACGCGGGCGGTCATCGCCTCATAGGCCGAAATCTCGGAAAAATCAATCGCCGCCTGGACAAGCTCGGACCGGTCTTCGTCCAGCACGTCTTCATCTTCCGCAGTTTCTATAATAGACTGCAGCTCCTCCACGGCCTCTTCGCTGCTGTCCCCCGCATCGGGATTTTTCATCCAAAAAGTCAGGAGATAGATGAGCTTGACAACTACCCAAACAGCAGGTCCGAGAATAATCATCATAAAACGCACGGGGCGCGAATATGAAAGAGCCATGGAGTTTGCGTTTTTCTTGGCGACTATTTTGGGAACGGTTTCGCCGAAAATAATCACAAGTACGGTAATGGCGGCGGTAACTGCCCATGCGTAATCATCGTTGCCCACAGCCGTAATCAGCGCGACGGAAGCGAGAGAAGATGCGGCAATATTCACAAGGTTATTGCCGATAAGGATTGCGCTGAGAGCCTTATCATAATTTTCAACGATTTTGAGAGCCAGCTCCGCGCTCTTTGAACCGCCGTCTTTCATGCTTTCAAGTCTAAGCGTGCTGCACGATGAGTAGCACATTTCAGAGCCCGAGCAAAAAGCCGAGAGGGCGATGCAGACAATTATGCCCGCAATATAGATATACAACATTGTCATTGCGCGCTCTCTCCTTCCTTTTCCTCCGGAAGCAGAGACACTCTGAGCTTCAAGATGCGTTGGTTTTTCATTTCCTCGATGGACACCCGGAGGGTGTGATAAGCGAAGCTGTCGCCGCATGACGGAATCGCGGCAAACTGCTCATATGCCCATTCACCCATAAGGGTATTTATAAGTTCCTCATTCTCCTCCGGATCTTCAAAGCCGACTCTCTCAAAGACATCACTCACGGATTCGTCGGCTTCAACGAGAAAGCTGCCGTCGGAAAGCTCAACTATCGGCTCTTCGACAACGTCCTCTTCGTCCCATATCTCGCCGACGAGCTCCTCGAGCATGTCTTCCATGGTTACTATACCGAGAGTTCCGCCGTAATTATCCGTAACAACGGCAAGATTCAGCTTACGTCTTGACATGATGGGCAAAAGCTCGTCAATATTCGTGCTCTGATGGACAAAATATGCCTCGTCCATAAGCGCGCGGACATCAAGCTCATCCTTATTTTTCAGATAAGCCTTGATGAATTTTCTTATCTGGAGAATGCCGATTATGTGGTCGACACTGTTTTCATATACGGGCAGACGGCTGTGCGGCTGCGCCTTTACATAGGCGAGTATCTCGTCGGGCGTGTCGGAAATATCTATCGCGGCGAGATCAACTCTCGGCGTAAGCACGCTTTCGACGGTAACATCGCCGAACTGAAGAGCGGAAGATATAAGATCGCTCTGCTGCTCGTCAATAGAGCCGTCCTCGGTCATATCCTCAATAATATCGTATATTTCGTCCTCTGTGACTGATACGGGATTGTCCTCGCCCTTCGTGAGCTTCGCCGCCTGCTGACCGATAAACGTCAGCAATGAGGAGAGCGGTTTAAAGACCGTCATAAGCGTTTTGAGAATGCCGGCAGTAGCGACGGCTATACTCTCGCTGTACTTTTTCCCGATGCTTTTCGGAAGCATCTCCCCGGCAAAAAACACAACTATCGTCGTGATAAGCGTGCTTGCGGAAACCGCGCCGACGCCCCAGCGTTTTGTAACCTCAACGGTAACTATCGAGGCGGCCGCAAGATGAACGATATTCGTGCCTATCAATATAGTGGTAATCGCCCGGTCAAAATTATCAAGCACCCACAGCGCCGTCTGCGCGTTGGTTGAGCCGCGTTCTGCGGCGAGCTTGATTTTGGTTTTCGAGGCTGAGGCAAAGCCTGTCTCGGTAACCGCAAAAAACATGGCGCACGCAAGCAGCGCGCCAACCATTATCCATGGCAATCGACTGCCATCATCCATATTAGGATATCCAACTCCTTTATATCCGGCAATGCGTGACGAATACACGCTGCGCCGGTAAATTAAAGTATAATATAGCATATTCCTCATAAAGCGTCAACATCAATCTGCGCATCCGACGCAAAATCGGCGCAAAAAGGGCCACCTGAGACGGTGACCCCTTGCAAAATGAAAAGTGTCGTGTTGATTGCCGATTCCGGTTTATTTCATGAAAAACGATATGAAGAATACCGGCAGGGCAGTGATAAACATAATGAGGAAGATGAAGCCCAGACTTATCGCGGATGTGAGCATTTTTATCAGGACAAGAATCATGCCCAAAACCGCGCCCACCACCGTAATCACAAGGTTAACTCGCGTTGCCATGTACATGCCGTGCCCCGTCTCCGCCATTGTGGTGAGAGGCGCAAGCCCCTCGCGGCAGACAACCGCCGCTATCTGGCTTTTGCCGTCGGCTTTGGCTTCCGTGATCTTAAATCTTTCCACATACGGCGGAAAATCGTATCCATCGGTGGCAATATCGAAAAGCTCTTTGAGCATATCCGGGGTGATGTTGAAATCGCGTACGGCAAATATCGGATGCCTGTTGGAGCGCATCAGCTCTATAAGCGCCTTGCGAACCTGCGGATTCGGCTCATACTTGAGAGAGAATATTCCGAAAAGCACACCGTCTATCGCCAAAAGCACGGTTGTTTTATCGACAAGGCGGAACGGGATTTTAATGTTCATAAGGCGCATAAGCTCGGCGCTTCCGCACAGAACCGTGCTGCCCTCGATAAGACCTTTAAATCCGCCGCCGGAAAGCGCCTCAAAGCCGTCGATTTTAAGCGTAGGGCAGTTATTCTGCTCCATCTCGTCGGCAAAGGCCTTGCTCATCGAGCATCCGGAGGCAAGAATCAGAGAGCCTGCGTAGGATATGACCTTTTGCGCGTCTTCATCGGCGAATATGCGGATAGACTCGATCTTGACGCTGCTGGGCGGGAAAATATCCCTGTCGGTTACGATAAGGTTGTTGCTCTGCCCAACATCGCACAGACCCGACCAGCCGGCTATCGCGGTGCCGGATGTGAACATCTTCATTGTACCGAGGAAAAACGGCACAATGAAGCAGAGCAATGCGCAAAACGGAACTCCGGGGCAAAGAACGGCCGAGAAGATATAGACAAAATCGGAGGCGTTATTTGTAACAGCGGAAACTACCAGCGCCATCAAAAGCGCAATCAGCAGGATAAAGGGCGAGAGTTTTTCAAACATCGTCTCATCCGGGGCGGCTTCCTCGCAGCGGCGCACAAAGCCCGCGGAGGTACCGGAAGTCTTCAGAAGCGTGATTTCCTTGCCGGCAAGATCGTTTTTGCCCACAACGGCGTAGGTGCGTTTTGCAATCGAGGGGACTCGCATCGCCTTGCGGAAGCTTCTGACTGTGAGGTAGGTGGAAAGTATCACGCCGACAAACGAAAGAGAGGAGAGCGCGCAAAGCGGAGGATGGCTTATACCCGTGTTCGAGGATGCGACAAGCGCGGCATCCACCGAGGTAAGAATGCAGGCTATCACAGCGAGAGAATCAGCGCCGGGACGCAAACGTATAATTTTAATAAGCCCGTTTGTAACTACGTCGAGCCCCAAAAGCATTATGGCAAGCTGAACGGCGAGCGACATTGCCGCATTGACCGGCAGACATTTGAGCATACCCGGGAGAGGCAGTCCCAAAGAAATATAGAACATAACCGCCAAAAGGCCCAGACTTATGAGAAGGCGGAGCCTTGCAGACTGAACAAACGAGCCGTAATATTTGGAGGCGTTTCTGACATTGACCTCCGCCCCGAGATCTTCGTCATTGTCGTTCATTGTCGCGGCAACATCACTGCGGTTGAAACCGCGGAGTTTAAAATGCACGGCGGCAAAAAGAGAGGCCAGATATTCGGTAAAGCTTGGTGGGAAATAACCCTGAGCTTTTTCTTCGGAAGCAGTAACCTCGCTGTCAAATCCGTCGTCCCGTTCATCCGAAATATTGCGGAATTTCGACGCAAACTCCGCATCGTCAATCTCGTTTGATTCATACCCCGGCTGATATGACGGGCCTTTTTTCTTTTTTCCGTTCTTTTTTTTCTTTTTCTTTTTTGCGGGTTTTTCGGGGTAATCCGCCTCAACGGCATACGCTTCTTCGCGCTTTGGCCGCTTTTTTCTCGCGCGCTCCTCGGATTGTGGTGGGACATAGTCCTCGTCGGCACTTACATCGAGGCCGCCATAGTCCTTGGGCGCATCGTCCTTTGCCTTACCGCCGATATTAAAGCGGCTGTCAAACAGGGAATCATCGTCTCTGCGTTTTGCCGGCGCACTTTCCTCATCCGTATACTGCTCGGCGGGATCGGAAAAGTCCTCGTTGATTCCGAATTGCGAAAGGATATCGTCAATGGACATATCATCATAACCGTATTCAGTTTTAGACATATTTCTGCCCATGTAACTTTCCTGCGCTGTCTGAAATATTTTTAATCGGCTGTCTTTATTTGCTGCGCTGTCTCAGAACCTCATACATGGTAATCGCGGCAGCGTTGGACGCGTTGAGCGAGCCAACTTTGCCGTGCATCGGAAGACTTATCACAAAATCACAGCAGTCTCTCACAAGTCTGCCCATGCCGTCTCCCTCGGAGCCGATAACAAGGGCAAGCGCGCCGGTGAGATCGGTTTCCCAAAGTCCGTTATCTCCGTCCGCTGCGGTTCCGTAAACCCAAACGCCGTGCTTCTTGAGCTCCTCTATGGCAGAAGGCAGATTGGGAACTCTGGCCACCGCCATATGCTCAAGCGCACCGGCGGAGGACTTGTCAACAATCGCGGTCATGCCCGCGCTGCGCCGTTTTGGGATAATGACTCCGTGCGCGCCGGCGCACTCGGCAGAGCGTATAATGGCGCCTAAATTATGCGGATCGCTGATTTCATCACATATTATAATAAACGGCGGCTCGCCGCTTTCCTGCGCATTTTTGAAGATATCGTCAATTGTACAGTATTCCCGCACTGCGGCAAGCGCGACAACGCCCTGATGCGCGTGCGTCTGACTCATAAAATCCAGCTTACGCCTGTCGGCTTCGACGACAACAATATTTTTTTCCCTTGCTTTTGAAGCGATATGCCCAAGTGTTTTGTCGACATCACCGCGCGCAATATAAATTTTGTCGATGGCGCGGCCGGCTCTGAGCGCCTCTATAACGGCATTTCTGCCTTCAATAATCTCGTTTTTCAGCTCTTTTTCTTCCATCGCCGTCTCCGGAAACATAATTGTGTATACATAATACCACATAGTTATGTAAATTAAAAGCGTTTTTTTGAGTTTTGACAAAAAAATTTTGCGCGATACGAAAATATGTTGCGCGATGCTTTGTTCGCTATACAAATGTTTACAAATTTTTATGGACTTTGAATCTTAAAAAGGATAATATAGAGAAAAATTAATACTCGCATCGCGTTTAACCGATACGAGTAATTCAGGAGAAATATATGCGCAGAAACAACAATCCGTTTGAGAGATTTTGCATAAAGCATCCGAATTTCGGCATTCCGAATCTGATGAAATACGTCTGCATCGCCAACGTGGTTTTCTGGCTTATCGGGATGGTCAACCCCGTGCTTTTCAGCTACATCACATTCAACCCGGCCGCCATACTTCGAGGGCAGGTGTGGAGGCTTGTCACCTTCGCGCTCTATCCGCCGCAGACGGGGATTCTCGCTTTTATCGCGATATACTTCTACTATCTGATAGGCAACGTTCTTGAACGCGAATGGGGCACGGTACGCTTCAATGTATATTTCTTCACCGGCATTATTCTCACGGTGCTTTACGGCATGCTTATGTATCTGTTGTTCGGTCTTAATGTGAGCCTGACGGCGCAATATGTCTATCTCAGCATGTTCTTCTCGTTCGCGGTTCTCTTCCCGGATATGCAGGTGCTGCTGTTTTTCATAATACCGATAAAAATGAAGTATCTCGCGTGGGCGGACGCGGCGTTGTTCGCTTTGAGCATCTTTACGACATCTTTCCCGGCAAATCTTCTCCCGCTCGTGGCCATTCTGAATTTCCTCATATTCTGCGGGCGTGATCTTCTCGATAAGCTGCCGCGGAGGCGCAGAGCGAGTACGATAAATTTCAAGCGCGAGTCTGCGCGGGTGCGCCGTGAGCAGCAGGGGAATCTGTATCATCATAAATGCGCCGTCTGCGGAAGAACGGATGTTGATTATCCGAATCTTGAATTTCGCTACTGCTCAAAGTGCGTCGGTTACCACTGTTTCTGTCAGGATCACATATATAATCACATTCACTTCACTGAGTGATAAAAAATCGGCGGGATTTTCTCCCGCCGATTTTTGCATATATTTTTTACTTTTTGAGGCCCTTGATAGCGTCGCCGACAACAATTTTCGCAAATCCCGCGAAATCGCCGACGGTTCTGCCGACCTCTTTGATTTTGTCCGTCTTGGGGCTGTCGATAAACTCATTTACGGCGTGCTTCACATCGTCAAGATCGATTTTTGATGCCGCCGTGGTGGCCTTGGTGACAAGGATGCCCATATCAAGACCTTTGATTTCTTCCTTGACATTGTCTTTGATGTTGTTAAGGTCTTCCTTAACGGAATTCAAATCTTTGCTTATGTCCTTTATATTCATTTTATTCCCTCCCGTTTATTTTTTTTGTTTAAAATACCATATTTTATTTCAAAAAGCAATATTGAGACCGTAAATTAATTCGGTATTTTACAAATTGTTTTGCAATTGCGCGTCCGGCTGCAGTCTGATATAATAAGCTGAACTTGATTAATAAAGGCGGCGCGTTGCTTGAACACTATTGACGAAAAATATCGCAGAATGACAGAGGAGCCTTTAAGCAGACTTATATGGGAACTCTCCGTTCCGACGATAATAACAATGCTGGTAACAGCCGCCTACAACATGGCGGACACTTTCTTTGTAGGGCGCATCGGCACGGAGGCCACAGCAGGAGTCGGGCTTATACTGCCGATAATGACCATTATCCAGGCGATAGGTTTCTTTTTCGGACAGGGCTCCGGAAATTATATATCCCGTTCTCTCGGCGCGCGGGATTATTCGCACGCGGAAAAAATGGCCTCAACCGGCGGAATATGCGCCGCACTTTTCGGTCTCGTTTTTTTGACGGTCGGCATCATTTTCCGCGACGGGCTGCTTTCGCTTCTCGGCGCGCGTAGCAGTCTTGTTGACAGCGCAACCGTAAAATACGCAAGCGATTATCTCACTTTTATCCTCTGCGGAGCGCCATTTATGAGCCTTTCCTGTGTCTTGAACAATCAGCTCCGCTTTCAGGGCAACGCGGTTTTCGCAATGATAGGTCTTGTATCCGGCGCTGTGCTCAACTGCGCGCTCGACCCGATATTTATTTTTGTTTTTGATCTTGAGGTTACGGGTGCGGCGCTGGCAACGATGCTCAGCCAAATGGTAAGCTGCGCGCTGCTCTATATCGGCACACTGCGCAGCGACAATCTGAAAATTAAGCTCAAAAACTTTACTCCGAGCTCATATTATCTGAAAAACATATGCATCGGAGGGCTACCGTCACTCTGTCGGCAGGCGCTTACAAGCTTTTCAACGCTCTGCCTCAACGCCGCGGCGGGATCGTCCGTTCCGCCGGAGCTGGCAGAAGAAGCTATCGCGGCATTTTCCATTGTAAACAAAATCGTCCTTCTGGTTTTCTCTGCGGTTATCGGTTTCGGTCAGGGCTTCCAGCCGATATGCGGCTTCAACTACGGAGCGAAAAAATACGGCAGAGTATGGAACGGCTATACTTATTGCGTAAAGTACGGCACAATATTTCTTGTGTTCATGGGAGCGGTCGGATTTGCGCTCGCGCCGCAGCTCATATTGCTGTTCAGAGATGATCCCGACGTAATTGCCTTCGGCACAAAAGCGCTGCGGACACAGTGCATCACCTTCCCACTTATGGCGACAATAACTCTTACAAACATGATGTACCAGAATATGGGACGTATGTTAGGAGCCACCTTGCTGTCCGCAGCAAGGCAGGGACTGGCGTTTATTCCGGCCGTCATAATTCTGCCGATGCTTTTCAGCGAGAGTATACAGGGCGTTTATCTTGCGCAGGCCGTGGCGGACCTGCTCGCATTTTCCATTGCCGTGCCCATGGCGGCAAAGGTTTGCAGGGAATTTAAAACCGCGGGAAAATCATCCGGCTGTAAAAATGTGTAAAAGGCATAAATTGTTGTGGACATAGGGTTTTCAACGGTGATATAATACGGACAAGAGAACGCATAACACTTGTTGCGCTGTCTCGTGCATTTTATACGGAGGGTTTTATCGATGAAAAAATTTACCGCTGTTTTAATTGCAGTCCTCCTGGTTTTTTCGCTTGCGGTTCCCGCTTTTGCGGAGTCTGCGGAAAGCGTGCATCATTACACGATGAAGATAAGCGGCTCTTCCAAAGAGGTTTATGAGGGGGAGGAGAAAACAAACGTCACGGTTGCCGGCTATATCAACACCCAGCTCTACAAGCTGCTGGACACCGACATGCAGGACAGAACCCTTTTTGACAGCATGACGGTTGAATTTGATTATTCGAACAGAGTTTATACGGCTACAAAGGAAACGCTTATAGGGAAAAACGGCTTCACCTATGTCAGCAGCAATCCTGCGGCAGTTTTCATCGATTCGCCCACCAAATATCACGCATCCGGGCTCGGGCAATCGGTCATCACGGTGACGGACCACACCGGCGCGGCGGTTGACGAGTTCACGGTCACGGTCGGCGGCGGCGAGAAAACGCGCGTGCTTAACGCGTACTGCTCCAAGTGCGGAGAGGATATGGGCACAGTGCCGCATCTTATGGTCTGCGGTCACTTCAGCTGTCAGGACGGCGCCGATGGGCATGGCTACGGAAATTGCGGCATTGACGGGCACTTTAATTGCGATGGCAAGGATCACGGAACATGCGCGAACTGCCTCGGCCCTCTCTGTGTCGGCGAGCATGGTGTGGGCGTATGCCGGCACGTACACAACTGGCAAATCTGTTGTGGCTGGGGCGTTGTCTGCAGCAATTGGGCACAATATCCTTACTATTATTGCTCCACCTGCGGCGCAACCACCTTTATAGAACCCGTGTGGAATTGCTGGTACCCCTGTCCGTGGCCTTGGTACTGCGGTTGATTTAAATATAAAAACAGCGCCGGCGGGGCTATCGTCCTGCCGGTTTGAATTATTCGGGGAAATCTTATGGTTTCAAAAAAAGCAAAACTTCTTGCCATTACGCTCCCTGCGGCGGCGGTTATTGCGATGTGCCTTTTTATGATGGCAGAGCGCATTGTAAGCTTCAGGAAAGAACAGATTTCGCAGGCAAACTGCGCCGCCGTGGCAAGCGAGGTTTATAACGTCAAACTCGGAATCGAATCTCGTGAGCTTGAAGAGGCTTCTTATTACGACAAAATAAAAGAAAATATGCCGGAGCGGACGGAGCGCATGCTGGAAGAGTACAACAACGATCTGCTTACTCTCGTGAATCCGTGGAATCCTATCGATGAGGATTCCTCGCCGGAGCTCATCACGGTTGAGGACGGATTTCGGGTTGACCGCCGCTGCGCCGCTGCGCTGAGCGAAATGCTTTTCGACTGCCGCGAGGCGGGGAATTTCCCCATCATATGCTCTGCATACAGGACGCAGGAATATCAGCAGGCGTTATTTGACAACAAAATTAAGCGTGTCAAGGCGACCGGAGTTTCAAGCGACGGCGCGCCTGCAATCGCGGCGAAATCCGTTGCCGTACCCGGCACAAGCGAGCATCAGCTCGGCCTCGCGGTTGATCTGATAGACTATTATTATACGAATCTCGATGAAGGGCAGGAACGCACCGGAACGCAGAAGTGGCTAATGGAGCACTGCGCCGACTACGGCTTCATCCTGCGCTATCCGAACGGCAGTAGCGAAATCACCGGCATAATCTACGAGCCGTGGCATTACCGCTACGTCGGCAAGTCCGTCGCCCGCGAAATTACCGACTCCGGCATCACGTTTGAGGAATATCTGCAAACGCGGGAGGAAAACGAGATAAAATACTGACGGTGCTTTATAACTCCGTCAGTTTTTTGTTGAGTTTTTTATAGATTCTCTCCACAAACCAAGGCTCGGTGGAGGCTTTGAGCGCGTCTTCGAGAGTAAACCACGCCACGCCTTTGTTTTCATCCTCACAGATATGAAGCGCTTCTCTCTCATCGGCTTCGAGGAGATATGTCACATTGAGATGCAGATGGCTTGAAACATATTTGCCGCGCTTTTCGTGCCCGTCCACTGTGAGAACTTCAAGGGAAAAAATATCCTCGGACACGGGGCGCGCCGTGACTCCCGTCTCCTCCGCCACCTCTCGGATTGCGACGGACAGCAGATCCGTATCTCCGTCTGCGTGGCCGCCCGTCCACGACCACGAATTGTAGATCTTATGATAGACCATCAGCGCTTTTGTGCGTTCGCGGTTGACGACCCATGCGGAGGCGGTCATATGCGCTATAAGATCAGTCCTCAGAAAAGCGTCCTCGTTTTTATCGATGAAATCCAGAATCAGCTTTTTGTCACGCTCTTCCTGCTCGCAGCAGGGGGAGTATTTTTCTATATCGTCTCTTATCATTTTGCCACCGTATACACATCCTGCCGGAGATGCTCGAAAATCGGCAGGCCTTTTCTCGCCTCTTCAACCAAATTAAAATCAATATCGGCGTAGAGAATCTGTTCCTTTTCATCGCATTCGGCGAAAATCTGCCCGTTCGGGTCGACAACAATAGAATGCCCCAGGGATTTATAGCTGAAGTCTTCGTGTCTTGCCGCGGAAGCGCCGACAAAGAAAATCTGATTGTCAGTCGCCCGGCATTCAAGCAGCGGTTTCCAATGAGGACCTCCGAGAAAAGCGTCAAACTGCGCGGGAAGTACGGCAAGCTTTGCGCCGCGCATTGCCATAGCTCTGAAAATTTCGGGAAAATGCACGTCAAAGCATATGGCAACGCCGATTTTACCCCACTTGCTGTCAAAAACGGTTATTTCGTTTCCGGGTTCGAATGTCGCGGCCTCACTGAAGCGCATACGATTACTATTTATCTCAAAAAGATGTATTTTCCTGTGGCGAGCTATGACATCGCCGTTTTCATCAATGATAAAGCAGGTGTTGTAAACTTTCCCGTCTGCTGTTTCCGGAACGGAGCCGCCTATCAGAAGAATTTTATTTTCCCTTGCCCAGCGTTTCATGTCGGAAAGTGTCTTTTCATGGCCGAGAGAGGCGCATATCCTGAAATATTTCCTCGAATACGGACAGGCGAACATTTCCGGCAGTACGACGATTTCCGCGCCGTTTTCCGCCGCCTCGGCTATCATTTTTTCCGCTTTTTCAAGGGTTTCATCCTGATCGATTTCCGTTTTTATCTGACAAACCGCAAGTTTCATATTTTCTCCAAATAGCTTAAGATATCAAATTTCACCGTTTTTTCGTCCTTCCTCAGATACAGCGGATGGTGCGGATGCCCCTTGGACGAACATTTTCCCGCGCAGAGCCACTGCGCGCCGTATTTTTCGCCGAGATCCGCCATATCGAGCAGACAGTTTTTGAGGTAAGGTCTTTTTTCGATTATTGTCCCCCACGCTGCCCAAACGGACGGTGAGTTGCCGGATGAAGCGGCAGAGGAAAGGATATATTCAAACGCCGCCATGTTTTCCCTGTGCAGCGATGTGTTGAGCTCCCTGTCCATATCATCGGGGCGTGTGGCGCGCTGGGCGTAGACGTTGAACATTATCCAACTGTCATATCCGTTGCCCTCGGCAATGCGCGCGACGGACTTAAGAGTATTGTCAAGGCAGTCCGGCGCGGCGGTGGACGGATTGATGCCTATGCAG
>CAVHIP010000048.1:0-15750 GCA_963636125.1 Oscillospiraceae bacterium | reverse complement strand
AAAATGCATTGACGGATGACGTGATGGATATCCATATGGTCAATGCAATACGCGAGGACATGGAGCGTGTGGAGGCACACAAACTCCAGCCACACTTTATTGAATCTTTCTTCCTTGACGCATTCCAACAGCTTGGCGGCCGCATTCGCAAGCGTGAGACCGGAAGATATGAGATTACTTCCGTGCCTTATGCTGTGCGAAATCGTGATATGGCAATCGGATACGGAGAACCGGTCTTGTACCGCTACGAGCGCGTCTGCTTTGATAAGAAATACTGCACGGTTCCCGGAAAGCCACAGGCGGATTTAATTTGTCCTGGTCAGCCGCTGCTGAATGCAGTGATTGATCTGATTCGAGAAAAGAATATTGACACCATGAAACGTGGTAGCGTTCTGATTGACGACAGCGATTACAGCGAAGATGCACGTCTGCTCTTTTACATAGAAGACGCTGTTCAGGACGGCATTACACTGAAAGACGGCAAACGCAGAGTCATCTCCAAGCAAATCCATTTTGTTGAAATGAAGTCTGATGGCACAGCCTCATCGGCGGGATATGCTCCATATCTTGACTACCGCGGAGCAACAGAGGAAGAAGCTCCGGTGATTCGCGTTTGGATGGAATCGCAAGATTGGCTGCACCGCGATGTGGAAGACACGGCAAAGACTTACGCGGTCGAGCATCTGATTCCTCCGCACTTCGCAGAAGTGAAAAAGCGGAAAGAAGCCATGCTGAATAAAACGGCAAAAGAAGTGAAAAATCGCCTGACTGCTGAAATTCAATATTGGGACTATCGCGCTGCGGATCTTGCACAAAAAGAAGCTGCAGGCAAATCCAACGCGAAGCTCAACTCCAAGTTGGCCGCTCGCCGCGCAGAGGAGCTGGAGCATCGCATGCAGGATCGCCTTGCGGAGATTGAGAAGGAACGACGCATCTCGCCCATGCCTCCGGTAATGACCGGCGGAGCACTTGTCATTCCAAAAGGTCTTCTCTATAAGCTGATGCCATCATCAGGGCCGGATCTGTTCAGTCAGGGCGACAAGAAGGCAATTGAAATGGCTGCGATGAAAGCCGTGATGGAGATAGAGAAGGAATTGGGCTTTACGCCGCGCGATGTCAGTGCCGCAAAATGCGGATACGATGTGGAATCCTTCGTGCCGGAAAACATGCGAGGAGCAGACGGCAATGTGCTGCGTTTTGTAGAGGTCAAAGGCCGTGCAAAAGGTGCGACCACTGTTACCGTCAGCCGCAACGAAATGCTCTGCGGTCTGAATAATCCGGAGCAGTTTATTCTCGCCATTGTAGAAGTAGATGGAGACGCGACGCACACGATTTACCTGAAACAACCGCCGTTTGATGCGCCGGGCATGGCGACGAACAGCACCAATTACGACATACAGGATTTGATAGCGTCCTCTGAGATTGTTTATCAGAAGTGAGAGGGACAAAGATATGGAGACAAAAAAACTAATTGAAGTGGCGTTGCCGCTGGAAAAGATAAATGCGGAATCTGCAAGGGAGAAATCCATTCGCCATGGCCACCCGTCTACACTTCATTTGTGGTGGGCGCGGCGTCCGTTGGCTGCAGCGCGCGGCATGGGGATACGCATAATGCTCGACGGCGTGTATTCGCACACCGGGGCGGACAGCGTATATTTCAACCGCTATGGCTCATACCCCGGCGCGGGCGCGTGTCAGGGCGCGCAGTCGCCGTATTACAGCTGGTACGATTTCCGCCATTTCCCGGACGACTACCGCTGCTGGTGGGGCTTCAAGGATCTGCCGGAGGTCAACGAGCGCAACAGTGCTTGGCAGGACTTCGTCGTCAGCGGGGACGACAGCGTCGTGAAAACATGGCTTCGGCGCGGCGCGTCCGGCTGGCGGCTCGACGTTGCCGACGAGCTACCGGACGATACGCTCGCGCTCATCCGCTCCGCGGTGAAGAGCGTTGACCCCGACGCGCCGGTTCTCGGCGAGGTCTGGGAGGACGCAGTGATAAAGGAAAGCTACGGCGGGCGCAGGAATTACGCCCTCGGCTACTCGCTGGACTCCGTTATGAATTACCCCTTCCGCGCCGCGGCGCTGGATTTCATCCATCACCGCATTGACGCCTTCGCCCTGCGCGATTTTCTGATATCACAGCAGATGAATTATCCCGCTCCGATGTACTATTCGCTTATGAACCTCCTCGGTACGCACGACACCGACCGCATACGTACCGCGCTTGCGACAAGCACGACCATCCGCGGCATGAGCCGCGAGGATCAGCTGAAGCTCCGCTTCGACGACGAATCCCTGCGCCTCGCGCTCAGGCGTGAAAAGCTGTGCGCCGTGCTGCAATTCGCCATTCCCGGAGTGCCGAGCATTTACTACGGCGACGAGCAGGGCATGTGCGGCGTGGGCGATCCGTTCAACCGGCTCCCCTTCCGCGAGGGCGACAAGGAGCTGCATGATTTCTATGCGGAGCTTGCCAACATGCGCGGCGCGAATCCCGCGCTCTCCACGGGCAACGCGGTGTTCATGGTGTATAACGCAGATATTCTGCTGGTTCTGCGCTATGTCCGCGGCGGGGTCGATCACTTCGGCGCGAGCGCGGAAAACGGCGCGTTTCTGGCTGTGATAAACCGCGGCGCGGCACAGCGCTTCGACGTGGAATGCCCTGAGGAATATGACTTCGGGCGGTTCAGCGGCGTCGCCGACGAATTCAGTGCAAAAATAATTAAGATATAAGGAGAATGACTATGAGCGTTAAAAAGCTTGGCTTCGGCATGATGCGACTGCCCCTGCTTGACAAGGACGACGCCGGCAGCATCGACATTGAACTGACCAAGAAGATGGTCGACGTGTTCATGGAACGCGGCTTCACCTACTTTGACACCGCGTGGATGTACTGCAATTACAAGAGCGAGGAAGCCGTTAAGGCCGCCGTTGTTGACCGCTACCCGCGCGACAGCTTCACTCTGACGACGAAGCTCCACGCAATGTATGTGCACAGCTTTGAGGACAGGGACAAGATATTCAACGAGCAGCTGCGCAAAACCGGCGTTGAGTATTTTGACTACTATCTTCTGCACGACGTCAATGTCCACAGCTATGAGACCTACAAGAAGTTCGACTGCTATGAATGGCTCAAGGAGAAGAAGGCCAAGGGGCTGACCCGTCATATTGCGATGTCCTTCCATGACGGCGCCGATTTTCTCGACAAGGTGCTGACCGAGTGGCCGGAGATCGAATTTGTGCAGCTCCAGCTGAACTATCTCGACTGGGACAGCCTCGGAGTCCAGTCGCGCCGCTGCTACGAGACGGCAGTGAAGCATGGAAAGAAGGTCATCGTCATGGAGCCGGTCAAGGGCGGTACGCTGGCAAAGCTGCCTGAAAGCGTCGAGACCATGTTCCATGCGCACTCCCCCGTCGCCTCCAACGCGTCTTGGGCGATTCGCTTCGCGGCGAGCTGTCCTGAGGTGTTCATGGTTCTCAGCGGCATGAGCGATATGCAGCAGGTGCTTGACAACACTTCGTATACGCAGGACTTCAAGCCGCTCGACGATGCGGAGCGCACTATCATCAAGTCCGCCGTCGACATCATAAACGGCACGATAACCGTCCCCTGCACCGGCTGCTCCTACTGCACCGACGGATGTCCGATGAACATTGCGATTCCCAAATACTTCTCACTCTATAATGCCGACAAGCAGGAGGACGCCGAGAAGGGCTGGAGCTCGCACGGGGAGTATTATTATAATCTCACCAAGAACTTCGGCAAGGCCAGCGACTGCATCGGCTGCGGCCAGTGCGAGAGCGTATGTCCCCAGCACCTTCCGATACGGAAGTATCTCAAGGACGTCGCCGGGCATTTTGAATCAGCGCAGTCATGACATATCAGCAGCTGACGTATTTTTACTACGCCGCAAAAACTCTGAACTTCTCAAAGGCGGCGCAGCTCTGCTTCGTCGCTCAGACGGCGATAAGCAAGCAGATTCAAAACCTCGAAAGCGAGCTTGGCGTAATGCTCTTCAACCGCCGCAGCAAGCAGCTTGAACTCACTCCCGCCGGGGACAACCTGCGCGTTTACGCTGAGCGCATCGCCAAGCTCTGGAATGACAGCATCGAGAGCACCAAGCGTCTCGGCAGGGCGGAATTTGACGTTTCAAACGTCTCCGTCGGCTATTGGGGCTGCATAGAGAGTACGAATCTGACATTCATCTTTGAAAACTTCCTGCAGACTGAGCCGAATTGCCGCCTGTATTATACGCACCTGTCGCTCAACGGTATAATAAACTGTCTCAAGAACGGAACCGTGGATTTCATCATCGCCCCGCAGGCGCATCTCGAAACCTACGAGGAGATAGAGTACAGAACACTCATCGAAAGCCGCTTCGGAATTGTCATGCGCAAAGATAACCCGCTCAATGAGAAGAACATCATATACCCGATGGATCTCATACACGAGACATTCATTCAGCGCATCGTCACCCCTTCCGCCGGACTGTGCAACAGCCGTCAGAAATGCTGGGAGGAGCTTGGCTTTTATCCGCAGAACTATATTGAGGTGAACGAGTACAAATCCGCGGTTATGATGGTGTCGAACAATATGGGCATCACGCTCTCGCCTGAATATGTTGAGGAGATTCGCGGCAACAACCTCGTGTTCCGCACCGTTGAAGGGCTTACGCAGAGCGAGGCAATCGCCCTCGGCTACCTTCCATCCAGCGACAAGCCGGTCGTCAACCGGATGATAAACTACTTCAGGAATATGGACTGAAAACCGAACATTTCAGAATCCCCGCTGCTTCAAAGCAGCGGGGATTCTGCGTTTTACGGGCACTGTATTCGGCCGCGTATCGGTCAAGCCTAACTTTTTGGAATAGCAGACAAACTTTTCGATGTTTGTCTTTTCGGCGCGCAAAACGTAATATTAGATAAAGAAGGAGGGATGAAACGCAATGCTCGACAAACAGGTAAGCTGTTATATGATAGCCGGCCACTACGGAAGCGGCAAAACAGAGATCGCGGATAACCTCGCCGTGCACTTTTCCCGGAGCGGCAAGGAAACCGTTATTGCAGACCTTGACATAGTCAATCCGTACTTCCGGACGCGGGAGTGTCAGGACGTGCTCGAACAGTACGGCGTTCAGGTGATCTCAAGCAATTTTGCAAACAGCCCGTACGAGGACACCCCCGGCCTTGCCCCTGAGATCGCGTCCTGCTTTTTCAGAACCGACAGGACGAATATCATCGACGTCGGCGGCGACCCCGCAGGCGCGCGGGTGCTTGGCCGGTACAAGAAATATATGCCGGAGAAATACGAGATGTGGATGGTCATAAACAAACGCCGCTACTATACCGGCACAGCCGTCGCGGCGCTCGAATATCTGCGTGATATAGAATCTTCATCCGGTCTGCATTTCACCGGGCTTGTAAATAACACCAACTGCTGTGAGGAGACGACGGTAAGCGACCTTGCCGAAGGCGACGAGATGATTCAGGAGCTGAGCCGCATAACCGGACTGCCGGTCATAGCGCATTGCTTCCCGGAGCAGCTGAAGGAACAGGCCGGTGCGCTGAAGCTCAGCGGCGATCCCCTGCCGCTGCACCTTATGCACAGACCCGGCTGGATGAAGTATTAATAACCCCAATGCGCTTGCATTTGAAATATTCTTAAGAGGTGATTCTTTTGGCAAAATCCATCGTTACAGTAGACACACATTCCTGCAAAGGCTGTGAGCTTTGTATTTCGGTATGTCCCAAGCATGTTCTTGCCATTGACAAAACGGAATTCAACGCCCGCGGAGTTTTCCCCGCGTCGGTTGCAGACCCGGATGGGTGCGTAGGCTGCGCAAGCTGCGCGATCATGTGCCCGGACGGCGCAATTACTATCGAAAGAGAAGTGGAGTGAGGTGCAGATATGGCAAAGGTATTGATGAAAGGCAATGAAGCCGTCGCAGAGGCAATCGTCCGTGCGGAGGCCGACGCATTTTTTGGTTATCCCATAACACCGCAGAGCGAGATACCGGAATATCTCTCCCGCGAGATGCCGGAGCACGGCAAGCTCTTCCTTCAGGCTGAAAGCGAGCTGAGCGCGGTGAACATGCTTTACGGCGCGGCCGCTACCGGCGCGCGCGTTGTGACCAGCTCGTCGAGTGTCGGTATAGACCTGATGCTTGAGACGATATCGGCAATGGCTGGCATCCGTCTCCCCGTCGTTGTTGTGGACATGTGCCGCAACGGCCCCGGCATGGGCAATCTTGAGGCCGCGCAGGAAGACTATCACATGCACGCAAACGGCTCCTACAAAATTCCTATCCTTCTCCCCGCCACCGTTCAGGAAGCGGTTGAAATGACGTACGAAGCCTTTGATATTGCACAGCTCTACGGAACCCCCGTAATGGTTCTGGCGGACGGTATGATCGGCCAGATGATGGAGGGCGTTGACTTTGACAAGCTCCCGGCTCGCCGCGACATGACGAACGCCGTCAAATGGAGACTCTGCGGCAAGGGCGACAAGGGCTATAAGACGCGCATAACCATAAACACCGTCCCGCTTTACAAGCAGCAACAGATACTCGAAAAGGAGCTTTACCCGCTCATCACGGAAAAGGAGACGAGATGTGAAACTCTCGGCATAGAGGATGCCGACATCGTCATCTGCGCATACGGCACCGCCTCCAGAATGGCAAAATCCATTCTCAAGGATGCAGAAGCGGAGCTTGGTATAAAGATCGGTCTTATCCGCCCGATGACGGCCTGGCCCTATCCTTCAGCCGCTTTCGAGCATGTAAACCCCGGCTGCAAGGCGGCAATCGTGCCTGAGATCAACATCATCGGCCAGATGATAGACGACGTAAGAATCGCGGTCAAGGGCAGATATCCCGTCTTCCACTGCGGAAACACTCTTGACGGTATGCTCAACGAGGACAACATCATGGAGTCTATCAAGACTGTTTGGAAAGAGGTTAACAAATGATTCAGACTGTATATAAAAAGCCGGCTGTTATCAACAAGCCCACTACATACTGCCCCGGCTGCTCTCACGGCATTATCAATCAGGTGGTTGCCTCTGTCATCGAGGAAATGGGACTGGCCGATGACACCATTCTTATCGACGGAGTCGGATGCAGCACCCAGATGAACATCTACTGGGATGTGGACGCGCTTGCATGTGAGCACGGAAGAGCGCCCGCAGCGGCCACAGGCGTAAAACGCTTCAATCCCGATAAGCTCGTTTTCACCTATCAGGGTGACGGCGACCTCGCGGCAATCGGCACTACCGAGATAGTCCACGCCGCACACAGAGGCGAGAAATTCACTGTTATATATGTCAATAACGCCATATACGGCATGACAGGCGGTCAGATGGCTCCGACCTCTCTGCTCGGTCAGGTCACGACCACTACCCCCAACGGCAGAACCGAAGAGATGTACGGAAGCCCGATACGCATGGCGGAGCTGCTTGCAACGATAGACGGCGCGAAGTTTGTTGAGCGCTGCTCGGTCGATACCCCCGCCAACATCCGCAAGGCGAAAAAAGCCGTCAGACGCGCGTTCGAGTGTCAGATGAAGGGTCTTGGTTTTTCGATAGTCGAGTTCGTCGCCGCGTGCCCGACCAATCTCGGCATATCCCCGATTGAGGCGCAGAACTGGGTTCGTGAAAAGATGCTTCCGTATTATCATCTCGGAAACATCAAGGATTTCGAGGGCTGAAAGGAGCAAGCAAATGGTAGAAGATAAAATTATTATTGCCGGCTTCGGCGGTCAGGGCGTTCTCCGTATCGGCCAGATGATTGCATACTGCGGCCTTGAGGAAGGAAAAGAAGTCAGCTTTCTCCCCTCCTACGGCTCCGAGATGCGCGGCGGCACCTGCAACTGCGCAGTGTACGTCTGCGACGAGGCCGTCTCCTGTCCGATAATCCGCACCCCCAATGTGCTCATCGTAATGAACCAGCTCTCCCTCGACAAGTTCCAGTCGAAGCTCAAAGCGGGCGGCATTATGATAATCAACAGCTCCATCGTCACCTCCAAAACAAATCGTGATGACGTCAGAGCTTACTACGTTCCCGCCGTTGACATCGCGCTCAAGGCTGGCAACGAGCGCGGCGTAAATATGGTCATGCTCGGCGCTTACCTTGCGCTTTCCGGCAGTGTGTCGATGGACGCAATTTTCAATAACATTGACCACAGCTTCACCGGCAGGAAGGCAAAATACGCCGAGTCCAACAAGTCTCTTGTCAAGCAGGGCTTCGACTATATCAAAGAAAATTATCCCAACGGCTGAGGACGCAGGATGGACAAGACATTCAGAATATTCGTTATAAATCCCGGCTCTACCTCCACAAAGCTTGCGCTTTACGAGAACGAGCGCTGCGTTCTTGAGGAAAACGCGGATATAGATCCCGCTCTCATAAGACAGTGCAAAACCGTCTTTGACCAGTATGAGCTGCGCATGAACTCAATATTGAAATTCATGCGCGTCAACGGGATAGCGCTTGACAGCATCGATTGCTTCGCAGCCCGCGGCTGCGGCGGCGGGAATCAGAAGGCAGGGGCATATCTCATCGACGAGGCGTATATGAACCTCTGCCGCACAAACGGTATCCCGCACATCTCAAATCTCAGCCCCATCCTCGCGCATGAGCTTGCAAAGCGCACCGGGAAGCAGGCCTTCGTATACGACGCGGAGGGCGTAAATGAGCGTGACCCGCTCACGCTGCTGTCCGGTCTGCGCGAGGTGAAGATGAATTCCGGCTCCCATGTGCTCAACGCGAAAATAGTCGCCAGAAAGACGGCTGAAAAGCTCGGAATGGACTATGACAAGGCCACGGTAGTCGTGTGCCACATGGGCGGCGGCGTCTCCTCAAGCTGCCACAAAAACGGCAGGCTCATCGATTCCACCTACGATTCATATGCGCCGGAACGTGCGGGCGGCATCCCCGCCTCGGCGGCACTGAATTTTGTGAATCTCTGCTTCTCCGGGCAGTACACAGCCGCTGATATAAAGAAGTTACTTATGGGTAAGGGCGGTCTGGTGTCATATCTCGGCGTGAGCGACCTCAGAGAGGTCGAGCGCAGGATCGGCAGCGGAGACGAAGAGGCAAAGTTCTACTTTGACGGCATGGTGCTTGGGCTTGCAAAGGACATCGCAGCCGTGTCCGCAACGGCGGGAATGAACGTAGACGCGATCGCACTCACCGGCGGCATGGCCAATTCCAAGCGGCTCACCGCCGAACTGTCGGCAAGAGTAGGCAAAATAGCAAAGGTCTTTGTATTTCCCGGTTCATATGAGATGGAGAGCCTTGCAACCGGAACGCTGCGCGTTCTGAGGGGTGAGGAAAGCTATCATCTCTACGGAACCGATAAATAAAAACGGAGAAAGGAGAAGGAAAATGGTAATTGAGATCAAGGCGGATACTTCCAACAGGCACATACATCTCGCCGAAGAGGATTTCAAAACGCTGTTCGGCGATGACGCAGAGCTTACGGTCAAAAGGATGCTGGGCAGAGCGGAGTTCGCGGCAAACGAGACGCTGACCGTCGAGGGCAGCCGCGGCACAATGAGCGGACTGCGCATTCTTGGGCCGTACCGCAAGGCAACTCAGGTCGAGCTGCTCGCGGGCGACTGCCGGCATCTCGGTATCGACGCGCCCGTGATCGAGTCCGTCGCGGACGGCGGCGCCGCGCCGATAAAGCTCATCGGCCCCGCTGGTACGATTGAGCGGAACGCGGCGATGATAGCGCACAGGCATGTGCATCTCAACGAGCAGGTCGCGCACGAGCAGCTTGGCCTCCATGAGGGCGAGCTGGTAAAGGTGAGAGTCCCCGGCAAACGCGGTCTGATCTTTGAAAACGTCCTCGTGCGGCTGCACAAAGGGCCGCTCTGCGTTGTACATCTCGACGCAGAGGAAGGAAACGCCGCCGGGCTTGTAAGCGGCCAGACGGTTGAACTCATAGCAGATAAAAAATAATAATAAGGGGTGCAATTATGGCACAGGTTAAAAACACCAAATATTACATCACCTCAGCAATAGGCATTCTCATAATGCTCTTCTTCGGCAAACTGCCTACTCTAGGAGTCATGTCCGAGCTTGGTATGCAGCTGCTCGGCATTTATCTCGGCGCTATCTTCCTCTGGGCGACCACCGATCTCGTGTGGCCTTCCCTGCTCGCAATCTTCCTCATCGGCTGTACCGATTACTCCAGCATAACCGAGGCGCTGTCCAAGGGCTTCGGAAACTCCACGGTCATTTTCATATGGCTCATGTACATGTTCGCGGCGATCATCCACGCCTCCGGCATCTCCGGCCATATAGCCAAAGGCATATGCAGCGTTAAGTTTGCCAAGGGCAAGCCTTGGGTCATCACCTTCCTGTTCATGCTCGCTTCCTACGTTGTCGCACTCACCACCAACGTCAGCGGCGGCATCGTTATCTGCTGGGCAATATTCAGCCAGTACGCCAAGGGCATCGGCTGCAAGAAGGGTGAAGCATGGCCGGTATACACCATGACCGGTATGGCGATCATCGGCATGGCCGGTTCCGTCGGTCTGCCGTACAGAGCGCCTGCAAACATCTTTGTTGGCTACGCAAAGGATCTCGGCTTTGAAACGAACTTCATCCAGTATTTCATCGCAATGTTCCTCTTCACCGCCATTGTCGCCGCGCTCTACATTGTCGTCGGTAAATACATCCTCAAGATCGACGCCTCCAAGTGCAAGAACGAATACGACTACGGCGACAGCGAGAAGCTGACCGGATATCAGAAGGCCATCGTCGTTATCTTCTGCCTGCTGGTCATCCTCTTCCTGCTCAAGAGCCTTGTCTCCGCAAGCTCCGCCGTCGGCCAGTTCCTCAACAAGCTCGGCGACTGCGGCCTCGTGCTCATCCTTCTTATCCCGATGGCAATCATCCACCGCAAGGGCACCAACAAGCCCTTCGGCGACCTCATCGCTTCCACCAAGAACGGTGTTGTCTGGCCGGTGTTCTATCTTATGATACTCAACCTGCCCATGGGCGCCATCATCAATAACGCCGACCTCGGCATTGCCGCAAGCGCGAAGCTCCTGCTTGACCCCATCTTCGGCGGCAACCACGGCGCGTTCCTGTTCATCCTCTGCACTGTATTCTTCAGCGTTCTGGTCACCATTTTCGTCGGCAACGTCCCGGCCATCACGATCTGCTGGGCAGTTACCTCCGTATATGCTCCGACTCTCGGCATCAACATCGCCCTGCTGGCATGGCTGTGCGCGATGCTCGGCACCTGCGTCGTCATGCTCCCCTGCTCCAACCCCGTCGCCGCAATGCTGCACGGTCAGGACGAGTGGGTCGAGTCCAAGGATGTCGTCAAGCACGCCGGACTTGGCGCTCTGTACGCGTTCATCGCCGGTATAATTATCTTTGCAATCTTCAACGGCGCGATGTAAGCTTGAAATCGGCTTGAAAATCGCTTAAAATGTAGAGACCAGCCGCACCCGAATGCGGCTGGTCTTGACCCAAACTACCATCAGTTGGAGAAAGTCTATGAAAAAGTACTTCCGAAACAACGCAGCTTACTATATCAAAAGCGCGGCAGGCATTCTTGTGATGATTGCCTTTGCGGCAATTCCGCCGTTCGGCAGCATTACGCCGCTCGGTATGCGCATACTCGGAATATATATAGGGACTATACTGCTCTGGGCGCTTGTGGACATGATCTGGCCGAGTCTTCTCGGAATAATACTCGTAAGCATGACGGGATATATGCGCTTCGACGAGTATATCTCCAGCGGCTTCGGCAACACGACGGTGATCTTTGTATTCCTCATCTCCATTTTCGCAGGCTTCATAACGTCATCGGGAGTGTCGGACAACATCGCAAGATATGTTGTCTCCAGAAAGATTGCCCACGGGAAGCCCTGGCTCGTATCGTCCCTGTTTGTATTCGCGTCATATCTCATTGCCTGCCTTATAAGCTCCGTCGCCGCGACGCTGGTTGTGCTGGAGTTTTTCTCTCAGTTTGCAAAACGGGCGGGATATAAAAGAGGCGAAAAATACCCGACGCTGATGATGGTGTGCATAACCTTTGCCGCGCACATGGGCGGCAGCGTGTGGACATTCCGCACTCCTGACGCGATTCTCGTCGGATATATCAAGGCACAGGGCGGCAGCGTACCGCTCATTCCCTACTTCCTGTGCTCCGTGTTTATCGGCGGGGGCGCGCTGGTGCTGTATATGCTGTACTGCAAGCTCTTCTCTAAAGCTGACACAACTCCCCTTGTAAACTGCTGCGCCGAAATCGAGACCGTGCCCATGACGCCGTACCAGCGGCGGCTCCTCACCTGCTCGCTCGTTCTCCTCGCTCTGCTCATTATGGAGAGTATGCTGCCGTCGGGCAGCGGTATCGGCAGTCTCCTCAGCATGATAGGCACAAACGGCATTGTCACGGCCATGCTCGCGGCGATGATGTTCTTCCGTCTGAAGGACGGCGGGAGCCTTGCCGATATTGAGCAGGGCATGAAGAGCGTTCCGTGGAAGATTTTCTACGTAATAATCTTCAACATACCGATGGCCTCCATTTTGAACGACAGCTCTCTCGGCATCAGCGATACATTGTCAAGCGCAATAACCGCCTTGTTCGGCGCTGATATAAACACTACTCTGTTCATATTCATAATGACCGTGCTGATCGTTGTGTGCACGACGTTTATAGGCAACGTGACGGTGTGCCTGATGTTCTATAATATCGTGTCGCTGTTTGCTCCGGCGCTCGGCCTGTCCACAACGGTTCTTGCCTGCATAATAAGCCTCACTTCAAACGCCTCCGTTATTCTCCCCGGCGCGAACCCGCAGGCGGCGATGCTCCACGCGCGCAGAGACTGGGTGGAGACAAAGGACGTTGCAAAATACGGAGCTATACAATCCGCGGCAGTGGTTGCAACGGTTATGCTGGCATTCACACTTTTCCTTCAAAAAGTCTTGTAAAAAAGGAGAAACACAATGTATAAGGCGGATCACACTTGCCTTGTCGTATCCGATATTGACGCTGAACGCTGCTTTTACGAAACCGCGCTCGGCTTCCGTATGGTCGAAGAGCGGCGTCCGAACGAGCATGTGCGCATGATGTTCCTTGAGGACGCGGCGAAAAGCTACCGGCTTCAGCTTCTCAGCGGAAGGGGTGCAGCGCAGCCGAATTTCGGACATACGGCCGTCGTGTGCGACGATTTCGGCGCGGCGTACGCCAGTCATCTTAGCATGGGCTGCGTAAAGGGCGGCGTTATTGTTCAGAACAATCTGAAAAGCTATTTTATAGTTGACCCGGAAGGGTACGAAATTGAGATACTTAACCGGTAAGAAAGGAGACATACAATGAAAATCACAGGTGTTGACATATACCATGTTCGTCTTACGAACCCTCCCCAGCGGAACTGGTTCCCGACCTGCATCAGAATAAGCACCGACGAAGGGATCTGCGGCTGGGGCGAAGCGGGCATTCCCGTCAAGGCCGGTAAGGAAGCCATCGGGCGCTATATTGCCGAGCTTTCCGGAATGATAGTCGGCATGGATCCGATGGACAACGAGAAGATATGGAACACGCTCTACTCCAATTCCTATTGGACGTACGGCGGCGGTGCGCTGAATTTTGCGGCAATCAGCTCCATAGATATGGCACTGTGGGATATAAAGGGCAAGGCTCTTGGCGTCCCCGTTTACAAGTTGCTTGGCGGCAAGACCAACGACGCTCTGCGCAGCTATGCCAGCCAGACTCAGCTCGGCTGGGGTGCGTGCCGCAGGATATCCGTCACGCCGGATGAATATGCGGAAAACGCCATGGAGGCCGTGAAGCAGGGCTTTACCGCCATAAAGGTCGACCCGTTCTGGACTGATGACGAGGGCAAGGCCGCCAGCGCGAATCGTGAGGCCGTCCCCCCTGAGAAGCGCTCCGACTGGACTTGGACAGGCTTTGCGCGCGGCGACCAGCTCACCAGCGTTTCAAACCGCGTCGGTGCCATACGTGACGCCGTCGGCGACAAGGTCGACATCGTCATAGAGTTTCACGGTATCATGGACGTCAATACCTCCATACAGGTCGGCCGCGAGCTTGACCAGTACAAGTGCCTGTATTATGAAGAGCCGGGCAGCAGCGTAAACCCGCGCACGACGCTTGAATTCAAGCGCGGTGTGCATACCCCCGTCGCAACCGGCGAGCGCATCGGCTCCACTTGGGGTTTCCAGCGTCTCGTTGAGGATCGCGCAATCGACGTTGCGCAGCCGGATCTCGGTATAATCGGCGGCTTCACGGAGATGAAGAAAATGTGCGACTTTGCCAATCTGCACAGCGTCGGCATACAGATTCACAACATGGGCGGCCCCATCCAGTGCGCGGCCACGCTCCACGTAGAAACTGCCATCCCCAACTTTGTTATACACGAGCACCTGAGCTGGAATGAGCTTGAAGCCTTCCGCCGCCTCGGCAAATACGATTACCAGCCCACGAACGGCAAGCTTCAGGTTCCCGAAATTCCCGGAATCGGACAGGAGCTCAGCGAAGAAGCTATCGCCCAGTCCGAAATTCTTCACGTCGGAGGCTGAGCATGAAAATCGTTGTTGTTGGCGCCGGTGCAACCGGCGGAATGCTCGGTGGGTATCTCGCGCTTGCCGGTGAAGATGTGTGCCTGCTTGACCCGTACGAGGCGCACATGAAAGTCTGCCGCGAAAACGGACTGACGATAAAGGCGGCGAGCTTTCTCTCTGTCAACGATGTGAAGGAGTATAACGTTAAGCTGAATGCTACTACGGACGCCGCCGAAGCGGGCATTGCCGACGTCGTACTCTTTATGCCCAAGGGCATACATTCACGCGACGCCATGCCGAACGCGCTCGCGGTGAGTGACGAGCACACCGTTCTGCTCACGATGCAGAACGGTCTCGGAAATGTAGAAGTGATTTCCGAATACTTCGATCCGGCGAGAATAGCCTGCGGCATAACCTCCATATCCAGCGGCCTGCCGGAGCCCGGCGTCGTAACTCCTAGGATACCGGCGCACAATCAGGTTTGGATCGGCGCGGAGAACAAATCCCTTGAACCTGTGCTTGAGCAGCTTGCCGCGGACTTCAGAAAGGTCGGTCTTGATGCCGCGTATGATGAGGACATCATTACGCGCATCTGGGAGAAGTTCGCAATGAACTGCGGCGTAAATGCCGCGACGTCGATACTCCGGCTCACTGCGAGAAATGCAGCGCAGTTTCAGGACTATATCGACATCCGTCAGGAGGTCATCCGCGAGGTGGACGCCATCGCCAAAAAGCGCGGCATATACATGAATCCGCGCACGATATTCGGCCTCGGCGACGTTGCCGTTCCCCTCGCCCAGTCGAAGAGTCCGGACACCTATGCATCCATGGCTCAGGACGCAAAAGCAAAGCGTCACACGGAGATAATGAGCCTCAACGGCTATGCCGCTGCCGAGGCACGGCGTCTCGGCGTTGCCGCGCCGTACAATGAGTGCCTTACAAAGCTTGTGAAAGTCATTGAGCAGGCTTACGATCTCCAGTTCTGAATCCTCGCCTATATCATAATCCAAGCAAACACAGGCAGAACAATTAAACGTTCTGCCTGTGTTTATTTATGCTGTGAAGTTTCATAAGCCGCGGCACATACTCTTTCTCATACAGCCCACCTCCCATGCATGGCAAAAGCGCCTTCTATCCTGAAAGTTGTCATTCTAGAAGCACTTTTTCTATTTTCAGAAAGAGGATTATCGGTACCCTCAGTTTTCTGCAC
>CAVHIP010000047.1:4540-16171 GCA_963636125.1 Oscillospiraceae bacterium | reverse complement strand
TCATTGTGTACGGTGATGTGGTCCACGGTCTTGCTGAAGCGAATGTCGCTGAATGCGAATTATTACTCGAGAATATAGCCGGAGATTATATCGCCGAGAGTATCTGTGGAAACAGCCTGCATATTACCACTTTCTATTTCGGCGGTAATATATTTTTCCGATACAGCCCGACGTACAGCGGCGGTTACAGCGCAAGAAAGATCATCTCTGCCAAACGTATATTTCAGCATCATGGCTGTGGCATTGATTATACCATATGGGCAAACGGCATTTTGTCCTAGCAATTTATCACTGTGAGGATGATGGAGCTGATTGGTGGTATATATACCGCGATTACCGTGCGAGATCTCTGCCGAGCCAAACATCCACGGAGTTCCGGTTATTTGCGCTATTTCATCGGAAAGTATATCTCCGAAGATGTTGGATGTGAGTATAACATCATATTCACTTGGTGAGGACAACAGTTCCATCGACGCGTGATCCACATAATCGTGATTTAAAACAATATCTGGAAAATCATTCGATACCCGGCAAACTGTTTCTCTCCAAAGGCGGCTTGATGTTAATACATTGGCTTTATCTATATTGTGTACACACTTGCGTCTGTTTCGCGCAGAGGAGAAAGCAAATCTTGCAATCGACTCAATCATCTGTTCATTGTAGTATTCAAGATCACCGGCTTCTTCACCTTCGGCCCCGCGGCCGCTTTTGCAGGGATAATTGAGCATACCGCCCATAAGGTCTCGTACAACAAGTATACTCATACCGGCGCTTATTGTTGATTCTTTCAGCGGAGACAAAGCCGACAACTCGCTATACGTATGCATTGGCCGCAGATTTATCCCGACATTGAAGATTTTGCGCAGTTCGAGCAGAGCATGGGTGGGCTGCAGGTTATGCGGCAGCGCTGAATATTTCCCGTCGCCTATATTGCCTATAATCACCGCCTGACAATTTGAGGCAATCTCCGCCTGAGATGACGGCAGCGGAGAGCCGTATTTATCTATCGCAGGGCCGCAGCAGATTATATCTGAAATATCAAAACGCACATGGTACCTTTTTTCAAGAGCGTGGAGGCATTTTCGGGCTTGCTCCGTCAGCTCGGCGCCTACACCGTCGCCGGCGGCAAGCGAAATTTTATAGATATCCATTAATTTATCTCCATCTTAAATGAGAGCCCAAATCTCTGATTTGGACTCTCAAACTTATGTTGTGAAAAGACGTTATTACCCGCCGAACACTGAGAGAAGAAAACCCGCAGCGATAGCTGAGCCGATAACTCCGGCAACATTAGGTCCCATAGCGTGCATAAGAAGGTAGTTAGACTTGTTGTATTTGCGCCCGACATCCTGCGAAACGCGCGCAGCCATCGGGACTGCCGATACGCCCGCAGATCCGATCAACGGGTTTATTGTTTTGCCAGAGGCATAATACATTGCAATTCCGCCGAGAAGTCCGCCGACGGTGGAGATAGCAAACGCAACCAGACCGAGCAAAATGATATAGATGGTCTGAAGCTGGATAAAGTTGTCGCCGGTCATCGTCGCACCAACAGAAGTTGCAAGGAAAATAGTGACAATGTTCATCAATGCATTTTGCGCTGTGTCTGAAAGGCGGTCGGTCACTCCCGTCTCGCGGAAAAGATTTCCAAGCATCAGGCAACCGATCAGCGGCGCGGTAGATGGAAGAAGCAGTATTACAAATGTGCTAACAACTATCGGGAAAACTATCTTTTCTGTTTTGCTGACCTCGCGCACCTGCACCATTTTTACCTTGCGCATCTCATCTGTCGTCATAAGCTTCATTATAGGGGGCTGGATGAGAGGAATAAGCGCCATATATGAGTATGCAGCAATTGCAATAGGCCCAAGAAGTTCCGGAGCCAGTTTGGTAGTGAGATAAATTGCGGTTGGGCCGTCTGCGCCGCCGATTATACCGATGGAGGCTGCCTGAGGACCTGTAAATCCAAGCAATATTGCGCCATAAAATGCCGCAAACACTCCGAGCTGCGCAGCCGCGCCCAAAAGCAAACTTTTAGGGTTGGAGAGTAGCGGGCCGAAATCCGTCATTGCTCCTACGCCCATAAATATGAGAGACGGGTAGATACCGGCCTTGACGCCGATATAGAAAAAATCAAGAAGCCCTGCATTGCTCATTATATAACCATAGCTGTGATAATAAGGGCTTGCGCTGTCAAGAAACTGCGTCCAAAGCTCGGGATGGTAGAGCGCGTTTTCGCCCATGCCCACAAAATAACTCAGATTGGAGAGCAAACACCCGAATGCTATGCCGCAAAGCAACAGCGGTTCAAACTTCTTTTCAATGCCGAGATAGAGAAGCACGAAGGCAATGATAATCATAAGAAGATTCTTCCAGCCACCCTCGGTAACAAAGAATGCGGCGAAGCCGGATTCAAGCGCAAGATCGCGGAGAGTACCTAATATATCCATAGGTTTCCTCCTTATGCCAGGACAACAAGCGGCGATCCTGTTTCAACAACGGCTCCTTTTGCCGCAATAATCTGAGCGATGACGCCGCCACGCGGAGCAGTGATTTCATTTTCCATTTTCATGGCCTCAAGCACAATAAGTACATCGCCCTCCTTCACGGTTTGTCCCTGCGCAACATTTATCTTAAGAATGTTGCCGGGCATTGGGCTTTCGACAACTTCACCCGCAGCAATAGGCGTCGTGGCAGAGGCAGGGGCGGGAGCAGCCGGCACAGCAAGCGAGGCGGGCGCAACGGAAACAGCCGTGGCCGGAACTTCAGGCGCGGCAAGCTCATATTCGTCAACAAGCATTGCAGCATGCTCTTCAACTTCGACCTCGTACACACGGCTATTCAGCGTAACTTTATATTTCATTATTACTTGACCTCCTTGATGGAAATAAAACGGAGCTGATTAAGCGGCTTGTCAAGGGAATCGGCGACGATAGCAATTATCATGGCAGCATCAGCGGCATCGGTGTCATAAAGTTTAAGCTCGCCGGCGGTGCCGACAGCTTCGGCCTTCTTCACTTCGAGCGGTGCCGGAACATCGGCAGTAGTTGCAAGCTTTTTTTTTGAATTTTTCGCAACAAAATACCTGCTCATCATAATGATTACAACCATCAGCAGTATCAGCCCGAAAAAGACGACAGTGAGGCCCAATATCGCCGTTATTCCTGCCGTTCCCGGTGAAATATTAACCATATCCATTGGTGAGATCCTTTCTTAGCAAAATCCGTAAAATACTCGTCAGGTTTGAAGCGCGGCCAAATCTGCCATTTCAAGCTGCGCCAAAACAGGGCGGGGGTCTGTTATTTTGCCTGTAAGAGCCGAGGCGGCAATAGTCGCGGGACTCCCAAGATATATTTTGCTGCTGGCCGGGCCCATACGGCCTAAGAAGTTGCGGTTATTTGTCGCAAGAACAGTTTCGTTTTCACCGACAACACCGCCGCCGCGGCCTTGGCATAGGCTACAGTACGGCATGGTAACCATTGCGCCGGCCTCCGCAAATATCTGCATGTATCCCAGCTTTATGGCTTTCTTATATATCTTCTTGGACGCGCAGGTGACGATAAATTTCACGCGGTCGGGAACCTTGTGTCCCTTGAGAATTTGCGCGGCAATCGCCATATCCTCAAGTCGGCCGTTTGTACAGCTGCCGAGGAAGATTTCGTTGACAGGAATGCCCTCATACTCGGTTACCGGATGCACATTGTCAACATATTGCGGTACGGACAGGTTAGGTACGAAATCCTCTCCGCGGTAGTGCAGGACGCGCTCGTAGCATTCGTCAGCGCCTATTGTCATCCAAGACACGCTTTCTTCGGAAACACCGCTGTATTCACATGTCTTTTTGTCCGGAGCGAAAAGGCCGACCTTAGCTCCGCATTCAACCGCCATATTGGAAATGCATATGCGGGAATCCACGCTCATCTCATCAACGGCAGTGCCGCAAAATTCAAGAGAGCGGTAAGTGCCGCCGTTTGCCGTGAGATCGCCGAGGATACGCAATATAACGTCTTTGGACATTACTCCCTTAGGAAGATGTCCGTCAATTTGAATTTTGATTGCGGAAGGTACGCGTATCCACATTTCGCCTCTGCCGAGTGCCGCGGCCATTTCGGTATAGCCAACGCCGGTAGAGAAGCAGCCAACCGCGCCATAAGTGGTTGTATGGCTGTCCGTCACGAATATTACACTGCCCGGCTTTGCATATCTGTTCTCCGGGATAAGCTGATGGCCTATGCCTTCGCCTATGAGATGAGTACCAAAGTGATATTCGTCCGCAAGCTGGCATCCGGAGCGGTAGGATTCAGGGTCATCGAACATTACACAGGGCATCTGATGGTCATCTATAACGCCGTAATCCTCGGGATGCGCGAGTTCGGTGTATCCCATGCCCTTGAGCTTTTTATATACGGGACCCGTATAGACATCAAGTACAAAGAGTCTGTCTGGCTGCGCCATTACAATGTCACCTGGATGAAGCGAGCTCGTATGTGTATTGCGCATAAGTATCTTCTCGGCAAGAGTATGATTCTCTTCATATTCCGGCTCGGGCGGCAACGGCTTTCTTTCGACGGAGCCGCTTTCCTTTTTTTTCTTATTTTCAAGACTGCATGTTTTTACAAGTCCGCCGTTTTCCACAATGTACAGCAGGTTTTCCGGTATTGCTGGGATGTTGAATTTCTGCCCATTCCATATTGCGTACATCTGTTCAAGATCGACTGTTACGATGTCGCCATTCCGGACATGCTTATAAAGCTCGTCGTTTTCGAGCAAAAGCATGCCGTTGTTAAAGGAATTTCGGAAGAATATGCGCGCAAATGACGGAGCTATAACGCAGCGTATACCGGCAGTTTTCATTGCCTCCGGAGCCATCTCGCGGGATGAGCCGCATCCGAAGTTCGGACCTGCGACAATAATATCGCCCTGCTGCAGCTGCGCAGCAAGTTCGGGATAGAGCGGCTCAAAAACATGCTTGCACATTTCATTCATGGGCAGGCCGAGATACTGCGTCGGAATTATAATATCGGTATCAATATCCTTGCGCATCAGCCATACGCGGCCGCTGAATATTTTTTCCATATGTCATGCTCTCCTTTCTGCCGGGCAGATATACCCTGCAATAGCGCTTTCCATTGCGGTTGCGGTGCTGCAGAGGTAAGTGACTACGTTGCCTTTTCCGCAGCAGTCGGGCATAGGGCGGCTGCCGGCGCTGAGTACAACATCTTTTGAGTCGGCAAGCCCCTGGCTATGCCCATAGCATGCCGAGCATCCCTGATTCATGACCAAAACGCCCGCATCGAGCAGGGTTTCTATCAGCCCCTCGTTTGCTGCCTGAATATATACGCTGCTTGTTGCGAAAGAGAGGATGACACGTACTTTGCGGTTTATATGTCTGCCGCGCGCAACATCCGCCGCTGCGCGTATGTCTTCTATTCTGCCTGTGGAGCAACCGCCGATAAAAACGGCGGAAACGGATATTTTGCCGCAATTGGTTGCGGGAGCTGCGGTGGAAAAGTCATTTGCCCTCGATACCATCGGCACAACATCATCGAGATTAAGTGCAAAACTGTGCTCCAGAGCTGTATCATCGGCAATTGTGCAGACGCAGCCGCTTGCGCTCAAAAGCTGGAAAAAGGCTGTACGATCAGCGTTGAGCAAGTTATCTATACCACTGCCGGAAACATTAAGCAGTTTTCCGCGGCAGTCAAGCGTTTTCAGTACGGCAAGCGCGGCGTCCTTGCCACTGGCACCATCGTGCAGTATACCGCTAACGCAGAGAGATGTGCTTTCCGGAACTGTAAATTCAACCTTACCGGATATAAGAGCCTCGTGCATCTGCTCCGGCGTGAGCTTTATCGCGCACGCGCCGGCGGACGCATAAATGCTGCCGAAATCACCGCAGTGCACAATCAACTGCCCGCGGCGCACATAATGGTTGAGCACAAGCTGATAGTTTGTGCCATATCCGTTAAAAAGCTCGCAGGCGTTGCTGACAGCAAAGTCTATAAGTTTTCTCTGCTGTCCGGCAACAATCTCGCTGCCGCAGGGGGTCTCGTGGTCGATAAAAACCTTGATTCGATCCGGAAAAGCAAGAGGCATGTCCTGCGACACCGCAGCATAAGCTGCAGCATCGCTGAGAACAAACCAGTCCGGGGTGAGGCGAAGAATTGTATTTGGTTCAGCTGTCAGGATTAAACCGACGTTGTTCATGTCAAACCTCCGTTTCAGTTCTTTTCTGCGAGTGCCGAGTATTTCGCATAACGCTCCTCGCTCTGCTGTTTTGCTTTTGTGACAAGCACATCGGCCTCTTCGGGGAATGTGCGGCGCAGGGATGCATAGCGAACTTCTCCGTTAAGAAAGTCCTCAAGCGGCACAACGGGCGCCTTGCTGTCCATGATAAACGGGTTTTTGCCGAGCGCCTTGAGGTCGGGATTGTAGCGGAAAAGGAACCAATATCCGCTGTCAACGGCGAGCTTGGCCTCAAGCTGAGAATAAGCCATGCCTTTTACAATGCCGTGGTTGATGCATGGTGCGTAGGCAATTATTATAGACGGTCCGCGATGTGCGACAGCCTCGCGTATAGCGGTTATTGTCTGGTTGGGGTTTGCGCCGAGCGCAACAGAAGCAACATACACATTGCCGTATTCTGCCGCAAGCATAGCGAGATCCTTTTTGCCGGTCTTTTTGCCGGAAGCGGCAAACTGGGCAACAGCGCCGAACGGAGTCGCTTTGGAGGACTGGCCGCCAGTGTTTGAATATACTTCCGTGTCAACAACAAGAATATTTACGTCTATGCCGCTTGCAAGCACATGGTCAAGACCGCCGTAGCCGATATCGTAGGCCCAACCATCGCCGCCGTACATCCACATGCTCTTGCGCACAAAATGCTCCTGATTGGCTTTCATATAGGCGATATGCTCGTTACTCTCCGAAGTTTGCGTGAGAGCGGATATAACCGCATCGGCAAGCTCGCGGGCGTTATCATCATCGTCTATGCCGTCAAGCCATGCCTTCAACGCTGAATTGAGATTTTCATTGGAAGATGTTTCAAGCGCCTTAGCGGCATGCTCTGCAAGGTGTACGCGCTGCTGCTGTGTGCTTAGGCACATGCCGAGGCTGTATTCCGCGTTATTTTCAAACAAAGAATTGGATATTGCGGGGCCGCGTCCGAGACTGTTTTTGGTATAAGGAACGCTTGGCGCGGAAAATCCCCATGCCTGCGTACAGCCGGTCGCGTTTGCCACAATCATCCTGTCGCCGTAGAGCTGGGTGAGCAGCTTCATATAGGCGGTTTCTCCGCATCCTGCGCAGGCTCCGGAGAACTCAAGCAGCGGGCGCTCAAACTGACTGCCTTTGACGGAAAATTTGCTCATCGGGTTTGCCTTTTCGGAGAGGTTCAAGCTGTAATCCCAGTTGGACTGCTGCGGAAGCTGGCTTGCGATGGGCTTCATCTCAAGAGCCTTGTTCTTTGCAAGGCAGGCGGTTACGCATGTTCCGCACCCTGTGCAGTCGAGCACGTCTACCTGGATACGGTAGCGCAGGCCATCAAAGCCCTTGCCGTTTGCCTGATTGGTGACGTAGCTTTCGGGGGCATCGGCGCACTCTTTTTCGTCAAGCAGGAACGGGCGGATGGCGGCGTGTGGGCAATAGAACGAGCACATATTGCATCCGATGCACTTTGCGGCATCCCATTCGGGTACGAAGGAGGCAAATCCGCGCTTTTCGTACTTTGATGTGCCAAGCTCAACTGTGCCGTCGGGCGCGTCTTTCCATGTGCTGACCGGCAGCTGATCTCCGCGCTGGCTGTTGACCATGCGCATTACGCCGCTGATATACTTCGGCACCGTGGTGTCTATTACCTCTGCCTCATCCTTCAGATCCGCCCACTCTGTGGGTACGGAGATTTCCTTAATTTCCTCAATGCCGCGGTCAACGGCGGTGTAGTTCATGTTCAGAACCTTTTCACCTTTCTTGCCGTAGGTCTTAGTGATGGCTTCCTTCATGTACTTTACGGCATCATCTATCGGCAGGACGTTTGAGAGCTTAAAGAATGCGGCCTGAAGTACGGAGTTGGTACGGTTGCCGAGACCTATCTGCGCGGCAATGTCGGTTGCATCTATAGTATAGAATTTTATCTTTCTCTGCGCAAGAATGCGTTTCATGCGGTTGGGCATATTGTGGAAAAGTTCGTCTCCGCTCCACACGGTGTTGAGAAGGAAAGTGCCACCCTCTTTTATTTCGCTCACGATATCGTATTTTTTAATGTAGCTTTCGTTGTGGCATGCCACAAAATCGGCCATTGTCACATAATATGTGGAAAGTATGGGGGTGTGTCCGAAACGGAGATGGCTCTTCGTCACGCCGCCTGACTTTTTTGTGTCATATTCAAAATAGGCCTGAACATACTGATCGGTGTTGTCGCCGATTATTTTGATGGAGTTCTTGTTTGCGCCTACTGTTCCGTCGGAACCGAGGCCCCAGAACTTGCAACTTATGGTGCGCTCATCCGCAGTAACGATGTTTTCACCGACAGTCAGGGAATGATAAGTTAAATCATCCTCAATTCCGACGGTGAAATGAGTCTTGCGCTCGCCGATCATGTTGTCAAAAACAGCCTTCATCATTGCGGGTGTGGTATCTTTGCTGGAAAGGCCGTAGCGACCGCAGAGAATTTCGGGGCGATTTTCAAGATTTATAAGTGCACCCGCGACGTCCTCAAAAAGTGGTTCGCCGTTTGCGCCGGCTTCCTTGGTGCGGTCAAGCACGGTAAGCACCTTGCAGCTTTCCGGCAACACCTTGAGAAGATGCTTTACGCTGAACGGGCGGTAAAGATGAACCTGGATGAAGCCGACCTTCCTGCCCTGCGCATTGAGATAGTTTACAACTTCCTTGAGGCAGTCGGACACGCTGCCCATTGCTATAACCACATATTCCGCATCGGGAGCGCCGTAGTAATTGAAGAGCTTATAATCGCGTCCGGTGAGAGCATTAATGTCGTTCATGTAACTCTCGACTATTGCCGGTAGCGCATCATAATAGGGGTTAACGGCTTCGCGCGCCTGGAAATAGGTATCCGGATTGAGGACAACAGAGCGCATAACCGGCCGCTCGCTGTTAAGAGAGCGTTTACGGAATCTGTCAAGAGCTTCCATATCAACAAGCTTCTTGAGATCGTCAAAATCAAACACGTCGATCTTCTGTATTTCATGGCTTGTGCGGAAGCCGTCGAAGAAATGCATAAAGGGGACACTGCCCTTTATCGCAGAAAGATGCGCGACAGCAGCCATATCCATGCACTCCTGTACGCTAGAAGAAGCGAGCTGCGCTAAGCCCGTCTGACGGCAAGCCATAACGTCGGACTGATCGCCGAATATTGAGAAAGCTGCTGTGCCGACTGTACGAGCCGCAACATGGATAACTCCAGGCATAAGCTGACCGGCAATTCTGTAGAGCGGTGGAACCATAAGCATAAGGCCCTGAGAGGCGGTATAACTCGTGGTGAGCGAACCGCATTCAAGGCTTCCGTGCATAGCGCCGCAGGCGCCGGCCTCGCTCTGCATCTCCATCAGCTTGACAGTATTGCCGAACATATTCTTCATGCCGTTGGCAGCCCAAGTGTCGACATGCTCCGCCATCGGGCTGGACGGAGTTATCGGGTATATTGTGGCTACCTCAGTAAACGCATAGCTTGCGTAAGCAGCGGCTTCATTGCCGTCCATGGTCTTTTTTGTCAAAGAGAGCACCTCCGTAAATAATTATTTTATTATTATTTTGGATACCGAAACATTAATATCTTGATTTGTCTGATTAAGTGAGAAATATCCCAAGCTTGCATAGCTTAATCGATTAATCATATTTGCACATATTATAATTTGCTCTCTGCGAGTTGTCAATCGTTTTTTATCCGAAGTCACAGTGCTTGACTTGCTGTCAAAATGAATCGATTTTGGCATTTTGCTGCATGATTAAGCAATATCTGCTTGAAAAAAGGCATTTTAAAACAGTAATTTAGCAATCTGTACAAAATCTGCTCTTTGATATTATGCAGATTGCCAAAAGATAAGCAATCCGTTAAATTTTTGTTGACAGCCTCAGGATACGTGTGCTATAAAGAGAGCGCATAGATTAATCGGTTAAGCAGTTGAGACAGCTTCATATGCCGCTTAACGGTGGTACTTCAACTTAATTTTACTAAGGAGTGTGATATGGTGTCAAATTTACTGCATAACCATACACCCGAAGAGCTTGAGCTCTATTACTCATACAAGGCCGAACCCAAACCCGTTAAATTTTGCAGCGTAGACCTGCGTGACGGGCAGCAGTCGCTCATTGCCACGCGTATGAAAACCGAGGACGTCATCCCTATTATTAAAAAGATGGATAACGTCGGCTTTGACAGCATGGAAATGTGGGGCGGCGCCACGTTTGACGTTATGATGCGCTATCTGCGCGAAGATCCCTTTGAACGCCTGCGCCGGTGCCGCGATGCAGTTAAGAAAACCCCTCTGCGCATGCTTCTTCGCGGTCAGAATATTCTCGGATACAAACAGTATGCCGACGACGTGGTTGAACGTTTTGTGAAGGCCGCGTCGGACAACGGCATAGACATATTCCTTATTTTCGACGGACTTATGGATGCGCGCAACTGTGCCACGGCAACGCGAGCTGCGCTTGCCACCGGTAAAAGAGTGGAGCACAATCTTCTTTACACATCCGATCCTGTGCATGGCAATGAGCTATACTGCCGTGTTGCGCGTGAGTATGTGGACATGGGCTCCATGGCGATACACCTTGAAGATATGGCGGGCATGATGGATCCCGTTTCCACATTTCTCACCATTCACGCTCTCAAAGAAGCCATTAATGTTCCTATTCATTATCAGTCGCACTGCACCGGAGGTATGGCCGATATATGCACCTGGGAGGCGGTTCGCGCCGGAGCAGACGTGATAGACGTTGATTTTTCCGCAATGTCCCTCGGCACCGCGCATCCTCCGCTTGAAAGCATGGCAGTTGCGCTTTCGTCCACACTGTATGATGCGGGACTTGACATGGCGCTGCTTGCCGATATAAATGAGGACTTCAAGAAGGTACGCGCAAAGTATAAAGAATTTGAAAGCAAGTTTACTGGCGTGGACGTTTCCGTGCTTCGGCACAAAATACCCGGCGGAATGCTTTCAAATATGGAAAGTCAACTTCGTGAGATGAACGCCTATGAGCGTATAGATGAGGTGCTTGAGGAAGTTTCGAAGGTTCACCGTGAGTTTGGCTATCCTCCCCTCGGAACTCCGTTCAGCCAGATTGTCGGAACGCAGGCCACTCTCAACGTTATTCAGGGCAAACGCTATAAAATCGTCCCCAAGGAAAGCCAGGCTTATATGCGCGGCGAGTACGGCCGTTTCCCCGCTCCCGTTGACCCCGATATTCAAAAGAAGATTGTCGGCAACAGCGAGATTATCACCTGCCGCCCCGCAGACCTTATCGAGCCCGAGTGGGAAAAAGCAAAGGCCGAGATAGGTGAGCTTGCTTCCAATGATGAGGAAATCTTGATGTATGCACTTTTCCCGTCCGTGGCGAAGAATTATCTTGAAGAAAAGCGCCGCAGAGAGGAGAATAAAGCAAAATATTCTGTAG
>CAVHIP010000047.1:0-4530 GCA_963636125.1 Oscillospiraceae bacterium | reverse complement strand
AACAGACCGATCCCGCGCAGGTTGAAAAGGCGCAAAAAAGCATGGACGAGCTTAAGGCGATCCGCGGCGGCAGTCTTCTCCCCTTCCATCGTCAGATTGCCAACGATCCCCAACTTCTGGATGCTTTCAAAAACCTGTTTGTCTCTTGCAACCGCGGCGAGAATGTTATTCCCAAGAAATACCGCGAGCTGATGATAATGATCCTCGGCTGCGCACGCGGCGTTGAGACAACGATACTCGTTCACGGCAACAACGCCGTAAAAGAAGGCGCAACCGTGCAGGAGGTCGGAGAGGCTCTCCGCATAGCGATGATGATCTGCGGCGCATCCGCCGTAATTCCCGCTGCCAAGCTTTTCGACGAGCTTGAAGAAAAGTAATTGAATCAAAAATTAATTTAATTTGGAGAAGAAATATGAATAATAATACAAATGGCGGTAGATTAAGTTCCTTCAGGGAAATGAAGTTCATGAATGTTCCCATAGTAATGTATCTAATTCTTGCTGTTGTTATTTGGGTAAGCGTCGGGTTCAAAGTAATGCCGACAAATTATCTTTCCCTTTTCGCATTTCTTATATCTATCGCATTGCCCCTCACATGGTTGGGAAATAAAACTCCGATATTGGGCAAATATATAGGATTTGGAGCTCTGCTGACGATATTCGGACCTTCTCTGCTTGTAACGTGCGGATTCATAAATTCTGAGACTCAAGCCACCATAAAAGATCTTACCAACAATATTCTTGTTCCTTTGAATATAGGAATGTTGCTGTGCGGCTCGATGCTCGGAAAGCTTGACAGAAATGTCCTGCTTAAAGCGCTTGTGCGTTATATCCCCGTTATTGTGCTTTCGATGATTTTTACCGTTGCGGTTGCATTTGCGGTTGGCTCTGCGGTAGGATATTCTGTGTTCGATGCGGTTATTATCACTGCTTTCCCATGCTTTTCCGGCGGCTCGGGCGGACCGATGACCACTATTCCGGCAATTCTCAGAGATGCAGGTTTTGACGCTGATTCGTTTATCGGGCTTATGATGGCGGCTCTTACGCTCTCAAATGTTGAAGCGATAGTTTTCAGTGGACTGCTCGGCAGTCTCGGCAAAGTTATTCCCTCTTGGACAGGCAACGGAAATCTTGTACGTACGAGCGCGCAAATTGAAGCAGGCGCGGAAACCGCAAAATTCAACGGCAGTTTAGAGTCCCTTAAGTCCGGCGTTTTGGTTGCGGTAATGCTTTTTGCCATATCAAATGTAATCGCTGCGTTATTAAAGCCGATTATTAATTTGAATTATGTTGTATGGCTGATTTTGCTTTGCCTGATACTTAAAATTATCAATATTGTTCCGAAAGATATTGTGGACTCTATTTCATGGGCATCTGATTTTATGGTTGGTATTGTTCTTCCCGCTACAATGGTTGGTGTCGGCATCGGAACTATAGATCTTGTCGGTGTAGCCGAAGCAATGAATTTCAAATTCTTCATCCTTGTGACGGCAGTGGTTGTTGCTTATGTTGCTTCGTCCATGCTCTTTGGCAGGCTGTTTGGCTTGTATCCGATAGAGTCCGGCATATCCGTTGGCTGCTGCTCCTGCAACATCGGCGGCACGGGCGACCTTATCTGTTGCCAGGTGTCCAAGCGACTGACGCTTTACCCGTTCGCAAGCATTTCTACACGTATAGGCGGCGCAATCGCTTTGGTGGCTTTGGGAATTGTGCTTCAATTTATCAGTTAAGGAGAGTTTGAAATGGCTAATATATTAAATGCAGGTATTCAACTTCGCTGGTTTAATACGGCGGGCTTTGAAATGGTTTTGCCCGGCGGCGCTCATTTGCTCGTTGACCCATGGCTCGACAGCTCCGATCTATATCCGTTCCCTCTTGAAAAGGTAGAGCGGGCAGATTACATTCTTTTGTCTCATGTGCATTTTGATCATGCACAGGATATAGAACGTGTACTTGCGAAATTTCCAAAGGCAAAGCTGTTTATAGGTGACCTCTCAATTGATGCATTGTGCAAAGTGCAGCACGTCAGCCTTACGAATATCTACCGCGTCCGCAACGGAGATGAATATACGTTTGATGATGTAAATATCAAGGTGTACGGCGGCAGACATACAGAAAACAGCAAGGGCGCATATCGTCCGGAGCAATTTGATTCCGATCAATCTTCGCTTAACTCATTAACAGGATACTACGGCTCAATGGAACTGCAGAATTATCTGATTACAGCTGCCGACGGGACAAAAGTTCTGGTTTGGGGTGGTCAGACAACGGCAGACCAGAAGTATCGTCTGCGTCAGCTGTATCCAGATGTTGCTCTTATGCATTTGAGTCCGAAGCAGGATCCATATGTTTTTGCGCAGACAATTTCGTTTATTTTGCCTAAGGTGGTAATTCCTCATCATTACGACTTGACAAAGCCCCTTTTTGACGGCAACCCGAAGCTTATGGATTTAATGCTGTCACCCGAAGCTAAGGCAAAATATGTTGTAGACGGGGAATTTAATTATTCTGCTTTTGTCGGCGCATATGCCGACAAAATCGCCGAGGTTTGCCCAGCTGTGCATATGATGGAAATCGAACATCACAAGTGGTACAGATTCGGCCTTGCTGTTGAAAGCGTCTGACGGTATTCCTCAATTAAAATCTGTGGCAGCATCGCGTAGTTAAAAAAGCAACTATGCGATGCTGTTATAATAATTTGTATAGGGAAAGTTTAATGACCATTAAACGCGCACTGCGCTTCACATTCGGCGTTTTTTTCACATCTCTCGGTATTGTTTTATGTAAAAAATGCGCGCTGGGAATATCTCCGGTGAGCAGTATTCCTTACGTGCTGTCTCTTGTGGTTCCTTGCTCCTTCGGCCCATTGACAATCTGCTTTCATCTTTTTAACATATCAGTTCAGCTGCTGATAGTTAAAAAGGTGAAAATCAGGTTGCTTCTGCAGGTAGCGTTTGCGCTTGCTTTCGGTACGATTGTTGACCTGCTTGACAGCGTTATATACCTTAATGCCGATCTTTGGTATCTAAAGCTTCTCACGCTTGCATTTAGCGTCATATTCACGGCTCTTGGTATGACACTTACCGTTCTGCAGATATTGTACAAAATCCGCCTGACGGCACAGTAGAACGATTATCCGGATCGTTCGGCATAAGTCTGGGACGAATGAAGATTATATATGATATTTCATGCGTTGCAATATCGCTCGCCATCAGCTTTACATTTCTGCATCGTATCGAAGGTTTCGGTCCAGCAACAATTATATCGGCATTATTTGTCGGCAGATGTGTGAACGTGATAAAACAACTCTTCTTTAGAGAAGTTACGGTAACATAATACAGACCTGCCATCATTTTTTCAAAGGCAGAGGCGAAGAGAGATGTCTTTGCTTGAAATGGCAGCTGCAATGCGCGTGAAATAAACACCGCATGTTTACAGAATGAATTTTTTGAGTTACAATAAACGTATAAGTAACTTAGAGCCAAGAGGTTTCCATATGGCAACTATTTATGACATTGCAAAACTCAGTCAGACATCCGTGGCGACCGTTTCGTATGTGCTCAACGGACGCGGAGATGAGCGACGTATTTCAAAGGCGACGCAGCAACGCGTTCTTGCCGCGGCGGAGAGAATAAACTACCGTCCCAACATTACCGCCCGTCAGCTGAAATCCACGGTTAATCCGGATATTCGCATAGCCGCATTCTGGCCGGGCTTTTACTTTGAACAATCACTTGTCTCGGCAATGCGCGCGGTAAATGCCGTATCTCGCGCGTCTACGGAAAACATTGAAGTAAGCGTGCATTTTTTCACCCCAGGCCTGCTCAATGAATACTGGGAAAACTTCTCGCCTCTCAACTACAACGGTATCCTCCTCGCTGGCGCATCGCTTGACGATTTGGATTTTATCTCCTCCAGGCATTCTCCCGTGCCGCTTGTGCTTACAAACAGAAACCATGAGTTTTTCCCGTATGTCACAATAAATCACACTTCCGCCGGCCGCATAGCCTGCGATGTGGCATATGAAAACGGCGGCTCATCCATTTGCACAGTCTGGGATACGCGCTTCCACGTTGCGACCAATTTGCGTCGTACTGCTTTTATGGAGCGCTGTTCCGAGCTCGGCATAGACTTAAACAGCACCTCGTTCAGCTGCGAGGGCTCCTCCCAGGATGGATATAAGCTCGGTATGAGTCTTGTTCAGAAAAATCAGCTGGAAAGAGTGCTTTACTGCAACAATGAAAGCGTTGCCAGAGGCTTGATTACCGCATTTAACGAGTCGGGCATACGAGTCGGAAAGGATTTGCTGCTTCTCTCCGCCAACAACGGGCCGGATTCTTTCTTCAGGTATATTACGCCGTCCGTTACCGCGATTGACCTACGTCTGCAGGAGGTATTTGAGCTTGCCTTAAAAAAACTGCTGAGCATTATTGTCCATAACGATGGCGCAGAGAGCGGCACTACAATTCAGCCGAGAATTGTATACAGAGAAACTCTTCCCGAAAGAGAAAACGGCTGAGCGCAATTCCGA
>CAVHIP010000046.1:0-16310 GCA_963636125.1 Oscillospiraceae bacterium | reverse complement strand
TTCAATGACTTCGGAGTTTGCTAATTGTTGGAGCGGATGACGGGAATCGAACCCGCGTCGCCAGCTTGGGAAGCTGGGGCCCTGCCATTAGACGACATCCGCATTTTCCTGTGAGGTATATTTTACACCAAAGCTTTGAAATATGCAAGAGCCAATAAGCAGTTGACCAAAACTTCGAGATATGGTAATATTAACATACAGTGTTTATACACTATACGGAGTATATTTAATTAGGAGGAGAGAAATGAAAAAATCAAGAAGACTTCTCAGTCTGCTGCTCGTTGTACTGCTGCTTTGCAGTCTGATGCCTGTTGCGGCATCTGCCGATGAAGCAAATCCTGAGGATGACTATCCCTTCGTGTTCGTCCACGGTCTTATGGGATGGGGCGACAGATCAATGCTCGACCCGATCCTGCCGTACTGGGGCATGACGACGGGCAATCTCATGAACTATCTGACGACTAAGGGCTACGAGAGCTATGCAGCTCAGGTCGGACCGCTTTCCGGCGCATGGGACAGAGCCTGCGAGCTCTACGCTCAGCTCACCGGTACGACGGTCGACTACGGCGCCGCGCACTCCGCCGCCAAAGGACACGATCGCTACGGCATAACTTATGATAAGCCCCTGTTCGAGGGCTGGAGCGCTCAGAAAAAGGTAAATCTTATAGGACACAGCTTCGGCGGCGCAACGACGCGCCTGTTCCTTGAGCTTCTTGCAAACGGCAGCGCGGATGAAGTCGCGGCGGCAAATGCCGCGGGAACCAAGGTTTCCCCGCTGTTTGAAGGCGGAAAGGGCGACTGGGTCTATTCACTTACGGCCGTTGCGGCTCCGCACAACGGAACAACCTTTATCGAGACCTGCGATATCTCCACCAAGGTCGTCACCGACTTTATCTACAATTTTGGCGCAACTCTCGGTCTGAGCAATCTCAAGGGCATTTATGATCTTCAGCTCGAGCATTTCGGCATCTCCCGTCAGGATAACGAGACGGATATTCAGTATCTCATCCGCGTTCTCAACAGCAACGATTTCATGAGTCATAACGACAACGCAATCTATGACCTGACGATCGATAACGCACTGAAGATAAACGACGGCATTGAGATGCAGAATAATGTCTATTACTTCTCTGTCTGCGGCGACGCGACTCATCAGAGCGCCGTCAGCGAAAATGAGATACCCAATACGAACATGTTTGCGCTCCTGAAGCCCTTCGCGACCATGATGGGTAAATATTACGATAAGTCCACTGACGGAGGCGTTTATATTGACAAGACCTGGCTGCCCAACGACGGCATGGTAAATGTCGTGTCCGGCATGTATCCCTTAAACAGCCAACTCAAATGCGTCAAATCCGACGGAACTCAGGCATTCGTCGTCTGCGACGGATATAATAATCAGGATTATGCCAAGGGCATTTGGAACGTTATGCCCACCCAGCCGTATGACCACCTGAGCATAGTCGGCGGTATCCTGTCAAACACCGTTTCAAACACCCACCATCTGTACCTTGAGATGATAAACCGCGTGACGAGCACCTACGGCAAGAACAGCAGTACAGCCGACGATCCCATAAACGATAACACCCTGCCGTTTACCGACGTCAGCAGCGACCGCTGGTCGTATGACTACATCCTTAAGATGTACCAGCTCGGCATCGTAAACGGCAACCCCGACGGCACCTTCAAGCCCGAAGGAAACATTACTCGTGCACAGTTTGTGAAGATGATAGCCTGCCTCGACGGCATTGATACGAGCGCGTATGCAAAGTGCCGCTTCACCGATGTCAGCGATAAGAGCTATGCAGCGCCCTATATCGAGTGGGCTGCCAATAACGGCATCGTCAAGGGTGTAAACGCAACGACGTTCCTGCCGGACGAGAACATCACCCGTGAGCAGATGGCGGCGATACTCTGCCGCTATGCCGATTACGCAGGCATAAAGCTCTCCGAGGAGACACCTGCCGTAACGTTTACCGACAGCGCTCAGATATCGGCCTATGCCGCGCCGAGCGTTGCCGCGCTCCAGCGCGCGGGCATAATCTGCGGAGCACAGAATCCCGACGGAAGCTACAGCTACTATCCGGCAGCATTCGCAACCCGCGAGCAGGCCTGCAAGGTACTCAGTCTTATTTAAAACACTTGAATAAATCGTTAAAAAACCGTGGCTTGCCACGGTTTTTTATTGCAATAGGTATAGACATTTAGTATAATATATCTATTAAATATAGTAAGGTGGGCAGACTATGCCGTACGTTGAATTTGAGAAAGTGAAAAAGACCTATCAAATGGGCGAAGTGAGCATTGAAGCTCTGAAGGATGCTACGTTTGCAATTGAAAAGGGCGAGATATGCGTTATCGTCGGCGCTTCCGGCGCTGGTAAGACCACGCTTCTCAACATTCTCGGCGGCATGGACAGTCTGACCTCGGGCAGGGTCATCCTCGACGGGGAGGAGATATCCTCGTATAACGCCATGGAACTTACGACCTATCGCCGCTACGATGTGGGCTTTGTGTTTCAGTTTTATAACCTCGTGCAGAATCTGACGGCCATCGAAAATGTCGAGCTCGCCGCGCAGATATGCAAAAACCCCATGGATGCGGCCGAGGTAATCGACCTTGTCGGCCTGCACGACAGGGCGCAGAACTTCCCGGCGCAGCTGTCCGGAGGCGAGCAGCAGCGCGTTGCAATAGCGCGTGCCTTGGCCAAGAACCCGAAGCTCATGCTCTGCGACGAGCCTACGGGCGCACTTGACTATAACACAGGCAAGGCGGTGCTTCAGCTTTTGCAGGATTGCAGCCGCAAAAACGGCATGACCGTCGTTATAATAACCCACAACCAGGCGCTCACCGCAATGGCAGACAGAGTTGTTTCCGTAAAAAGCGGTGTCGTGACGGACGTAATGCGCAATGAGCACCCCATACCTATTGAGGATATCGAGTGGTAAACGGATGAACAGATCGATAATTAAGCTGACAAAAAGAGAAATTAAAAGCAGCCTTGGACGCTATCTTGCGATATTTGCGATAATTGCGTTGGGAGCCGGTCTGTTTGTCGGTCTGCGCCTCTCGCGACCGGATTTTCTTGAAACGTATAATAACTATACGCACAATACAAATTTTTACGATTTCCGACTCGTCTCCACGCTGGGGCTTACCGATGACGATCTTGCCGAGGTCAAAAAGCTCTCGGGCGTTACGCTTGCCGAGGGTGCTGTCGGTGCGGATTTTCTGTTTAACACCGATGATGAGGATAACCTCATCATGATGGCGCAGAGCATACCCGAAAAGATAAACCTTATTGAGCTCAAGGCCGGACGTATGCCGGAAAAGGCGAACGAGTGTCTTGCCGACCCCAATATGTATTCAAAATCGGATATCGGCAGAACCATAAAGCTGTCAAAGGATAACAGCGACCAAACCTTTGAGGCTTTTGCCTACGATGAATATACGATCGTCGGTCTGACTGACAGTGTTCTGTACATCAATATGGAGCGCGGCTCAAGCACGCTCGGCAACGGCAGCGTCAAGGGATATATATATATCCCAATGGACGGCTTCTCGACCGATTACTACACGGATATCTATGTCTGCGTCGATGCCGAGGGCTATGTCTACTCGGACGAGTACGATGAGAGTACCGAAAAGTACGTCGAGGCGCTTGAAAATCTCATGGCAGAGCGGGCGGTCGTTCGGCGCGACAGCATCATTGACGATGCCATGTCGCAGCTTGACGATGCAAAGACTCAGTATGAGGAGGGCAAGGCACAGTACGACGCGGCAAAGGCGGAGTATGACAGCGGATATGCTGCCTATACTCGGAAGAAAAGCGAGACCGAGGCAGAGCTCGAAAACGCGCGCAAGCAGATAGAGGATGCCGAGAGCATGATGGGTGACTCATCTGTCATAGACAGGAAGCAGGAGGAACTCAACGACGCAAAGGCGGAGCTTGATAAGGGACAGGCCGAGTATGAGGACGGCCTGCGCCAGTTCAATACGCGAGCGGCACTTGCCTACGGCACTGTCGACGAGCAGATAGCCTACTATGAAAACCGCATCAGCGAAAAGAAGAGCGATATCGCTGCGCAGACAACGGAGATAGAAAGCCTTAATGCAGAGCTCGCCGCGGCTCAGGCAAACGGTGAGAATATCAAGGCGCGGCTCATAGAGCGCCGGATAAAGACAGCAAACGACCTTATAAGCGTTTATAACTCAGACATTGCCCGCTATAACGAGCGGCTTGAGGTACATCGCCAAAAGCGCGCTGAGGTCGATGCGCAGCTCGAGCCGTACCGTCAGCAGCTTGAGGACGCAAAAGCGCAGCTTGATTCGGGCTACGCTCAGATAGCCGCAGGTCAGGCAGAGCTTGACGCTGCGCGCGAGATGGTAAACAGCGGCGCCGATCAGATTGAGACGGCAAAAAAGCAGTACGAGCAGGGCAAGGCGGAGGCCGAGCGCGGCTTTGCCGAGGCCGAAAAGGAGCTCAGCGCAGGCAAGGCTCAGCTTGACGATGCCAAGGCAGAGCTCGACAAGGGCGCAGATGAGCTCGATGCCGCGGAAAAACAGATAAAAAACATAAACCACGCCGATACATATGTCCTCGATCGCGATACGAATGCAGGCTATGTCTGCTTTGAAAGCGACACGAACGTCGTTCAGAGCGTGGCTTCCGTGTTCCCGGTGTTTTTCTTCCTCGTCGCGGCGCTTGTCTGCCTTACGACGATGACAAGAATGATCGACGATCAGCGCACGCAGATCGGCATCATGAAGGCGCTGGGCTATTCCTCCGGTGCTATCACGGGAAAATATATATTCTATTCCGGCAGCGCTACGGTTCTCGGCTGCATTTTCGGAATAGCAGCCGGGAGCTTTGCGTTCCCGGCGATAGTGTGGTTCGGCTATGGGCTTATATATAACATCTCCGGCCTTACGTTTACAATGGACTGGCCGCTGGCACTGGGCATAACGGCGGCAAACCTTGCCGTCACGGTGCTCGTGACCCGGTATTGTTGCGCAAAGGAGCTCAAATGCGCTCCGGCGGAGCTTATCCGCCCAAAGGCTCCCGAGGCCGGAAAGCGAATATTGCTCGAGCGCATACCGACCGTGTGGAACGACATGAGCTTTATGCAGAAGGTCTCCGCGCGAAATATCATGCGCTATAAAAAGCGCATATTTATGATGCTTCTCGGCATCGGCGGCTGTACCGCACTTGTGCTCACGGCGCTCGGCCTCAACGACACGATACAGAATGTCGTGACGCGGCAGTATGATGATATAATCCTCTACGATTACGAGCTCACCATGGCCTATGACATGAACGATGAGGAGCAGGAGATATTTTTCCGCGACGCGGGGGATAACGTCAAAGACGCGATATTCATCTATCGCGGCCTTGCCGAGATAGACGGAGGAAACGCGATAAAGAGCGCAACGCTCACGGTGACGGACGGTAAGCAGCTTTATAAATTCATAGACCTCAGCTATGACGGAACGCCCATCGACTATCCCGGAAAGAACGAAGCCGCCATAAACTATAACCTTGCCCGCCAACTTGGCGGAGTCGAGGTCGGAGACGAGATAAGGATAACGACTTCGGAGAAAAAGGAGCTTACCGTAACGGTCAGCGCGCTTTTTGATAACTATGTAGACAGCTATGTGTTCATTTCGCCCGATACCTGCCAAGAGCAGCTCGGTGAGGTGCCGGAGTATAAGTCTGCACTTGCAAACGCACCAACAGGGGAAGACGTCAGCGCCTGCGCTGCGGCTATCGCAAACGATGTCGACGGCGTAAGAGGTGTGACGCTCAGCGTCGACACGAAAGACCGTATGAGCAGCATGATGGACGGACTTTTGGTCGTCGTAGCGGCGATAATCCTTTGCGCCGGACTTTTGGCCTTCATTGTTTTGTATAACCTCACGAATATCAATATATCCGAGCGCATACGCGAGATAGCGACGATAAAGGTTTTGGGCTTTTATCCGAAGGAAGCGGCGCACTATGTTTTCCGCGAAAACCTCATTCTCACCGGCGTGGGGGCAGTGTTCGGTCTCGGCCTCGGCGTTGCGCTGCATGCCTTTGTCATGAATGCAATAAAAGTTGATATGATGTATTTTAAGCCGCATATAAGCTTTTTGAGCTTCGCGGTGTCGATTGTCATAACCTTTGTGTTCGCACTTATAGTAAATGCCATCATGCGCCGCAGGATAGATAACATCGACATGGCGGGCGCACTCAAATCCATTGAGTAATTTGACAAGACGGATAGAATATATTATATTAAAAGGTGACTTATTAAAAAACTATCAGGGATGCATGATATGGAGAATTTGCAATCTTCGCTGCCCGGCTGGGAGATAGTGCGCTGCATAGGCAGCGGCAGCTCCGGCAAGGTATATGAGCTAAAGAAAAAAGATGAATACGGCGGCGATTTCCACTGCGCACTCAAGGTGATAAGCGTTCCCGGCTCTCAGAAGGAGTATGACGAGATGCTCAGCACAATGAGCGAGTTTGCCATGCGCGCGAAGCTTCGCGAAAAGGTGGAGGAAATCAGCAACGAATACCGTCTGCTCGGCGCTCTGCGCGGCCATCCCAACATCGTCAATTGTGAGGATCAGATGATAATCCCCCATGAAAACGACATGGGCTGGGATATTTATATCCGAATGGAGCTTTTGCAGTCTCTGCCGGACTATGTCCGCGAAAACGGCATGACGGTCGAAAATGTCATAAAGCTCGGCAGTGACATGTGCTCGGCGCTCGAACTGTGCAGAGAGAACAATATAATCCACCGCGACATCAAGCCTCAGAACATATTTGTCAGCCGTTACGGAGTGTTCAAGCTTGGCGACTTCGGCGTCGCCAAGGCCTCTACCATTCGCACATCGGCCGATAAGGTCGGAACATATTCCTACATGGCACCCGAGGTGTACAAGGGTAAGGGCTATGATGACAGGGTGGATATCTACTCTCTCGGCATGGTGCTCTATTGGCTTTTGAATGAGCGGCGCGGCCCGTTTCTTCCGATGCCGCCCCAAACGCCGACAGCGGAGCAGACCACCGACGCGCAGATAAGGCGCTTTCGAGGTGAGACTCTGCCGCAGCCGAAAAACGGCGGAGCGGCGCTCAAAAAGGTCGTTATGACCGCGTGCAGCTATAAGATAGCCGACCGTTATTCCGGCCCGGAGGAGTTTAAGCGCGCGCTTAAACTCGCGGCGCAGGGAAAGGCTGAACCAGAGCCTTTGCAGCCGTCATTCGGCAGCGATGAGGCGACCGTGCGCGAGAATTTCAAGGCTGATCCGCGCCCGGAGTACATACCCGAATCGCCCTCAGAGCCGCGTCCTCAGCCTCAGCCGAAGCAAAAGCCGCGGCCGGAGGCGGCTCAGACCAAAAAAGCCCCGCCCAGGCAGACGGAGCCGGAAAAGAAGCCTAAAAAGTCGATGTTCGGCTACATATTGGCGCTGTTTCTGATCATTGCGGCTATGGCGACGGCGATAATCGTGTTTGCGCTGTCCGGTAACGACGGAGGCAAGGACAATCAGCCCGAGGAATCTGTTCGTCCGACGCCGACAGCAACGCCCGAGCCCGAGAAGCTCGACGTAAAATCAGTCATGCTCAGCTCACCCAGCCTCACGCTCACGGTCGAGGATGAGGCGCAGCTAAAAGTCAGCTGCATGCCCGAGCCGGACATAGACCAAGATGAGCCCGAGTATGTCTGGAAAAGCAGTGATACATCCATAGTCACCGTATCGCAGGATGGAAAGCTCACGGCCGTGAGCGAGGGCTCGGCCACGATTATGGTCTATGTCAAGGACAAGATGGAGGTCTACGATCAGTGTACCGTCATCGTCGAGCGGCCAAAGGTAACGGAACTCACGATAGAGGAGATGCCCGTTAAGACAGTGTACACCGTCGGCGAAGAGCTCGATACGACGGGGCTGGTGCTCAGAGCCTATTACAATAACGGCTCGGCAAAGCGCATAACCGACTCAAGCGAATATACTGTCGAGTGCGACATGACCGGCCTTGGCAACCGCGACGCGACCGTCACCTATGACGGAAAAACAGTGACCTACACCGTAAGAATAAGCTTGTTCGGATAACGAAAAATCCCGCCATTCGGCCATTGTCCGTAAAACAGTAACACGAAAATGAACGGCAACTGCCGTACAGGATTGGTTACAAATCAAATGGTTTTACGGAGGTATCGCTATGAAATGGCTAACATCTTGTGAATTCAACATCGATACCGGCTGTGTGGAGCTTTGTTACTCGGACGGGAGTATGCTTTCCATCGACTGCACTGCAGTGGAGGACAGCATCGAAACCACCATGAACGGACAGTCAGAGATGGACTGGCTTATTTACAACGCCCCATTGGAGTATGCCGAACTCGTTTTGAGCGGAGAACTGGAGAACTACCTGAAACGGGTGTCCGGTCCGTACAGAGGTATCGGCTGGGATTCATAAGGATGCAGCAATGCCCACCTCGATCTTGCGAAAACGCTTGATTGAGATGGGCGTTTTCTCATTTCCTTTTCTTCTTTCCCCGCTGGCTGCCCTGCCGGATTTGTAGTTTCCTGGACTTTTGCAGGATTCCAATGAGCGTCACAAACTCCTCTTTCGTGATGGCGTCATAGTCCACTCCCAAAGCGGCAAGATACGCCCTCGCCTGTTTCTCCTGCGGGTTGCCCTCAAAGGACATTGCTTCCTGCAAACCTCGTTTCACTTCCTCGGCGACAGAAGTCTCATCGGCGGTAGTGACGTCTTTCTTGTGGCATTCACGAATATCGTTCAAGATTTCCGTGATGTCATCGGACAGCACTTTGGCGAAATAGTCCTCTGTCTGGACTTGCCCCAACTCTAATGACCGCATATAGAGGTCATCCGCCTCGGCGTGGTACTGCTCCATCGTTTGATGCCGCACCGCTTCCAGCATAGCGTTCATGTCATTGACTCGACCATCTGCCAAAATTTCGGACAGCAGCCGCTTGTTGTACTGCCCGTCCCGAATAGAATCAACTGCCTCGTCCCGCAAATGTAGAGATTGAATTTCCGCATTTGCGGAATTTTTGTTTTCAGTCAAACCCAACAGTGAACTCCGGGACTTCTTCAGGAAAACCCCATGCCGCACGTTGAAGTCTAAAATTCGACTGGTTAATCTGGCAGTTGGTTTTGATGGTGACCAAGTTGGTCATTACCACTTTGCGAGGGTAAAGTAGTGCGGGCATTTTTTGCCCGCACTACCCTTGGAAAATCAACGGGTCAAATTGACCCGTTGATTAGGTAGTGGTCAAAAGTGCCACCGCCACTTTATGCCGGTGAAGTGCTGGGGTGCAAATTGCACCCCAGCACTCGCGGGGCAGAAAATGTGGTAAAATTGCGTAAGAAAGCATTATATTAAAAGCAAATATCCCGCCTAAACTCTAATTGGATTAAGCGGGATATCTGTGTATACGGAGAGATTAAAGAAAGAGGGAAGATTGCCCAGTAAACCGATGTTTGTGGGGAAGGAGTGTCAGATTATTTTTGAATACGGGCATTTTCAACCTTAAATTCATAGGTTGATTCATCGCGCGCATGATCATACGGCGTAATGAGCCATTTGATGCACCCGTCCTGTTTGCCGGCAAACACCTCATAACCGTCGATTATGTCATTCAGTGGTGCCTTATGCGTTGCCAGCCACTTGACGTCCAGTTTGCCGTCCGCGATTTCTTTCAGCATTTCATCGCAACCGTCAAAGTTCTGCATCCCGCTCTTGATAGTGAGATTTTTCCCGAGAACCAGCGGCCAGTTCAGCGTAACCGGTCCGCCGATAACGGAAACGGAGGAAACGGTTCCCTTCATCTTCGCCAGTTGAATCGCCATGTTCAGAGATTCTTCCGTGCCGATGGTCTCAATCACAACGTCGGCACCCATATACTCTGTCATTTGCAGAGCGGTCTGGGCAACATCCTGTTCATCCGCATAGATGACTGCGTCCGCATAGCCCTGTTTCAAGACGGTTTCGGGTCGTGCTTTGCTGCGGTTGATAACAATGACCTGCTTTGCGCCGAGCCGCTTACACAGCATCGCTGCCGCACCGCCAATCGGGCCGGTGCCGTAGATGATGACCCGATCGCCCGCCTTGACACCACCGTTATGCACACCGTAATATGCGGTCGCCAGAACGTCGTAGACCATCACGCCTTCTTCTTCACTGACCGTTTCGGGAAGATGCCGCAGGCTGGTGTTGGCAAACTGTACCCTTGTATACTCCGCGAAGCAGCCGTCAGGACCGTTGGGTACGCCGATACAACCGGCAGTCTGACAAATTGCGCCCAAGCCCTGCACACAAGTGTAGCACTGACCGCAGGAGTATGCTGGGAGAACAATTACCTTGTCCCCGGGCTTAAAGTCTTTAACAGCCGCTCCGACTTCCACGACTTCTCCACAATATTCGTGTCCCACCGTCATTTCCGGAACTTGCCCCATTTCGCCATAGTACATATGCAGGTCGCTGCCGCAGATGGTGGCAAGAGTGACCCTCACAATGGCATCCGTGGGTTCAACAATTTGTGGTACGGGAATGTCTTTAATTTCCATTTGCTTGGAGATCCCTCGGGAACGCAGGGCTTTCATTGTTTTCTGTTCCATATTGTTTCTCCTCCTAATGTTTAATGGATGAATCTTTCGTTTTTACAGCATCGGCTCAACAGCCGAGAAACCTGCCGTAACCTCAATGACTGCGTTGTTGACAAAAGGATTTTCAATCAACTGCACCGCCATCTGAGCGATATTTTTTGGGTCGCCTATTTTTCTTGGGAAATTCTGCGCATCTATCCAAGGTTTACTCAGAAATCCCGTTTCCTTGACCATTTCAGTGTCAAAATATCCGGGAAGAATGGTATTCACGCGGATGCCCGCACTCCCCAGGTTGCAGGACAGTTCCTTAGTCAGTCCAAGGATGCCGGCCTTTCCCGAAGCATAGCCGCAGTTGAATCCTGCAGAGTGGCGCTTCGTTGCGGAAATAGAAGATACGAAGATGATGGTTCCTCTCTCGCCGTCTTCATTGGGAACGTTGTTTCTCATCTCCCAAGCCGCAAGGCGGGCAACATCATAGGCACCGATCAAATTCACATACAAATCCGCAATGAACGGTTCAAGCGGAGCCGGACCCGAATCTGAATATTTCCACTTGAATGTTCCATCTACAGTCGTCGTTTCCATATCCGGTTCCATGGGCAGGCCCCATGTCATTCCATTGGCACCGCCAGCGTTTGACATCAAAACATCCAGTCTGCCCCACTTCTCCATAATGGTCTTGACTGTGCGCTGCATATCCTCCGTTTTTGTAACATCGCCCTGAATATAGATGCAGTTCTCGCCCAATTCCTTTTCCCTGCGCACACCGCGCTCCGCGTCCCTGGCTGTCAGCGCGACTTTTGCGCCATTTTCGATGAGCATTTTTGCTGTGGCAAGCCCCATTCCACTGGTGCCGCCGGTAATCCATACAATTTTATCTCGAATTTCCATAATTACAACCCTCCGTGTAGCTCATTTGTTAATCCGTTCCGTCAGGGCCGCGATAACCTGCTTCGCATCGCCCACATAGCCGCAATCGGATGCAACGAAAAACGGATTGTTCCTGTTCAGGTTCACATTCAGAACCAGTGTGCTCTCTTTCATTCCGCACATATGATGCGCAGAGCCAGATACGCCGAAGCCGATGTACGCTTTCGGGGCGATGGTGCTTCCGCTAATGCCCACCATATCGGCTTCCGTTGCGCCGATTCCCATGTCAAGTGCGTTGCGCGTGCAGCAAACTGCGGCACCCATCGCGTCCGCCAGGTCTTTGAGCATTTGCCAACCCTCGGCGTCCCGCACACCCGCGCCTCCACACAGCACCACATCCGCATCGGTCAAAGATACGCCCTGTGTCTGCCCCGTTACGGCGGACACGAGTTCGAGGCCCTCGGTCGCAGGCGCCTGCGTGGCAAAAGATTCCAGGTTCCCGACGGGACCACTCTGAAACGCATAACCGCTCAAACGTACCGTTGCCATTTGCGGACGCTTTACCGGGCAAAGAATTTCGCTCATGACCTGTCCTCCGAAGGCCGGAACTGCCCCGATAAAAATGCCGTCCCTGATTTCGGCGGATACGCAGTGGACGTTTACACCGGTCTGGAGCCGCACACCCAGTGTGGATGCCAGAAGCGACGCACTGTCTGTTGCCGGAAACAGGAAGATTTCGGGCATCCGGGCTTTGACGAAGGGATAAAGAATGTCCGCAATTCGCAGATACTCGCACCCTTTGAGATCGGGCACATCCGCATAATATACCATAGGAACGCCCTGCTCCGCCAGGAGTTTCGCAGCACGGCTACACCCGCCCCCGGCGACCACGGCAGCAAGTGTCATCTCGCTTTCTTCGGCCAACTGCTGCGCTCTGCCGAGTAAGGCCATACTCTGTGTGTCCGGGTGATCTCCCTGAAGACTGATATAAACCCAAAACTGTTTTTGTTCCATGTCTGCGCCTCCTCACACCCGAAGCCCGGCATCGCCGAGTTTTGTCAGAATTGCATCCGCCAACTCCGCCGCGTCACCTTCCACGACAATGCCTGCTCTGCTGGCATCCAACGCATAGAGCTCTCCGTTTTGCGTCGGTGAATTTTTTAGTCCGATTTTCCCGCGGTCCAGTTCCGGCAAATCGTCTGCTGACCAGATGGCAAGTTCTTTTCTTCCTGCCGCAACGATGTTGCGGACAGAGGCAGGACCGGGCGTGTTGATGCTCCGGTTGACGGTGATCAGTGCGGGTAGCGCACAGTTCCATTGACAGGTCTGTTTATCCGCCACAGTCGTCACGCGCAATCCGCCGTTTTCGTACGCCACATCCACGACGTTATGCAGATGACGGAGTCCGAGCCATTCGGCAAGTTGCGCGGCAAGTTGTCCCGTGCCTCCGTCATCGCTGGCCGCACCGGTCAGAATCAAATCGCAGCCGCCAAGCTGTCTGATGCCATTGGCCAGAACATAACTTGTAGCAAAGGTATCGCCGCCAGCAAATGCCCGGTCACTGAGAATGACCGCCCGATCTCCTCCGCGTGCAAGTGCCTCCCGAATGTTGATTTCTGCGGAAGCCGGTGCCATAGACAGCACCGTGACCTCGCACTCTGTTTCTTTTTTCAGACGGGACGCCAATTCCAACGCATTTTTATCTAAAGTGCTGATGACATTTTCTCCGGCCTGCCGCCGTACGGTTTTGGTTTCCGGGTCGATGGTCACGCTGTCAGACGCAGGGACGGGCTTCACGCACACCACAATTTTCAAAGCCATGGAAACCTGCCCTTTCAGTAGTCCTCGCGGTCACCGATAATGGGAACCAACGGCATGGACGTGTCAATGGGAAGCCCCAGCTGGAGCGCAATCTGATCCATATGGAACGACGTGGGATTCTCGCCGATGGTGTTGCACATAGCGTCGCGCAGATACCTGGCAATGCCCGTCGCCTCCATGTAGCCAACACCGCCGTGGAGTTCAATGCCCATCTTTGCGACCTCAACAGTCATCTCGGGCACTGTCGCCTTCGTGATATGTACCATCAGAGGATCGGGGGTTCCGCTGTCCAGCGTATCGGCAGTACGATACAGAATACTCCTCATCAGCTCGATTTTGCACTTCATTTCAGACAACTGCCGCGCTACCACCTGCAAACTTGCCAACGGCTTTCCGTTCCGGATCCGGCCCATCAGATAGGTTTTGGTCTTCTTGTAAACGCTCTCTGCAATGCCCAGGGAAATTGCGCTGATGTCCAGATAGCAGGGCTGTGATGCGAACGGGTTGACGTCGCTCGGGTCTTCCGGAATCATAACATTGGAGTAGGGAATCAGCACATTATTGAAAATCACGGTCCCCGTTCCAGTCCCGTGCATCCCCATTTTGTGCTCCACCAGATTGCCGCCGACCTGCAGACCTTCCATGCCTTTTTCCACGATCAGGCAGCAGTAGTCGTCGCCCATCACGCCGCTGAGGATGAACACGTCCGCGACGGCAGAGTTCGTGCAAAAGATTTTTGTGCCGTTTACCAGGAAACCGGTTTCCGTCGGCGTACCCATCTTTTGGAACTCCATGCAGGGAATCACGCCCGCAGCTTCCGTGGCAGCAAACGCACCGATGGTCTCACCGTATGCCATGCTGGGCAGGTATTTTTCCTTTTGCTCTTTTGAACCCACGCTGTTGATTTGTCTGGTAGCCAGGTGATGTGCGTCGATGGCCAGTGCCAACGCGGGGCATTCCTTTGCGATTTCCTCCAGAATGATCTTGTCCATGGTCTCTCTCATTCCCATCCCGCCATATTTTTCGGGCATGGAAACTCCGATGAAGCCCAGTTCCACGCAACGCTTCCACAAATCCATTGGGAATTCGTTGCTTTCCTCGATTCTGCTGACCTGCGGTTTGACCTCGTTTTCCACAAACTCGCGCACGCTCTTGACGATCAATTCTTCTTCCGTTGTGAATTTAACCATGACTTTTACCTCCGTTTTGTAGTTTTGCAGTACCCACTTTGGGACTATTACTAGTTTTTATATTACTGGATGGAGAGGAATTGTTCAATATGCAATATATTTTGATGTCGTATAGATGCTTTACACTTTGCTTGATAATTGTCAAACAATCCATCCGAATACAAAAACCCGTGCAGACGACAATGCGCCCACACGGGTTTTTGTAGCGGTATGGATCTTGTACGACGCCGAAAACAATTCAACTCAGGCTATGAATATACTCCAAAAGTTCCTCGGGACTCTCTTTTAATCCTCCTCTGCACCATTCCCGAAAAACGCCCCAACCTCCGTAAAACGAGAAAGCAAACCGATACATTGCCGCCTGTGCCTGATCTGCCTTGTATGTCTGAGTATGCTCCATGTATTTTCCCCTGACGAGTTCCGTCACATCGTTGATGACTTTCTGACCTTTTTCAAGTCCCAGGATCACCATACTATATTCCGGCCATGACCGCAATATATCCATGATCTCCGTCAGAATTTCCAGTCCCTGCGTCCGACTGAGATGTTCGCTTTCATAAGTCATACAAATCAGCGGCGTGATGGCATCCACATACCAGCGATTGATGTAGTCAATCAAATCGTTGATGTCACAAAAGTGCAGGTAGAATGTAGGACGACTGATATTTGCCTGACGGCAAACATCAGCAACTGTAATGCTGTTAATATCCTCTTCTTTTAACAGTGTCAGGAAACTGTTGCATATCAGATTTTCCGTCAGTTTCTTATGCTTTTCCCGAATGGTTTCTCCCATGACGCACCACCTTTTTATAGTTCCTACTGCTTCCGGATATTATCATAATTATAGCACATAACCCAACCAAACGCAAAATGAAATTTCCTCCGGGGAAGTACCGGTTGGGCTTTGACGCGATTGGCTTTTTATTCTGTTTTACCTGCAATTGGTAAATTTATGTACTTTCCAGAAAATTAGGTCAGAGGAAATATTCTCAAGATCCGCTTTGTCCAAAACAGACAAGTATCGCTGTTCCGCTTGCGGTGCAGCATCCCCAAAGTCGTATGCGAAGAGTCTCAGCGATGATTGGTGAAAAGGACATTTTGAAAATGAAGCGATATAAAGGCCCGTAAAAGTTAAGCCTTGAATCCATTGATCCATCGCCCGCCAGCGGCTTTCTTTGGAACTGCTGGCGGGCTTTTTCTATGTGCGTGGATTTCAACATTCATGATACAGGCAAGGGCAATCCCCACGCCCACATCCTGCTGACCATGCGGGCCATAGATGAGCAGGGCCGCTGGCTCCCCAAATCCAGAAAAGAATATGTGCTGGACGAAAACGGGGAGCGTATTCGCCTGTCCGGTGGCAACTTCAAGACCCGCAAGGTTGACCTTGTGGACTGGAACAGCCAGGAGAACGCCGAGGTCTGGCGCAAAGCATGGGCAGATATATGCGCCGTTTTGCTTATACATAATTCGTGGTAAATCAAAAGGCTGTTAGTTTGACTTGCCTTGCGCTGAGCATTCCCCCGGTGCGGTGGTATATTTCTCTGCCCATGAATTGATTGCATCCAAAATCGGCAGAAATGCCCTGCCCATTTCCGTAAGCGAGTATTCTACCCGTGGCGGAACGACAGGGTAAACCTCCCTGTGGATCACGCCGTGAGCTTCCAGTGTGCGAAGGTCTTTCGTCAGATTGGCTTCCGTGATATGCGGCAGTCGGCGGTGAATCTCGCTGAACCGCAATGTTTCATCGGACAGGACATAGATGATCACCATCGTCCATTTTCCCTGAATGATTTTTGAGACCC